>CADAAM010000055.1 GCA_902785905.1 Oscillospiraceae bacterium | reverse complement strand
GTATGAGAAACGATCTTTTTTGGAGGACAGCATGAAAAATCGTGTCGGAAGAATCATTATCGGCCTCCTCGCCCTCGCGCTTCTGGGCTTCTATACCTATCGTCAGGAACAGATCCACTGGCACAGCGTGGACGTTGAAGCCTGGGGCCCCGCCGGCGGTCTGCATCCGGAGGGCTTCGAGGAGGGCGTCGCCATGAACGCCGCGCCGGAGACGCCTGTTCAGATGAGCTATGCCCCGGCGGCCACGGAGGAAGCGTTTGCCCTGACCGAGGAACCCGTCCCGGCTCCGGCCGAGGTGCCCGCTCCCGCTCCGGCTGCGGAATCTTCACCCTTTGATCTCACGGATTGGAAGTATATGCTCGTCAACGGCGACCACTCCATCGGCCAGTACGAGCCGGAGAATCTTGTCTACCTCAACATGACGGCGGACGAGACGGATCTCCAGACCTCCTATAACCCCAACCGCATCGCCGTGGACGCGCGCATCGCCCAGCCCCTGCTGGACTTCGCCCTCGGCTGCAAGGCGGCGGGACTGCCGGTGTATCTCTCGTCCGGCTACCGCAGCTATTCCGAGCAGGCGGCGAACTTTACCCGCATCTGCCAGAATAACGGCATCTCCGACGGCAAGGACGCGCGCGGCCACTATATCACCATGCCCGCCGGCTGCAGCGAGCACCAGACCGGCCTGTGCTGCGATATCACCGACCACTACCGCGAGATCAAGAACGACGAGATTTTCCAGACTGAGACCTTTGCATGGCTGCGCGATCACTGCGCTGACTACGGCTTCATCCTGCGCTTCCCGACCGGGAAGGAGGACGTCACCGGTGTCATGAATGAGGGCTGGCATTTCCGCTATGTCGGCGAGGAGGCCGCGCACTACATCATGGACAACGGCCTCACGCTTGAGGAATTCTGGCAGCAGTTCAGCGTATGAGCATAAAGAGAACGCCGCTTTTGCTGCTCGCGCTGCTGATGCTTCTGTCGGCGGCGGGCTGTGACAGGCAGGAGAGAGAGGCCATACCCGCCTCGGTGAGAGCGGAGCAGGCTGCGCGGGAGGCGGAGGCTGCCGCAGCCCGGGAGCCGACTCCGACCCCGGAGCCGACCCCGACCCCGGAACCGACGCCTACCCCAAAGCCTGTGATCGAGTTGCCGCCGCTTCCGGATGTGGACATCACGAGCTGGGAATTTCTCTACGCCGGACCCCACCAGGGGGTGAGCCGCTATCACCCTCACGTCGAAAACGTGGAGAACCAGTATATGGACACCCGCTGTGCGCAGGCCACGAGGGATTTTCTGGACGCCGCGCGGGCGCAGGGCTTCGAGGTATACATGTGCACGGCCTACCGTAACTGGGAATATACGACTTTCTGGTATGAGGAAGCGATGCACAAGTACGGCAAGTACGATCAGGAGTACTGCCGTTTCTACCCCGGTAGCTCCTACAACGCCGCGCAGCATGTCTTTGCTGCCGGCTGCAGCGAGCATTCCACCGGTCTCGCCTTCGACATCACGGACGAGTCCTACTACTGGGCCGATCACAACTATTCAAACGAGCATGACGAGACTGTCGCCGGCACTCCGGTCTGCGAGTGGATGAACGAGCACTGCGCCGAGTACGGCTTCATTGTCCGCTATCCCGAGGACAAGGCCGAGGTCTACGGCAGGGCCTGCAATGCGGGACACTACCGCTATGTGGGTAAGGAAGCCGCAAAGTACATCATGGACAACCACCTCTGCTTTGAGGAGTTCCTGGCCCTGTACGGCAAGACGATCAACGGCATCAACTACGTCAACGAGTATCGCGTAAGAGAAGCATAAAAAAACTTGAGCCGCTGCGCAAAGCGTCTCAAGCTGTCGATAAAGCCTTGCAACCCAAGTCGGACTTGCAAGGGGGATCTGTGAAGGGGGACGGGGAGTCCCCCTTCACGTATAATCCATATAAAAAATGGGAGCTTCTTCGGAAGCTCCCATTTTTGCGGCTCAAGTGTTTTAAACGATGATCAGGTTCTCGGTTTCGATCCAGCCGATCTTTCCCTGGTAAATGACTTTGCAGAACTGCTGGCCATACTCATAGAGCTTGACGTCCGCATTGGGCTCCACCGTGCAGAGCATGTTGGAAGAGCTCCTGTTATTGAAACCTGCGGGATTGGCGTTATAGAGCGGGGAAGTGACCTTGCATCTCACGGCAGAACCGAGGACTGCCGCACCGCCGGAAACATGATCAAGAGCACTATCGGACAGTTTCGTAATATTATCCAAGTTTATCGCCTCCACATTTTATTTCCCGTGACAAAGATATGGTAGCACAAGAAGTGTCACATTACTGTCACACATGATTACATCAGCTGCGGCAGGGCGGCGAGCTCCGGGTTGTTCGCGTAGGGGCTGCGGCAGGTGATGCTGCCCGCCAGCTGCGCGAGCTGGGCGGAAGCTGTGAGATCGAAGCGGTGCAGACCGGCCCAGACGATCGCGGCGGCGGCCGCGTCCCCCGCACCGGTGGCGTTGACGACCTCCGTCTCGTACACCGGCAGATAGACCAGCTTGTCGCGCTCGGCGGCGAGCATGCCGTCCGCGCCGAGGCTGACAAAGATACGCCCGGGGCAGAGTCTTGCGAGCTTTTTAGCCGCCTGCTCCGCGTCCTTCTCGCCGGTGAGGGCGGCGGCCTCCAGGGCGTTGGTCTTGAGGGCCTGAAGCCGTTTCAGATGGGGCAGGAGCCGCGGGGCCTTGGCGGCGGAGACCGTGTCGGCGTAGAGCGGGAGACGGGAGTGCGTGCAGAGCCAGGCGATGGATTCCGTCGGCAGATTCGTGTCCAGCACGATGGCCCGATAATCCCGCAGTTTCGGCAGCAGCGTCTCAAAAAAGTTCGGCGTGAGGGCGGCGCAGATGTCCATGTCGTTGATGGCTGCGCACATGTCCCCGCCCGCCTCCGTGACAAAGAGGTAGGTGGAGCTGTGTCCGTCCTTCTTCACCAGCGTGTGCTGCATCCGAAAGCCCTGCTCCAGGCAGGCGTCCATCAGCGCCCGGCCGATGAGATCATCCCCCATGGCCGTGATGAAAGCGACCTCCAGTCCCAGCAGGCGCAGATTGTGGGCAATGTTGCGCCCCACGCCGCCCGGGGTCATGCGGACGGTGCCGGGGCAGGAGTCGTGCATGACAAGCGCGCCCGTGGGTCTGCCCCAGATGTCCATGTTGACGCCGCCGATTACCGCGACGGCGTCATTTTTTGGATTCAGTTGATGTGCCATATATTCTTGGCGTACTCGCGGATCGCGCGGTCAGCGGCGAAGAAGCCGCTCTGCGCGGTGTTGATGAGGGAGAGACGGCCCATCTCGGAGGGATTGGAAATGGCCTTGTACAGACGCTCCTGTGCGTCCGCGTAGCTGCGGAAGTCGGCGATGACCATGTACTGGTCGCCGTTGAAGAGCAGATGGGAGATGACGTCGGAATAGCTCTTGCCGTCGGAGAAGCCGTTCATGATGTGCATGCAGACGCGGTAGAGCTCGGCGTCGGCCTTGGCCATGCCGTTGGGATCGTAGCCGTGGCGGCGCCACTCGGCGATCTCATCGGTGTGCAGACCGAAGAGGTAGAGGTTCTTGTCGCCGAGGCGCTCGTACATCTCGACGTTCGCGCCGTCAAGGGTGCCGATTGTGACCGCACCGTTCATCATCAGCTTCATGCAGCCGGTGCCGGAGGCCTCCTTGCCGGCGGTAGAGATCTGCTCGGACACCTGGGCGGCGGGGACAATGGCCTCGGCCGCGCTGACGCGGTAGTTCTCCACAAAGTAGACCTGCAGGCGGTCCTTGCAGACGGGATCGTTGTTGATGTCGTTGGCAAGAGAGAGGATCATCTCAATGATGCGCTTGGCAACCTTATAGCCCGCGGCGGCCTTGGCGCCGAAGACATAGGTTCTGGGGACAAACTCCATGTTGGGGTTGTCGCGCAGACGAAGCTGGAGCGCAACGATGTGCATCGCGCACAGGAGCTGACGCTTGTACTCATGCAGACGCTTGACCTGGACGTCCATCACGGCGTCGGGATTGAGGGCAAAGTTGTCGTTGCGCTTGGCAAAGTCGGCAAAGCGCAGCTTGTTGGCGTACTTGATGTCGTTCAGACGCGCGCGCACGGTCTCGTCGTCCTCGTATTTAGCCAGCGCGGAGAGGTTTTCCGGCTTGAGCAGGTAGTCATCGTTTCCGAGAAGATCGACGATAAGCTCATGCAGGCCGGGGTTGATCTGGGCGAGCCAGCGGCGGTGGTCGATGCCGTTGGTGACGTGGGTAAAGCGCTCGGGCCAGATGGTGTAGAGATCGTGGAAGAGGTCATTTTTCAGAATCTCGCCGTGCAGGCGGGACACGCCGTTGACCATGTAGCAGGAGGCAAGGCAGAGATTGGCCATATGTACCTGGCCGTCGCGGATGATCAGGTTGCGGCCGAGTCTGTCGCCTGCGCCGAACTTGGTGACGAGGAAGTCGCACCAGCGGCGGTTGATCTCGCACATGATCTCCCACAGGCGGGGCAGCAGCTGCTGGAAGAGCTCCTGCGGCCACTTTTCGAGCGCCTCGCTCATGACGGTGTGGTTGGTGTAGGCCACGCTGTTCTTGACCAGCTCCCAGGCCTCGTCCCAGCCGAGACCGCACTCGTCCATGAAGATGCGCATGAGCTCGGGGATGATCATGGTGGGGTGGGTGTCGTTGATCTGGATGACATGATGGCGGGAGAAGGAGCGGATGTCGCCCCACTTGCGGATGTGGCTGCGCACGATATCCTGCGCGGAGGCGGAGACGAAGAAGTACTGCTGCTTGAGACGCAGGGTTTTGCCCTCGATGTGGTCGTCGGCGGGGTAGAGAACCTTGGTGATGACCTCGGCCATGGTGCGCTCGGCCATGCTCTTGACATACTCGCCCGCGGAGAAGAGGTACATGTCGAGGGAGTAGGGGCTCTTGGCGTCCCAGAGACGCAGGGTGTTGATATCCTTCGCGCCGTAGCCCGCGATCAGCATGTCGCGCGGCACGGCGTAGACGGCGGTGTAGCCGGTATATTCGGCGTGATAGTGGCCGTAGTTGTCCCAGTGCGGGGAGACCTGACCGCCGAAGCGGACCTCGACCATATCCTCGTAACGGGGAATGAGCCAGCTGTCGGCGGCAGTGCGCCAGTTGTCGGAGACCTCGACCTGCTTGCCGTTTTCAAAGCGCTGCTTGAAAATGCCCAGCTCGTAGCAGATGGAGTAGCCGGTGGCCTGCAGACCCTCAGTGGCCATGGAGTCCATGTAGCAGGCGGCGAGACGGCCGAGACCGCCGTTGCCGAGACCGGCGTCGGGCTCCTCCTCAAAGATGTCGGCAGCGCTGCGGCCCATGTCCTCCAGAGCGCCGATGACAGCCTCGGACACGCCGAGATTGTAGGCGTTCTTCATGAGGCTGCGGCCCATGAGAAATTCCATGGACATGTAGTGAACCTCTTTCTCGCCCCTGCGGGGATTCTGAACAGCGAGGAGGCGGCTCATAAGCTCGCGGATGACGATGGCGGTAGCCTCAAAGATCTGCTCGTCGGTGGCCTCGGCGCTGGAAATGCTGAACTGCGCACAGAGCTTGTCTTCAATGGCGCTGCGGATCTCTTCGCGGGAAATCTGATTTTTCATAAAAGTACCTGCCTTTAACTAAATGTAGGGAATGCTGATCTATAATAAAAGGCTTTGCCTTGTATTCGGCTGCCCGATCAAGGGTCCGTGTTTCCGGGCCCTTGATCGGAAAGCGGAAAGCCCGGCGCGCAGGCTTTGGTCCGGCGCGCCGGGACTGTTGCCGGGAAAAGAAAGTCAGATGTGGGAGCCCTTCGGGACGATGAGCGGGAGCTTTTCGTTGCCCGTAAGCACCGTGCCGGCGGAGAAGCTGACGTCCTTGTCGATGATGCAGTGGTCGAGCACACAGCCGGTCTCAACGATGCAGTCGCTCATCACGATGCAGTCCTTGAGCTTGGCGCCCTTGCGGATGCGCGCGCCGGAGAAGACGATGCAGTTTTCGATGCTGCCTTCGATGATGCAGTTGTCGGCCACCAGGGAGTTGCGGGAGTAGGAGTCAGAGCTGTAGTAAGTGCTGACTTCCTCGCGGATCTTGGTGAAGACGGGGCGCTCGGCCGGGAAGAGCTCGTGGCGGATGTCGGGATCGAGCATGTCCATGTTGGCCTTATAGAAGCTCTCGGCCGTGCGGACGAGGGCGGTGTAGCCGTGGTGGACGTAGATATCCATCTTGCCGCCTTCCTTCAGCCACTTGTCCAGGGTGTCCTTGTGGAAGCGGTGGAGGCTCTGCGCGTGGCTGGTCTCGATCAGCTCAAGCAAGGTTTCCTTGTTGATGATATAGGCCTCGAGAGACAGAACGCCTTCCTTTTCGTCGACGGTATCGACCAGCAGCTGCTTGGCATAGCCGTCCTCGCCGGGGATGTAGGTCATGCGGAAGCCGGCGGCGTCGGCGCGGTCGGTGCAGATGGCGGTGATGGGCGCGCCGGACTTGCGGTGCTGCTCCATGGGGAGGGTCAGGTCAATGTTGGCGCACATGTCGCCCAGCATGAGGACAAAGTACTTGGCCTGGACATCCTTGATGTAGGAGCTGACCGCAATCAGAGCCTCCATCGTGCCGGCGTAGTTGCCGCGGTGGTACTCGGGCAGACCGAAGGGGGGCAGCATGCGCAGACCGCCGGTACGGCGGGCCATATCCCAGGCCTTGCCGCCGCCGAGGTGGTCAAGCAGGGACTGGTAGTCGCGCTGCATGATGACGCCGACGTCGACAATGCCCGCGTTGCGCATGGCGGAGAGGGAGAAGTCGATGAGTCTGTATCTGCCGCAGAAGGGCAGGGAAGCGGCGGTGCGCATGCTGACGAGCTCGCGCAGTTTGGGGTCGGTGTAGTAGGCAAATATCAGGCCGTGGTAATCTTTCATGGCTTAAACCTCCTCGCTGCTGCTGATCATGGCTCCGACTTTGACGGTGGAGCCGGCGGGGATCTCAATATCGGGGCCGATGGTGGTAATGCTCTTCTGCTGGCCGGGAGCGGGGGAAGCGCCGACGACCGCGCCGGCATGGACGACGCTGTTCTCGCCGATGATGGCGTACTTGACAGACGCGCCCGCCTCAACCACGACGCCGGGCATCAGGACGCTGTACTCAATGTTCGCGCCGACGCCGATCTTGACGGAGGGGGAGAGGACGGAGTTGGTGACGATGCCGTCGATCTCGCAGCCCTCGGTGACGATGGAGTGGTTGATTTCCGCATGGGAGCCGACCTGATGCGGGGGGCAAATGGGGCTTCTGGCGCTGATGGGCCACTCGGGATCGTAGAGGTCGATCAGGTGCGGGGTGAGCATATCCATGTTGGCTTCCCAGAGACTGTCGATGGTGCCGACGTCTCTCCAGTAACCCTGGAAACGGTAGGGCCAGATCTTCTCGCCGTCGGCGATCATGGCGGGGATGATGTTGTGACCAAAGTCGTGGCGGGAATTGGGGTCGGCCTCGTCCTGAATCAGATACTTGCGCAGCTTCTGCCAGTCAAAGACATAGATACCCATGGAGGCCAGGGTGCTCTTGGGGTGCTTGGGCTTTTCCTCAAACTCCTTGATGTAGCCGTCCTCACCGAGGTTCATCATGCCGAAGCGGGTGGCCTCTTCCAGGGTGACGGTCAGCACGGAGATGGTGCAGGCGGCGTTATGCTCCAGATGGTCGCGCAGCATATCGGCGTAGTCCATCTTGTAGATGTGGTCGCCGGAGAGGATCACCACGGCGTCGGGATTGTAGTTCTCAACGAAGGCCAGGTTCTGATAGATGGCGTTGGCCGTGCCGGAGAACCAGGAGCCCTTTTCGCCCGCGGACTGATAGGGCGGGAGAATGTAGACGCCGCCGTCGTTCACGTCCAGATCCCAGGGCTGGCCGCTGCCGATATAGCTGTTGAGCTTCAGGGGCCGATACTGGGTCATGACGCCGACGGTGTCAATGCCGGAATTCGCGCAGTTGGAGAGGGGAAAGTCGATGATTCTGTACTTGCCTCCGAAAGGCACGCTGGGCTTGGCTTCACTCTGGGTCAGAGCGTACAGACGGGAGCCCTGTCCGCCCGCCAGAAGCATTGCGATGAGTTTTTTCTTCATGGGCAGCCTCCTCAAAATAATTTTCTGCAAAATATCCGGGGATCGCTGGGGTTAGTTGAAGCGGTTCATGGCACGCTCCGGGCCATCGCTGATGTAAGTAATCACGGCCTCCGCCGCGCGCTGGGCGGCGGACTGCATATCCTCCAGGTCCTGGTTGCGGAAAACCGACAGGACCCAGTCCGCCATGTCGTACTCGGGATGAGGCGGCGCGCCCACGCCGATGCGGACGCGGGGGAAGCCGTCGCTGCCGAGGGCGGCGATGATGCTTTTGAGGCCGTTGTGGCCGCCGGCTGAGCCTTTCTGGCGCACGCGCAGCTTGCCGAGGGGAAGACTCACCTCGTCGGAGACGACAAGGACATGCTCGGGCGGAATTTTGTAAAAGCGCGCAGCCTCGCCGACCGCTTCGCCCGAGAGGTTCATAAAGGTCTGGGGCTTCATGAGCAGGACCCGCTCGCCGTTTATCTCACATTCGGCAGTGAGGGCCTTGAAGCGCAGACGGCTGATGCTCGCACCCAGCTTTTTCGCGAGGGCGTCCCCGGCCATGAAGCCAGCGTTGTGCCTGGTGCACTCATAGCGGGGGCCGGGATTGCCGAGAAAGGCGACAAGCCAGGAAAAGGAACCGGATGATTTGAACAGCATAGAGACTCAGTCAAACAGATTGGAAATGGACACTTCCTCGTAAATGCGGCGGATCGCCTCGGCGAAGACGGAGGCGGTGGACAGATACTTGATCTTGGGGCACATGGGGCGTCCCTTGGGGTAGGGGATGGTGTCGAGCAGCAGCAGTTCCTCAATGCAGCTGGAGTTGATGCGGTCGAGGGCGGGGCCGGACAGCACGCCGTGGGTCGCGCAGGCATAGACCTCCTTCGCGCCGCCGATCTCCTTGATGGCCTTGGCCGCGCCGCAGAGAGAACCCGCGGTGTCCACAATATCGTCCAGCAGGATGCAGATCTTGCCGTTGACGTCGCCGATGATGTTCATAACCTCGGACTGATTGGCGCGCTCACGCCGCTTGTCCACGATGGCCATGTTGAGACCCAGTTTCATGGAAAAGGCGCGGGCGCGGGCGGTGCTGCCCACGTCGGGGGAGACGACCATCACGTCCTCGTTGCCCTTGCCGAACTTGCTGACGTAGTGCTTGACGAAGAGGTGGCTGCCCTGGAGATTGTCCACGGGGATGTCGAAAAAGCCCTGGATCTGGGCGGCGTGGAGGTCCATGGTCAGAACGCGGTCGGCGCCGGCGGCGGTGATGAGGTTTGCGACGAGCTTGGCGGAGATGGGATCACGGCTCTTGGCCTTGCGGTCCTGACGGGCGTAGCCGAAATAGGGGATGACGGCGGTGACGCGTCCGGCGGAAGCTCTGCGCATGGCATCAATCATGATGAGCAGCTCCATGAGATTATCATTGACATGGTCGCAGGTGGACTGGACGATGAACACGTCCTTGCCGCGGACAGGCTCAAACACGGAGACGGAACACTCCCCGTCGGCAAACTGGGACACATTCGCGTTGCCGAGGGTTCTGTACAGCTCGGCACAGATGTGCTCAGCCAGGGCGGGGTTGGAATTGCCGGTGAAAACCTTGATTTCCTTGCCATGTGAGATCATGTATCTATATCCTCCGAAGCATCTCCACGCAGACCGGTCTACAGGCAGAAACGGAATAAAAAAGCGATTTACAAGCGGGGAGTTTTTGTGTATAATATTATACCGTTAATCTCAAATTGACAATATGAACGAAAGCGGTTAAAGATTATGCTGGAATTTGACGAATACAAGGTAAAACTCAACAATTGCAAGCCGCAGCTTGACGTGCTGCGCGAAGCGCTCAAGCTCGAACCCGCCCAGAAGGAGATCGAGGAGCTTGAGGCGGCCAGTGCGAGAGAGGGCTTCTGGAACGATGTGGAGAAGTCCCAGAAGGTCCAGAAGCGCCTGAAAAACCTCAAGGACAAGGTGGACAATTTCAACCGCCTCTGCACGTCCTGGGACGATATGATGACCCTGTGCGAGATGGCCATCGAGGAAAACGACGACTCCATGCTGCCCGAGCTGCAGAGCGAGTACGCGGAATTCACCGAGAAGATGGAGTCCACCCGCCTGTCCACCCTGCTGACCGGGGAGTATGACGCGAACAACGCCATCCTCACGTTCCACGCGGGCGCCGGCGGCACCGAGGCGCAGGACTGGGCCTCCATGCTCTACCGCATGTACAATATGTGGGCCGACCGCCACGGCTATAAAGTCCGCGTGATGGACTACCTCGACGGGGATGAGGCCGGCATCAAGAGCGCCACCATCATGATCGAGGGCGAGAACGCCTACGGCTTTTTAAAGAGCGAGCACGGCATCCACCGCCTGGTGCGCGTCTCCCCCTTTGACGCCGCGGGGCGGCGACACACCTCCTTCGCCGCGGTGGAGGTTATGCCCGAGATCGCCAACGACAACGAGATCGAGCTGCGGGACGAGGATATCGAAATGCAGGTCTACCGCTCCTCCGGCGCGGGCGGCCAGAAGGTCAACAAGACCTCCTCGGCCGTGCGCCTGATCCACAAGCCCACCGGCATCGTGGTCTCCAGCCAGGTAGAGCGCAGCCATTTCCAGAACCTCGAAAACTGCAAAAACATGCTGCGCGCGCGCCTCGCCGAGATCAAGGAGCGCGAGCACCTGGAGAAGATCAGCGACATCAAGGGCGTGCAGATGAAGATCGAGTGGGGCAGCCAGATCCGCTCTTACGTCTTCATGCCCTACCAGCTTGTCAAGGATCACCGTACCGACTACGAAAACGGCAACATCGACAACGTCATGAACGGCGACCTCGACGGCTTTATCAACGCCTTCCTCTCCATGCGCGCGCAGAGCTGATGCTCGTGAAAAAGGCGTTGTCTCAAAATAGCAAAAGGAGCTATTGAGAGGCAACGTCTCTCTAATTAGTCAAAGTATGTTGAAAAAGGCATAGCATATTGACCTC
>CADAAM010000054.1:3712-20507 GCA_902785905.1 Oscillospiraceae bacterium | reverse complement strand
TTTTGTGCCCTTGGGCACAAAACACGTCTCATAGGTCTCCGACGCGCCTTTGGCGCTATAAAACGGCTTTAAGCCGTTTTATGGGAGACCAGTATAAGCCATCCAAAAGAATAACCCCTTTTTCGGGAAGCCCTGTGGATAAATCCATGGGGCTTTCCCTAAAAGGGGCAACAAATGGAAAAGACAAATCTCAATAATCATGGGGATCGGTGTGCGGACCGGGTATCCGTGCCGACAGCGGGAAGGCCATAGCCAAAGCGCGAATCAGCATCGTACACCCGACGACATAGTTTCTCACGAGAGGTGACGGCGCAAGACCGGACCCGCTGTGAAAAACATGGTGTCTGCGCACCCGGGTGATGCTTTCGGCCGTCGTCCTTCCGTGCTCGTCGATAATATACATGTCGGAGCATACGAGAAGCGCCCCGCCGTTCTTGATCCATCCATCATCCATCATACTGGCTGCAATAGGCGAAGCACTCTCTCTCCGCCTCTTTTGTAAGCACTTTAAAAGTGCCGGTGGAACACAGGCTCTTTTCACTGCGTACAAAGGTGAAGGGGAAGCTGTGTATGCACTGCTCAACGCAGGCCAGAATTTCTTCGGAGCAAACAGTCGGCTCTGAAATGGAGACACAGGTTCAGATAGGTCTGAGCCACCAGTGAACCAAGCTGCGCTTTCAGCCAGTCCATCCTGGGCTCATAGACGGCCATCAGAATGGAGATCAGAGGCTTATCGGTTTCCATACATCTTTTCGTAATAGTTTTGGTATTCACCGGAGATGATCTCCTGCCACCAGGGCTTGTTGTCCAGATACCAGCGGATGGTCTTCTTGATACCGTCTTCAAACCTGGTCTCCGGCAGCCAGCCAAGCTCATTGTGGATCTTGGTGGGGTCGATGGCGTAGCGCATGTCGTGGCCCTTGCGGTCGGTGACATAGGTGATGAGCGTCTCGGGCTTGTCCAGCTCATGGCAGATGAGCTTGACAATATCGATGTTGCGCATCTCGTTGTGGCCGCCGACGTTGTAGACCTCGCCCTCGTGACCCTTGCGGATAATCATGTCGATGGCTTTGCAGTGGTCTTCGACATAGAGCCAGTCACGCACATTGAGCCCCTGTCCGTAGACGGGCAGCGGCTTGTCGTTCAGGCAGTTGGCGATCATCAGCGGGATCAGCTTCTCGGGGAAATGGTAAGGCCCGTAGTTGTTGGAGCAGCGGCTGATGGTGACGGGCAGGCCGTAGGTGCGGTGATAGGCCTGCACCAGCAGATCCGCCCCGGCCTTGGAGCTTGAATAGGGAGAGCTGGTGTGGATAGGCGTGGACTCCGTGAAGAACAGGTCGGGACGGTCCAGCGGCAGGTCGCCGTAGACCTCGTCCGTGGAGACCTGGTGATAGCGGCCGATGCCGTACTTGCGGCAGGCGTCCATCAGCACGGAGGTGCCGATGATATTTGTCTGCAGGAAAATGCTCGGGTTTTCGATGCTGCGGTCCACATGGCTCTCCGCCGCAAAGTTCACCACGACGTCCGGGTGCTCCTCCTCAAAGAGGCGATAGACGGCCTCGCGGTCGCAGATATCGTCCTTGACAAAGCGGAAGTTGGGCTTATCCATGACGGACTTGAGCGTGGACAAATTGCCCGCGTAGGTCAGCTTATCCAGACAGACGATCCGGTCTTCAGGATGCTTGTCAAGTTCATAAAACACAAAATTGCTGCCGATAAAACCGGCGCCGCCGGTCACAATAATGGTCATGATGAAACTCCTTAAAAACTGATTTTGGATTCTACAGCTCGCCGCATTTGCAGGCAAACTCAGCGTAAGCACTCACAACCACAAAGCCGTGCGCAAAACCGCGAGAGATCATAAACTGTTTCTTGCTTTCACCGGAAAGGAGGACGCCCGTCCGCTTGCCGTATGTTTCGCTGCCGCGGCGCAGATCGACGGCCATGTCAAAAACCTCGCCCTCCAGTAGGCGTACGAGCTTGGACTGGGGGGTCTGGAAATGCAGTCCTCGCAGAACACCCTTGCGGAAGCTCGACGGATTGTCCTGCACAAAGTCGTAGCAGAGACCTGCAGCGTCAAAGTCAGCTTTCTTATAAGTTTCCAGAAAGCAGCTGTGATTGTCGCCGTAGACCTTCTGTTCAATAACATAAACGTCCTTGATTTCCGTTTCGGTAAACGTAAAAATTCCCGATTTTTAGTTTCAGTATCTCATTTTCCCTTCTGCAACATTTTTGAGGTGTTGTCCGTACGGAGATTTGCCGTAGCGTTCCGCCGATTGCATGAGCTTTTCTTTATCGATCCAACCATTGCGGAAAGCGATCTCTTCGAGTGCTGAAATCTGACTGCTCTGTCTGGTCTCAATCGTACGCACAAAATTCGCCGCGTCCACCAGAGAATCCATCGTTCCGGTATCCAGCCAAGCAAAGCCTCGTCCAAACAGCTGAACATCAAGCCGGTCCAGATTCAGATACATTTCGTTGAGCGATGTGATCTCCAGCTCGCCGCGGGCCGAGGGCTTGATCTGATGGGCCAGATTGCTGACACCAGCGGGGTAGAAATATAGGCCGGTGATACAGTAATTACTCTTGGGATTTTTAGGCTTTTCCTCTACGGAAATCACCTTGCAGTTGTCATCAAACTCCACGATGCCGAAACGTTCGGGATCAGTCACATAGTAGCCGAAGATGGTGGCGCGGCCGCTTTTCGCATTTTCCACGGCGCTGCGAAGCATCTTTCCGAGACCATTGCCGTAGAAAATATTGTCACCGAGCACCATCGCGCAGGCGTCCCCGCCGATAAATTCTTCTCCGAGTGTGAATGCCTGTGCCAGCCCATCCGGCGAGGGCTGGACCTTATAGCTCAAGTGAATACCGAACTGACTGCCGTTGCCAAGAAGCCGTTCAAAAATCGGCGTATCCTGCGGCGTTGAAATCAAAAGAATATCGCGAATACCCGCCAGCATCAGCGTTGACAGCGGATAGTAAACCATCGGTTTGTCATAGACGGGAAGAAGCTGCTTGCTTGTCACCATGGTAAGCGGATACAGCCTTGTCCCGCTGCCGCCCGCAAGTAGGATTCCTTTCATTTTTCTTCTCTCCTTCTATCAGGCATTTTCATATGCGCTGCATATAGTCTCCGTGTCTCCGATTATCTTCAGATGTCCGTGCTCAAGCCATATAACTCTGCTGCACATCTCCTGAATCTGACTCAGACTGTAGCTTACAAACAAGACCGTCCTTCCGCCGCCCATCAGGTACGACATCCGCGCCCGGTTTTTTCCTGAAAAGTTGAATCGCCGACAGAGAGAGTTTCATCCACGATCGGGATTTCCGGTTCCACCATGGAAGAAACGCTGAACGCAAGGCGCTCCAACAAACCCGAGTAATAGTTGCGGATCGGCGACTCAATAAACCGTCCAAGCCCGAAGAACTCAATAATCTCGTCAAATTTGTCGTCCAGGAACGTCGCAGCCCATGATCGCACCGTTGTGCCCGATGAAGCCCAGCGTTTCACCTTGCTTGAGCTCAAACGAGACATGCTCCAGCGCGGCAAAATCAAAGTTTTCGATCTTGCCGCGCAGCGCTTGGGTGACATGTCCTCTCAGAGACAGGGGCTTGTCCGAGTTCATGCGGCGTGCATGGCGAGATCGCCGCGCGAATCGCGAAATACCGGCTGATCCCCGGCGAGAAAGCAGAAATACACAATGAGAAGAGCGCAGACCGCCAGCACGATGGTGAGAATTTTTTGAAATTGAACGCGAGAAAAGCTTGATGCGCTCTGGTCAAACGGGTTCTCCTGCTGCTGTTTGTTCTTTTTCTGCCGCAAACCAGTTCCCCATAAGCTGCGGCAACACGGCATTCTGCGCATAGCACGCTGCCGACTCTGAGATACACGTCCTGCGGAAGATACTGCATCCCCTCGATCAGCACATGCCGGCTCTTCCTCCCGGAAAGCTCTACCGGATAGAGCAGCACAAACGCATCCGCCGGGATGCCGAGTTCATTTCTCAGTTGTCTGCAGTCTTCCGGCGCTGTCAGGCGTTCGGCATCCAAAAACAACTGCGCTTGAAAAACGGGGAGCTGTCGTCAAACAGATATCCGTGCATCACGCAGATCAAGCACGGATGTTTTTTGAATCCCTTAAGCGAAGAAAGAGATGTGTCTCCCAGCCAAGCCGCTGAAACTCCCGAAGATAGGGCAGATGATAATTGCGGATACGTACATAGACCGAAGCGGTCATAAGAAGTTCTTTATGCGATTGCTCAGTTATCATCTTGATAAGTGAATATTTGCTTCGGAAAGGCCATCTGACGAACGAGCCTGTATGTACTTCGCAATGGTCTCAGGCGTTATACGCAGTCCTTCCTCCGAAATGCTTCCTCATTAAAAACTGGAAAGCAGATTCTGTTGTATTGTAAGGCTTAAAAAATGCAATACTACCTCTCATTATAAATTCCGCCAGAATACTATCATATTATATCGCATTTTTCAACATGTTTTTGTCGGCAGAACTCATTGTGAGTGTAGGGTTTACAATGATGTGTGACAAAAGGTAAAAAAGGATAGCGAATAGGAAAGCGACGTGCTAAGGTTGAGTTGCTCAGACAAAACCAAAGGCAGGTGAATCCTATTCGCTATGAACAAGATAAAACAAACAGCCCGGTATAGGCAATCCCTAATTCACTACGCGCAGAAATACGGCGTTAAAAAGGCTGCGATCCGCTACCGCACAAACCGCCAGTATATCTACCGCTGGATGAAGAGATATGACGGCACGCTGCAGTCTCTGGAGGATCGCTCTCGTCGGCCTCACAGCCACGCAAAACAGCATCGGCCAGAAGAGATCAAGCTCATCAACGACATGCGCCGAAGGAACCCTAATGCCGGCCTGGTGGTGTTTTGGGTGAAGCTGCGGCAACGTGGGTACACCAGATCCATATCCGGCCTGTATAGGTTTTTAAGGAAAAGAGGCCAAATGGCGGTTAAGCTGCCGAATCCAAAGTACGTTACCAAGAAGTATAAAGCCGCAAGCTATCCCGGTCAGAAGGTCCAGATCGATGTGAAATACGTCCCGGCCTCCTGCTTGGTAGGAGCTGCCGTCGAGGATACTAAAGAGAACGGCGGCTATTATTACCAGTATACCTTCATCGACGAATACAGCCGTTTCCGCTATCTTGAAGCCTTTAAGGAGCACAATTCATATTCGTCTTCTGAATTCATTAAGCACTGTGTAAAGCGCTTTCCCTATGCCATCGAGTGTGTTCAGACTGACAACGGCCCGGAGTTCACCAATGGTTTGCTTTCTCCTTTCAGAATGGTGTGTCGCGACTTCATTCTAACAGAGTCTGCAAACCGTGTCTTCTTTTTTATTCAAATTTGCGCAACTTGTTCTACCTTATCGCTTTATTGGAGAATAAGTATAACAGGTAATTATTGAGTGATTACCTTCTTTTTGCCCTCAGTACGGGTTATTTACGGTTACGAATTAGCTTGGGCTCTTGCAGAATCATACCTGGTCGATACGAGTCTGCAAGAGCCCTTTCATTTGCTTCTATGGATTAGGGTAAGTGATGACGGTTTTTCAGTCCTGTTTTTCTGTCACACTTATCCAGTTCTTGGGATCATGTCATCGAACTGAGAGAGGAGCAGCCTGCAAAAGCCCTCGCCCCGATAACAGTGATTGTATCCGGAAGATCAATGCTGGTGAGCTCCGTATGATTTTCAAAAGCAGAGGAACCGATCTCCACAACAGTCTTTCCGTTATAGGTCTCCGGAATAGTCAGTTCGCTGTTGCTGCCGCTGTACGAAGCAACACGCACTGTATTGCTGTCTATATCCTGATAGATTATTTCGATTATCACCTGACTGTTGACAACATTGTAAATGACCCCTTCATATTCACACGTTCCGGTATATGTGAGGGTAATATATCCATTTTCCACATACCACCAACTGCCATCGTCCTTATGGGCAATTCCAGTATAGTTAAATATCACCTGGCTGTTTTGCACATACCACCAGCCGAGGCCTTCGCTGTAGACCACCACGGTGGTGTTGTAAGTGATCCCACCGTTCTCCAAATACCACCAACTGCCGTCCTCCCAGCGTGCAAGACCTGTGTAATCAAACAATACCTGGCCGTTCAGGCAATACCGGAAGCCGATTTCGGGATGATATACAAGAGCTGTATAGTTAAATATCACCTGGCTGTTTTGCACATACCACCAGCCGATGCCTTCGCTGTAGACCACCCCGGTGGTGCTGTAAGAGATCACACCGTTTTCCAAATACCACCAACTGCCGTCCTCCCAGCGTGCAAGACCTGTGTAGGGCGGGCTTTTGCTCTTTGATTGTGTTTATGGCCCCCTTCAGCATCAGATGCTCGGCGCCTTCAATATCGGCTTTGATAAGTCCCACGCGGAGCCCATGCTTTTGGACATATTCGTCCAGCGTGATCGTCCCGACGGTCTCTTTGTCCTGATACTCAAAAGCTTTGATTCTGAATTGTGTACTGGCTGAGCCGGATACCAGCATTTCTGCTTCCCCTCTCTCTGCGCCGAGCGCATAGGGAACAGGAACCACATTTGACAGGCCATTCATCTCAACAGTTCGCCGCAACATCTCAAAATTGGATTTTACTGGTTCAAAAGCATAGACGTTCCGTTTGGTATATCCGGCTCAAAGCGGATATGGAGGTCAGCACGAAGGAGCTGTACGCCGTTTACAAGCTGTGGTGCGAGGACAATTCTCTGCACCCATTGAGCGAACGCAGCTTCAGTGCTTTTCTACATGAAAATGAGGATACCTACAATCTGGAGGCCACGAACAATGTTTACATTGGGAATGGGCGCAGGGGCCGTGGGTTTGTGGGAATCGAGCTGCTGCAAAACCGTCACCCGTATTAAAAATGAAATAGAAACAAGTGTACAAGCGTACAACTGTACGGGATGAAGCCCTAGTACACTTGTACGCTTGTACGGATATTTGAAAATCTATTTTAACTTTCGACTTAAAAGGAGGATTGCTTATGAATCAGGCCCTGGCTGTAAACGTTCAGCCGGAAAAACCTATTTTCGCAAAAACACAGTTTAAGGATTACCCGGATGTACTGACCGTTCAGCAGACCGCTGAACTGCTCGCGGTATGCAAAAACACTGTATACAAGCTGATACGGGACAAGGAATTGCCCTGCCGCCGTATCGGGTCAGCAATCCGGATCAGGAAAAATGACGTTATGGAGTTCATGCGTCAATAGAGTCATCCACCAACAAAAGGTCGGGGCGCGCTTCGGCAAGCTGCCTCAACTCATCGGTAAAGCCGCCCATGCTGAAAAGGACAAACCATGTTTTGCGGCGGTCCTTGTTCCAGGATACGCGCTCTGCCTTTTGCTCCAGCTCATGCAGAATGTTCATGCCGACCGGCTCCTGCCAATACTTGCACTCCCCCAGGATCAGGTTTTTCCCTTCCGGGTCTAGGGCAGCAATGTCGATCTCGGTATCTGCGTCCCAATGACGCCCGATCCGTGAAAAGTGGAAGGGCCATGCGTCATCTCCGTTCAGCTCCCACATCTTTTCCCGGCAGACATCCTCATAGACGAAAGCGGTATGGCTGGTGACAAGGCCCTTTCGGATCTTATCCAGCACGATCCGGCTGTTGCCGCTCTCGATGAAGCTCATATTGGGATACACAAAGGCAAACCAGAAACGGATATAATTATCCTTGATTTTATACAGTCCTCGCTTGCTTTTTTCCGGGTTATTCTCTGTGACGGGCACCTCGCGCTCCAAGATGTCCAGATCGATCAGCGTTTTCAGATATTTGGTCAGGCTGGTGGCCTTGACCTCCAGCGCGGAGGAAATGGCCGCCAGCTTGTGATTGCCCGCAGCAATGGCCCGGATCACGGAGAAATAGCTGCCGATCTCGCTGACCTCCTGCTGCAGCAGGAAATGCGGTTCATCATACAGATAACCGGAGCGATTGAGAATATTTCGCTGTATGGCGCGGTATATGTCTTTGCCTTCAGAGAACATCTCCACGTATTTCGGGACTCCTCCGGTGATGGCGTACATCTCGATAAGTTCTTTCCGGCTTCGGCCAGGGAAAAACGCTCCGTAATAGCGGAACGGTATCTGCCCCAGCCGGATCTGCGCGGTACGACGACCGTAGAGAGGGCTGTTATAGGCCAGCGTCTGGGACTCCATCATGGAGACCAGCGAGCCGCAGAGGATGACCATGACGGATTTGTTTTTGAGCTGCTCCTCCCAAATGCGCTGGAACACGGAGGGGAAAGCAGGATTGGACTTGCCGATATACTGGAACTCGTCGATCACGATGATTGGCTTGCACTCAAAGCTGCGTTCCATAATCGCGGCAAAGATCGCGTCCCAGGAAGAGACGCCGGCCTCACGCAGCAGGGCGCTGCCAATGAAATCGGCAGCTTTGTCCTTGAAAGCGTTGCGGTTCTGCGTCTCTGATTCCTCGCTGGCAAGGAAAAACAGCGCGTTTTTATCCTTGATGAACTCTGAGATCAGCGTAGTCTTTCCTGCGCGCCGCCGCCCGTAGAGGATAACCAGAGAGCTGCCCCGGCGCTCGTATTCGTTTTGCAGGGTCTCCAGCTCCTGCTCGCGGTCGATAAATCTTTCCATGTAAATCACCTCGCAGTGTCAAATCACCAATTCTAATTTTTAGCTTACAGATTTTATTATACTGCAAAGTATAATAAAATCAAGTATATTTTTTGCTAAAACTTACGAAAATGTTTTATGTGCTTGAATAGCCCGCTGCCGCAAGTTATAATGGCTTTGCAACAGCGGGCTATTCTGCACCTGTCAAAGAAGGGAGTAATGCTATAAAATGACAGGAAGCCTGCAAATCAAAAACAATAAATACTATATCGTTCTAAACACCTACGAAAAGGGCAAGCGCAAAGTCAAATGGATCAGCACTGAGCTGACTGTAAAAGGCAACAAGACCAGGGCACAAAAGCTCCTGCGCGACACGCTGGAAGAGTATGAGCAAGCCGAGGAGCAGCGAGCCAAAGAGGAAGCGGATCGCGGCAATATGCCGTTTGTCGATGCGATCAAACTTTGGTATACCGATAAAGCCGAGGATTTCGAACATCCGATTGATGAGGTAACAAAGCAGGGATATGAAAACCTGATGAAGAATCATATTTTCCCCTACTTTGAAAAGAAGAGATTCCGTCTTTGTGAGATCAACAAGGACAATCTTCAGGATTTCATCAACGAGAAAGCGAAGAAGGGCCGGCTGGACGGGAAGGGCGGCCTCGCTCCGAGAAGTCTGAAGCTCTTCAAGAACATCGTCAATCAAACGCTTCTGTACTGTGTTGCCGAGGGCATGATCCCGAATAACCCCTGCCAGTTCGTGAAGCTTCCGGCCTGTGAACGCTATGAGGCAAAGTTTTATACCAAGTCTCAGATCGACGAGCTGCTGGAGAAAATTAAGGATGAGCCCCTTTATCCCCTTGTCCGTTTGACCGCGCTCTATGGCCTGCGCCGGAGCGAAGCCTTGGGTCTCTGCTGGGACTACGTGAACTTTGAGGCTGAGACGATCACGATCCGCCGCACCGTCTCCAGAGTCACGACCATCGTCGCAAAGGATAAGACCAAAAACAACGCGAGTCGCCGCTCTTTTCCCATGACGCCGGATATAAAAGAACTCCTGCTGAAGCTCAGGGCAAAGCAGGAGAAGGAGAAGGCGTTTTTCGGAGATACGTATCATGACTGTGACTATGTGTTCCGCTGGAGCGACGGCAGGCCGTTCTCACCGGACTATGTGACGGACAAGTTTCAGAAGCTCCTCAAAGAACACAAGCTGCCGAAGATTCGCTTTCATGAGCTACGGCACAGCGCGGCAAGCAATCTGCTGAGCATGGGCTTTTCCCTCAAGGATGTGCAGGAATGGCTGGGCCACAGCGACATCAAAACCACCGCCAATATCTACGGTCATCTTGACGCGAAGAGGAAAATGTCCATGGCAAAGGCGCTGGTGAGCTGACGATTTACACTACAGGCGTTAGAAGGTGTTAGAAGAAGTGTTAGAAGCGTGCTTGCATGGCGTTTTGGCCGGTAACATTTTCTCCAAGAAAGAAAAAGAAAAGTTCCAAAACCTTTCGGTTTCATCCGGCCTCTTGAACCCCATTCAAGCACGCTACCAACTGCGCTACACCCGGATCTCTTGCGCTCAATTATATTAGCACAAAGCATTTTAAAATGCAAGGATTTTTTTCGCTGTTTTTGAACTTTTTTCAGAAACCCGCCCGGGAGGCGCTGCGGACCTTACGGGCCGCGTCGAGTCTGACCTTACGGGTTGCGTCGAGTCACAGTTGCATTTTGGCCTGCGTTTTGCTATAATCCACTCTGTATCCGGCGTTTTCCGACGCCGGCAGAGAAGTGCTTTTATAAAGGCATCCATCATCACGGAGGCGCTATGATCGACAACAAGCGGCTTGGAAAAAAACATTGGATGGGCACAGTCGTGCTGATCCTTACAGATATTCTGCTGCTCAACCTGACGGCTCTCGCCGCGCTCTATCTGCGCGTGGAGGACCAGATGGCGGTGGCGGCTTACCTCGGCTTCTTTGAGACGCTGCGCTTCTGCGCGCTTCCGGGGACGCTGCTCTCACTGCTGCTGTTCAAGCTCTTTAATCTCTACAGCAGCCGCTGGGAGTACGCAGGCGAAAGGGAGCTTATCAACATCGGCCTTGCCTGCGCGGGAGCCGCCGGCTTCTACCATGTGATCACCCTCATCGGCAGTCGAAAGCTGCCGCGCAGCTTCCCCGTCATCTTCGCCATGCTGCTCTTCGTCTGCATGGCCCTGTCCCGGTACCTCTTTCGCAGCGCGAGCCGCGAGGCCGAAAACAGGCGGCGCGGTCTCACGCGCAAGCGCACCCTTGTCATCGGCGCGGGCACCGCAGGCGCCATGGCGATACGGGAATTCGACGAAAACCCGGGCTCCCGGAACAAGGCCGTCTGCCTCATTGACGACGATCCGGCCAAGCGCGGCACGCGCATCCGCGGCGTCAAGGTGGTCGGCGGCAGAGACATGATCCCCGAAGCCGTCGAGCGCTATCATGTGGAGGAGATCATCTTCTGCATCCCCTCTGCGCCCCTGAGCGTCAGAAACGAAATCCTGGAGAGCTGCAGCAGCCTCGGCGTCACGCTCAAGGCCCTGCCCACGCTCAGCCAGCTGGCAAACGGCGAGGTCACGCTTCAGCAGGTCCGCAGCGTCAGCATCGAGGACCTGCTCGGCCGCACACAGGTGCACACCGACAACAACGCCATCGGCGAAAAGGTGCGCGGCAAAACCGTCCTGGTCACGGGCGGCGGCGGCTCTATCGGCAGCGAGCTCTGCCGCCAGCTCGCCGCGCTGGGACCCTCGCTGCTCATTATCTTCGATATCTATGAAAACAACGCCTACGACATTCAGATGGAGCTCAAGCGCCGCCACCCCGAGCTCAATCTGCTGGTGCTGATCGGCTCGGTGCGGGACGAGCAGCGCGTCCGCTTTGTGTTCGAGCGCTACCGCCCGGACGTGGTCTGCCACGCCGCCGCGCACAAGCATGTCCCGCTGATGGAGGACAGCCCTGCCGAGGCCATCAAGAACAACGTCTTCGGCACCTACAAGGTCGCAAAGGCAGCGGGGGACTACGGTACGTCGCTCTTCATCCTCATCTCCACCGACAAGGCGGTCAACCCCACCAATGTCATGGGCGCGTCCAAGCGCCTGTGTGAGATGATCGTCCAGTCCATGAACGGCCGCAGCGATACCCGCTATATCGCCGTACGCTTCGGCAACGTCCTCGGCAGCAACGGCAGCGTGATCCCGCTTTTCAAAAAGCAGATCGCCGAGGGCGGCCCCGTCACGGTGACGGACAAGCGCGTCACCCGCTTCTTTATGACCATTCCCGAGGCGGTGTCCCTGATCCTGCAGGCGGGGGCTTACGCGAAGGGCGGCGAGGTCTTCGTGCTCGATCGACATCAAGATCGTATACACCGGCCTGCGCCCCGGCGAGAAGCTCTATGAGGAGCTGCTGCTCAAGTCCGAGGGCCTGCAGAAGACCGACAACAGCCTCATTTACATCGGCCATCAGGTCATGTATACGCCCGAGCAGATCGAGGAAAAGCTCGACAGGCTGCGCGGCGTCCTCCTCGCGGAAAATCCGGAGGTGCGCGAGTGCATCCTCTCCCTGATCGACGAGCCGGCCGACCCCATGTACGATGAGATCCCCGTCGAACACGAACGGGAGACCGTCGAGGTCTGATCGAGAAGCCGAAAAAAGAAGACCCGGGCACATCCCAGGTCTTCTTTTTTCGGCTTATTGGCATAAAACTTTTTTAATAAAAACTGAAAAAAGTTTTTTCCAATAATTGACTATATTGCATGAACTGTAGTATAATCGTTTTAGCTATAATTCAGAATAGAACGCGCAGAGCTCTGCGCGTTCGAGGGAAAGGAGCAAAGTGATGCTGGTATCCACACGCGGGCGTTACGCGCTGCGGGTTATGATTGATTTGGCCGAAAACTCCGACGGGGCCTACGTAGCCATGAAGGAGGTCGCCGGACGACAGCAGATATCCCTGAAATATTTGGAGCGCATTCTGCCTACGTTGGTTGAGGCGCGGCTTGTGGAGGGCGTGCGCGGAAAGGGCGGCGGCTATCGTCTGACACGAGAGCCGGACGAATACACGCTCGAAGAAATTCTGCGCGTTGCGGAGGGCGATCTTGCGCCGATCAGCTGCCTTGAAAAGGGCGCTGCCCGCTGCGAGCGGGCCAAAGACTGCCGCACGCTGCCCATGTGGAAGGAGCTCAACGCGCTGATCACGGGCTACCTGAGCAGCAAGACCCTGGCTGACCTGGTAAAGGAGAGCTGACAGAAAAACCCCCGCCGGATTCGTCCGGCGGGGGTCCTTCTGTCGACAAAGTCTGCTGGTGTCACTGGGGTGGCAATCCGTATTCCCCGAAAGCCTCATCAAATCAGATATTCTGCCGGAGAACGGATTCCCACGCCAGTGTTGCGACACTGGCTCGGAATGACGCTCTATTTGAGGTTTGTCTACACATTAACCCCCGCCGGATTCGTCCGGCGGGGGTTTTGCATGATCAGCTCAATGTGGTGCCGGTGGCAAGACTCAGCACCAGGATGGTCATGATCGCGATCGGGGCGAGGTAACGGATGATGAAGCCGTAGAGCTTCGCCCAGCCGAAGTGTGCGCCGCTCTGGCGGATCTCGCTGACGGCGCTCTCGGGCTTCCAGGCCCAGCCGACAAAGATGCAGCAGCCGAAGGCGCAGGCCGGGATCATGACGCGGTCGGTCAGAAACTCCATCGCGTCGCAGAAAGCGGGGAAGCTAAGCCCGTGCACGGGGTCGACCCACACGCCCTTGAGCGGGTAGGCCGCCTGGGAGCAGGTGTAGAGGCAGCCAAGCAGGAACAGCACAATGCAGAGCACGATGGTCGCGCCCTTGCGGGGGAGCCTGAAGCGCTCCGTCAGAAAGGCGACGACGCTCTCGATCAGGGAGATGCTGGAGGTCAGCGCCGCGAACAGGAGCAGCAGGTAGAACAGAACACCGAAGAAGCGGCCGCCCGGCATCTGCTCGAACACGCCCGCGAGGGACACGAACGCGAAGCCGCCGCCCTTGCCGACCTCGCCCCGGCCGATGGTGGCGAAGACCGCGGGCACAACGATGAAGCCCGCCAGCACCGCGACCAGGGTATCCATGCCGCAGATCAGGAGCGTGTTGCGCTCAATGTTCTCGGATTTGGACAGGTAGGAGCCGTAGGTGATCATGATGGCCATGCCGATGGACAGGGAGTAGAAGGCCTGGCCCAGCGCGGAGATAAAGGTGCTGAAGCTCAGCTTGGAGGCGTCGAAGGAGAGCATATAGGCCAGGCCCTCCTGCGCGCCGGGCAGCGTCACCGCGCGCACCAGCAGGACGATCAGCAGCACAAACAGCAGGGGCATGCCGATCTTGTTGAACTTCTCGATGCCGCCCTCGACGCCGCGGATGATGACCACCGCGTTGAGGGTGATGAAGGCCGCGGCGAACAGGATCGCCGCCGTCGGGAAACCGGTGGTGCCGTCCGGGTGGAGGCCCAGCATGTTGTAGAAGTAGCCGAGGGGCTCGGCGTAGATCCGGGGCGCGTCGAAGGCGTAGCCGAAGACGTAGCGCAGCACCCAGCCGCCGACATGGCTGTAGTAGCTGGTGATGATGAACGCGCCAAGCACGCCGATCCAGCCGACCCAGGAGTAGCCCTTGTGGCCGAGACGGGTGAACGCGCCGACGACGTTGGACTGGCTGGCCCGGCCGACGGAGAGCTCCGTCATCATCAGCGGCACGCCGAGCAGGAGCACCACCGCCAGATAGACCAGCAGGAAGGTCCCGCCGCCGCCCTCATAGGCCCTGCCGGGAAACTTCCATATATTGCCGAGACCGACGGCGGAGCCCGCCGCCGCCAGAATGAAGCCGAGCTTGCTTCCCCATTGTGCGCGTGAATCCATGTGTTTTCTTTCTCCTTCTGTCACTTCCGGAATATGCGGTCAAACGCCGATATTATACCGGGGAAAGCGCTTTCTGTCAATTCCCGCAGAGATTAAAAGGAAAGAGAACGCCGACCGGCGTTCTCTTTCACCACAGTTATTCGATCGGCTCGTAATACTGTTCGAGGTACTCCTCCAGCGTGAGGCCGAGATCGCGGATCTCCCGCGCCGCCTCGACGCCCACATAGCGGTAGTGCCAGGGCTCGTAGATGATGCCGGTGATGTCGCTCTTGCCGTTGGGGTAGCGCAGGATGAAGCCGTAGTCCCAGCAGTGCTCCATCAGCCATTTCTGGGTGGGCATGTTCTCCTGCTCCTCGTCAAGATAGGGGTAGTTGTAGTCGATGATGTCCGCGGCGAGACCGAGCTGGTGCTCGCTCGTCCCGGGCACGGCCACCGACATGGCGGCAATGGCCGGGGCCTCCGCCGGGTCCACGCCCTCCTCCTTGATCAGCTTGGCGAGCTTGCTGTTGAACAGATTTTCCTGCTTCTCCATCGAGCGGTAGCCCGAGCAGAGGAAGGGGGCGTTGCCCGCCTCATTGCAGTCAAGCACCATCTGCCAGGCCGCGTCCGCCGCCCGCGCGTCCATGTACTGATCGTCGTCATAACCCCAGGTCACCTGTTTGAGCTCCGGCTCATAGCCCTCCTCCATCGGATGCCAGGGGTTGACCAGCACCAGCAGATCCGTCCGCTTGCGCAGGGCGGGCGTGGGTTCGGGCGTGGGTTCCGGCGTAGGTTCGGGCGTGGGCTCCGGGGTCGGTTCGGGCGTTGGTTCGGGCGTGGGTTCCGGGGTCGGTTCGGGCGTGGGTTCCGGCGTAGGTTCGGGCGTGGGCTCCGGGGTCGGTTCGGGCGTGGGCTCCGGGGTCGGTTCGGGCGTGGGCTCCGGGGTCGGTTCGGGCGTGGGCTCCGGGGTTTCGACAGGCGCGTACACCGCAAGCCCTCCCGCAAGCGCGGTATCCATCAGCCGCAGCGTAAAGATGCCGAGCAGCCCCGCCAGCAGCAGAACGAGCAGGACCAGGATCACCGCTCTGTTTTTCGTGTTATAATTCAAATGACAGCGCTCCTAAAACAGTTTCACGATGCCGAGGTGCTCCAGCAGGATCTTCAGGCCGATCCCGATGAGGATCACGCCGCCCGCGATCTCCGCTTTGGCCCGGTACCTGAGTCCGAAGACGTGGCCGATATAGACGCCGACGGCCGAAATCAAAAAGGTCGTCACGCCGATGAGACTCGCCGCGGGCAGGATGCGCACCTGCAGGAAAGCGAAGGTCACGCCGACGGCCAGCGCGTCGATGCTGGTGGCCACGGCGAGCAGGACCATGGTCTTGAAGCCGAGATCATCGTTTAATTCCTCGGCCTTGTTCGCCTCGCGGATCATGCTCAGTCCGATGATGGTGAGCAGGGCGAACGCGATCCAGTGGTCGACGCTCTCGATAATATGCTCAAAGCGGTAGCCCAGCGCCCAGCCGATCATCGGCATCAGCGCCTGAAAGCCGCCGAAGTAGAGCCCCACCAGGGCGGCGTGCCCCGCGCCCAGCTTCTTGAGACTCAAGCCCTTGCAGATCGAGACCGCAAAGGCGTCCATGCTCAGCCCCACGGCGATCAGCAGCAGTTCCGGAAAACTCATTTATATTTCTCCCTGTTCTGAATTATCGAAACTGTACAACAAGTTTACAGAAAAGTCAAGGAAAGTGCTTGCCTTGGGTATATGATAAGAATAGTACAAATCCAGCGCGAAAGGAAGAAAAACAATGAACGAAGTTTATGATCTGCTCAAAAAGGCCGGGACCTATTTCCTCGGAACCTGCGAGGACGGACAGCCCCGCGTGCGCCCCTTCGGCACCATCCATCTGTACAGAGACCGCCTCTATTTCCAGACCGGCAAATCCAAGGCCGTCTCCCGCCAGCTCCACGCCAATCCCCGCTTTGAGATCTGCGCCATGATCGGCGGCGAGTGGCTGCGCGTGGAGGGCAGCGCCGTCCTCGACGATGACCGGGATGCCCGCGTCAGCATGCTGGAGGCCTATCCCTCTCTGCAGGCCATGTATAGCCCCGACGACGGCAACACCGAGGTCTGGTATCTGCGCAACGTGACCGCGACGCTCTATTCCTTCACCGAGCCGCCGAAGACCTGGAAGTTCTAATACTGTTTTTCGTTAAAACGGCTCGTTTTAACGAAAAGGCATCGCGCAAAGCGCGCTGCCAGTTTTGTGCCCTTGGGCACAAAACACGTCTCATA
>CADAAM010000054.1:0-3639 GCA_902785905.1 Oscillospiraceae bacterium | reverse complement strand
AGGTTCTTGTATGAGACGTGTTTTCAGCGTTTCACGCTGAAAACGCCGCGGGAACTGCGGCTTTCTTGATTAAAGAATTTAATCAAGAAATAGTATCAAACCTCGCGCAAAAGCTTCGGCCGTGTGCATAGACCCACGCCTGAATCCGGTCGGCGAGCTTTTTCACGCCCAGAAGCCGGAACAGACGAGCGCGGAGCAGATCGACCGGGATGCACAGCAGGGTGATCGCAAGGGATGAGAGCAGCACGTTCGCCGCGCCCCAGGGCGGTGGGAGAGGACTCAGCAGCGCCGTGTTTGGGACGAGCAGCCAGGCGTACACCGTGGTGTGCAGCAGAAAGACGCCCAGCGCCGCGGAGGAGAGCTTTTGAATCAGCGCGTCATACCTGCCGGGTTTTCCTCTCAGATGCAGAAGCAGCAGGCAGAGCGCGGAGACCGCGACGGTGGGGGAGGGATAGGTGTAAAAAATCTTTTCCGTCCTGCCGGGAAAACCGTCGGGCGGAAAGGGCGGACGCGGCAGCCGGGGAAAACGTGCGAGAAGGTTTTTTCCCGGCATTATAGGAGTATCCGGGTACAAGACGAAAGTTTGTACCAGCCAGCGCCAGCCGGACATGAGCAGCAGCGCGCCGAGCAGGAGCAGCCACAGCGTCCGCGCGGAAAGGCTGCGACCCCAGCCGTGTTTTCTGACCGAGGCGCCCCAGAAGTAGAGAAAGGCCAGCCACATCCAGCTGTAGCCGTCTGAAAGCAGGAAGGGATCGCAGCTTGTCAAGCCGCGCAGGAGCGCCGCGGCGGAGGAGAGCGCGAAGAGGACGAGGCACATCAGGGCGTTCGTTCCCTTTGACGTGCGGCGGATGACGAGGTTCAACAGCGGCGCAAAGAGCATCATCTCAAAGTAGCAGCTCATATACCAGTTGACCCGCCGCGTCACCGGCAGAAAGATGTC
Source organism: Oscillospiraceae bacterium (assembly GCA_902785905.1). Lineage (GTDB taxonomy): Bacteria > Bacillota > Clostridia > Oscillospirales > Oscillospiraceae > Limivicinus. Next base: position 2,699 of record CADAAM010000054.1, on the reverse strand, counting down.
CGCGAGGGAGACCGGCTCCGCAAGTCCCGTGAGCGCGGGCAGCAGCAGGAAGACGACGCGGTAGAACAGAAATTGCAGCCACAGGACGATCAGCGCCGAGACGCGGGGGAGATTGTTTTCCTCCCGATAGCCCAGATAGCCGCTGAGAAGGCCGAAGCAGTTGACCGCGCAGAAGACCAGGGCGTAGAAAAATAACTCCGCCGAGCGGGGAAGCCCCGGCCCGTGTACGCCCAGACCTGTGAGCAGGGGAAACAGGTGGACGCCCACCACGAAGAAGGCGGCCAGCGCGCGCAGTCTGTCCGGCCCGGTCTCTCTCTGTCTTGTCATGTTGATTCCTCCCAACGACGAAAAACGCTCCGCAAAAATGCGGGGCGCTTATTCGTCGAGCTTGTAGGTGATGTCCTCCTCAAGGCTGAGGCGCGGCTCGGTACGGCGGAACAGGCGGACGATGGCCGGGATGTGCTTGATAAAGACCAGCGCCGCCGTCATCAGAAAGAGCCGCAGCACCAGCGCCTCGTCCACCGCGAGGACCGCGACCATCACGCAGACCACCGCCCCGGCGAGGGCGCCGAGGGTGAGGTAGCGTGTGACGGCGACGACGACCGCCGCGGCGATCATGCCCGCGGCGCCCACGGAGGTCCCGGCGCAGAAGCCCGCGACGAGCATGGCGATCGTGGCGTGGCTGCCTTTGAAGCGGTAGAGCGCGGGCCAGAGCCTGCCGAGCACGAGCACGAAGCCCGCGAAGGCGCGCCCCACGTCGGCGTGGCCGCGGATGCCGAGCAGCAGGGAGCCCGCCGCAATGGGGATCAGATCCTTGACCAGCTCCACGGCCAGCAGCTTGAAAAAGCCGCCGTACCCGTAGAGGCGTCTGAAGTTGGAAAGCCAACTGTTGTGATTGCCCAGGCGCAGGAGGTTGCGGTGGAAGACAAAGTTTGACGCGAGCACCAGCGTGTCCATGCTGCCGAAGAGATAGGCGATCAGCGCCGTCAAGAGCAGCAGGGTCCAGTAGACGATCATTCCTTGTCTCCTTTCTGGCGGATCACGATGCGTATGGGCGTGCCCTCCAGCCCGAACACGGAGCGGATCTGGTTTTCCAGATAGCGCTGATAGGAGAAGTGGAACAACTCCCTGGAGTTGCAGAAGATGACAAAGCAGGGGGGCTTGATCCCGGTCTGGGTCATGTAGTAGATCTTCAGACGGCGGCCCTTGTCCGTGGGGGGCTGGACGCGCGCCTGGGCATCGGCCAGGACGTTGTTGAGCATGCCGGTGGAGATGCGCATGTTGCTCTGGTCGTTGGCAAAGTTGATGAGCTCAAAGATACGGTCGGTGCGCTGGCCGGTGAGGGCGGAGATAAAGAGCACGGGGGCATAGCTCATGAAGCTGAGATCGCGCATGATATCCTTGCGCATCTTCTCCATGGTGCCGGTCTCTTTCTCTATGAGGTCCCACTTGTTGACGATGATGATGCTGGCCTTGCCCGCCTCGTGCGCAAGACCGGCGATCTTGGTGTCCTGATCGGTCACGCCGTCCCGGGCATCCAGAAGGATGAGGCAGACGTCCGCCCTCTCGATGGCGAGCTGGGCGCGCATGACGGAGAACTTCTCCACGCGCTCCTCCACCTTCGACTTGCGGCGGATGCCGGCGGTGTCGATGAACATGAAGCGGCCCAGCTCGTTTTCATAGAGGGTATCCACCGCGTCGCGCGTGGTGCCCGCCATGTCGCTGACGATGAGGCGCTTCTCGCCGAGGATGTGGTTGATGAGCGAGGACTTGCCCACGTTCGGCTTGCCGATGACGGCGACCTTGATACAGTCGTCCTCGGCCTCGTCCCCGTCCTGTTCCGGGAAATACTGCACGCAGGCGTCCAGCAGATCGCCGGTGCCGTGGCCGTGCACGGCGGAGACCGCGATGGGGTCGCCGAGGCCGAGCTCGTAAAACTCATAGAGCGCGGGGTCCTCCGCACCGGTGGAGTCGGCCTTGTTGACGGCCAGCACCACGGGCTTGTGCGAGCGCTTGAGCATGTTCGCCACGTCCTTGTCCGCGGCGGTGACGCCCGTGCGGATGTCGCAGACCAGGATGATGACCGTGGCCGTGTCGATGGCGATCTGCGCCTGCTCACGCATGAAGAGCAGGATCTCGCTGTCGGTGCTCGGCTCGATGCCGCCGGTGTCCACCATATCAAAGCTGCGCCCGCACCACTCGCAGGGCGCGTATAATCTGTCGCGGGTGACACCGGGCGTGTCCTCCACGATGCTCAGCCGCTGGCCCACCAGACGGTTGAAGAGCATGGACTTGCCCACGTTGGGCCGCCCCACGACGGCGACAAGAGGTCTTGACATATTTCAGGTCCTCCTAACCTGTTGACGCGTAGGGGTCGATCCCCTGATCGACCCGAAGCCGCATCGGTTCCCGGTTCACGGGCCGATGAGGGCATCGGCCCCTACGGATTGTTCGTATTATATCGGTAAAACTTTTCGTTGGTCTGTTCCCTCTCGGGGAGCTTTACCTCCGGCAAAAGGCCGAACATGGCGTCGCAGAGGGCGAAGCCGTCCGACTCCACGGGGTAGATCGGCACGCCGAGAGTGGCGCTCGCCTCCTCAATGGTCACATCGTCCAGAAAGTCCATCTCACGGCGGCGCAGCATGTTCTGGGAGATCAGCAGGCGCCCGCCCAGCTCCTTGTCCTTGAGCTGGCGGATC
>CADAAM010000053.1 GCA_902785905.1 Oscillospiraceae bacterium | reverse complement strand
TGGCTTAAAACCAAGCCGAATCCTTGGGAAAAACCCATAACTGTGGTGGTACAGACCACGCAGACCCACAGTAATTTTACCGAATGTTGCGAGTTACTAAAAAAAAGATGTACAAACGCAAAAATATCTGATACAATATGCCTTGCTACGTCCACGCGGCAGCAAGAGGCGGCTGAGATCGCTTTGGAGTGTGACGCAATGGTCGTCATCGGCGGAAAGCACAGCGCGAACAGCGTGCACCTGGCGCAAATCTGTCAGGAGCACTGCGGCAGCGTTCAGTTCATTGAGAGAACGGAAGAACTCGATATGGACAGGCTCAAGGCCGCTGACACAGTGGGCCTCACTGCCGGCGCGTCAACCCCGGCGTGGATAATTAAGGAGGTAAGAAACAAAATGAGTGACGAAATCAAAGTGGAAGAATCCGCAGTTGAAAAGGAAAATGAGATGTCCTTCGACCAGATGCTGGAGGAGACTCTCAAAACAATATATAATGGAGATAAGGTGACCGGCCTTGTAGTTGCGATTACCGGCACCGAGATCAGCGTTGATCTCGGCACCAAGTATTCCGGCTTCATCCCGACGTCCGAGTTCACGGACGACGGCATCAAGGTCGAGGATGTCGTCAAGGTCGGCGACACCATCGAGGCCGTCGTGGTCCGCGTCAACGACGTGGAAGGCACCGCGATGCTGTCCAAGAAGCGCCTTGACGCCGCCAAGATGTGGAACGATATTGAGGACGCCGTTGAGAGCGGCGCTGTCCTCGAAGGCACTGTCACCGAAGAAAACAAGGGCGGCGTTGTCGTCAACGTCAAGGGCGTGCGCGTGTTTGTCCCCGCTTCCCAGACCGATCTGCCCCGCGAGGCTGAGCTTGCCCAGCTTCTCAAGAAGACCGTCCGCCTCAAGATCACCGAGGTCAACAAGGCCCGCAAGCGCGTCGTCGGCTCCATCCGCCGCGTCGCTCAGGCCGAGCGCCGTGAGCGCATCGAGAACATCTGGAACGAGATCGAAGTCGGCAAGAAGTACAAGGGCGTTGTCAAGTCCCTCACCAGCTACGGCGCTTTCGTCGACATCGGCGGCATCGACGGCATGGTCCATGTCTCCGAGCTGAGCTGGGGCCGCATCCACCAGCCCTCCGAGGTCGTCGCGGTCGGCGACGAGATCGAGGTCTATGTCATCTCCTTCGATAAAGAGAAGCGCAAGATCTCCCTCGGCTACAAGGATCCCAACGGCAACCCCTGGACCCAGTTCACCAGCCGCTACCAGGTCGGCGACGTGGCCAACGTCAAGATCGTCAAGCTCATGCCCTTCGGCGCGTTTGCCGAGGTTCTGCCCGGCGTTGACGGCCTGATCCACATCTCCCAGATCGCCAACCGCCGCATCGGCAAGCCCGAGGACGTGCTGACCGTCGGCGACGAGGTCGAGGCCAAGATCACCGCCATCGACGACGACAAGCACAAGATCTCCCTCTCCATCCGCGCCCTGTCCGAGCCCGCGCCCGTCAAGGCCGCCGAGCCCGAAGAGGAGTATGAGGAGGAGCCCGCCGCCGAGGAGGACGCCCTCGTCTATGAGGTCTCCGCCGACGGCGTCGCCACCGGCATTGCCCCCGAGGTTGAGGAGTAATTCCCGACTCTAATAAAAAATGACTGCACCGCCCGGTGCAGTCATTTTTATTACAGGGGAGTTTATCCAATTTTCGCGTTGAGCCAGTTGAGGATATCCCGATACACCTGCTCCTTGTTGGTCTCATTGAGCATCTCATGCCGTCCGCCAGGGTAGAGGCGGATGGTCACGTCATGGAGGCCCGCCTTGCAGAAGGCCTGATAGGCGCGCGTGACGCCCTTGCCGTTTTCGCCCACGGGGTCGGCGTCGCCGGACATGAAGTAGATGGGCTTTTCCTTGTTCATGCGGTCGATGTTCTTCTGATTCGTGATGAACTTGATGCCGCCCATCATGTCGCGGAAGAGGCCATTCGTCGCAATGAAGCCGCAGAGGGGATCGGCGGCGTAGGCGTCCGGCACGGCGGGGTCGCGGCTGAGCCAGTCGTAGATCGTGCGGGGATTGTCGTAGCCCTTGTTGTAAGAGCCGAAGGCAATGTTGTTGAGCGTCGTACCGACGGCGCGCGCGCCCTCCTTTTTGACAAAGAAGCTCGCCGCCGCATAGCCGCCCAGGACCATGGCCCGCGCCTGGTGGCCGGTGCCGCTGATGATGGCGGCGTCGTATTTATTCGGGTGCTCGATCAGATAGGTGCGGGTCAGAAAGCTGCCCATGCTGTGGCCGAAGAAGACATAGGGAATGTCGGGGTAAGTCTCCCGCATGAGATCGTGCAGCTTGTCCATATCCTGAACGACATGCTCCCACCCGTCTTTCTCTGCGAAGAAGCCCTGATCCTCCGGCTTTTCAATGGTCTTGCCGTGGCCGAGGTGGTCGTCACCGACCGCAACAAAGCCGTTTTCGGCGAGAAAGACCATGAAATCCCGGTAGCGGTCGATGTGCTCGGCAATGCCGTGCGAGATCTGGACTACGGCCCGGGGCTTCCCGTCGGGAACGCACTTGAGCGCGCGGATCGTGTTGCAGCCGGTGCTGGATTCAAAATAAAAGTCCTCAAAAACGGACATGTGTATACCCCCTTAGATACTGCTTGCAGAAATGGCCGCACCGGTTCGGTGCGGCCATTTGAAATGGAGAAATCAGCCGACGATGGCCTTGGTGTCTCTGGCGATGACAAGCTCCTCGTTCGTGGGAATGACGAAGACCTTGACCTTGGAGTCGGGCGTGGAGATCATGATGTCCTCGCCGCGCTTGGAGTTCGCGGCTTCGTCGAGCTTGACGCCGAGGTAGCCGAAGTACTTGGCGATGGCGGCGCGGGTGTCCTTGTCGTTCTCGCCGACGCCGGCGGTGAAGATGATGGCGTCAACGCCGTTCATCGCGGCGACATAGGAACCGGCGACCTTGGCGACCCAATAGCTGAACATGTCGAGGGCGAGCCGGGCGCGGTCGTTGCCGTTCTCGGCGGCGGCGGACAGATCGCGGAAGTCGGAGGACACGCCGGACACACCGAGCACGCCGGACTTTTTGTTGAGGATGTTCAGCATCTCATCGATGCTGAAGCCGTACTTGTTCATGATGAACTGGATGACGCCCGCGTCGAGATCGCCGCAGCGGGTGCCCATCGGCAGGCCCACCAGAGGCGTGAAGCCCATGGAGGTGTCCACGCACTTGCCGCCGTCGATGGCGCAGATGGAGGAGCCGTTGCCCATGTGGCAGGAGACGAGCTTGAGCTCTTCGATGGGCTTGCCCATCAGCTCTGCGCAGCGGCCGGAGACGTAGCGGTGGGAGGTGCCGTGGAAGCCGTAGCGGCGGATGCCGTCGTTCTGGTAGTACTCATAGGGGACGGCGTACATGTAGGCCTTGCCGGGCATGGTCTGGTGGAAGGCGGTGTCGAACACGGCGACCATCGGCACGTCGCCCATGACGTCGCGGCAGGCCTTGATGCCGGTGATGTTGGCGGGGTTGTGCAGAGGGGCGAAGGGGATGCACTCCTCAATGGCGGCCATGACGGAGTCGTCGATCCTGACGGATTCCGCAAACTTCTCGCCGCCGTGGACCACGCGGTGGCCGACCGCGTCGATCTCCTTCATGGAGCCGACAACGCCGTACTCCGCGCTGGTGAGCTTGTCGATGACCGCGGCGATCGCCTCGGAGTGAGTGGGCATGGGCACGTCCTCATTGAAGACGGGCTTGCCGCCGACCAGGGGGCTGTGCTTGAGGTGGCCGTCGATGCCGATTCTCTCGCAGAGGCCCTTGGCCATGACCTGTTCGGTCTCCATATCGATGAGCTGGTACTTGAGCGAGGAGCTGCCGGCGTTGATGACAAGAATTTTCATATTTTCTTCCCTTTCTATTGTAATTGTCGCGCTTGGTGACTAAAATAATGCTCGTCTCTATTTTAATACAAATACGGGAAAAAGCAAGATGTTTTTAAGGAGGGACGGCGTTGCGCGCGGTCGGGATCGTCTGTGAATACAACCCCTTTCATAGGGGCCATCTCTATCAAATCAAGGCGCTTCGGGAAATCGCAGGAGAGGACGCTGCCGTAGTCTGCGCCATGTCCGGAGACTTTGTGCAGCGCGGTGAGGCGGCGGTGTTCGACAAATTTGCCCGCGCCGAGGCCGCCTGCAGATGCGGGGCCAGCCTAGTCCTGGAGCTGCCCCTGCCCTGGTGTTTAAGCTCTGCCGAGGGCTTTGCGAGAGGGGCGGTCGGCCTGCTCGGCGCGATGGGCTCTGAGGCCGTCTGCTTCGGCAGTGAATCGGGGAAACTGGAAGGGCTGGAACAACTCGCGGAGCTGCTGCTTGACCCCGCGTTCAACGAGAGCGTCAGGGCGCGGCTTGCGCGGGAGCCGAATCTGTCCTACGCCGCGGCGCGGCAGTCGGAGGCCGAGGCAGTGATCGGAGACGCGGCAAAGCTGCTGGAGAGGCCGAACGACATCCTCGCGGTGGAATACCTTAAGGCCGTCCGGACGCTGGGCCTATCCATGCGCCCTCTGCCCGTTCTGCGCAAGGGGAGCGGACATGATCAAAACGCTATGGAGGGCGAGACGCGCTCGGCCTCGGAGATCCGGCGGCGCATGGCGGCAGGCGTGTCCGTCGAGAACGACATCCCGGCGGCGGCTTACGCCGTTTATGCGCGGGAGCTTGAGAAGGGGAGGGCGGTCTTGAAAACGGCGGCGCTGGAGACGGCCATGCTGTCCCGCCTGCTGCTTTTAAGCGCGGAGGATTTCGCCGCCCTGCCCGACGCCGCCGACGGTCTCGAAAACCGGCTGTACCGCGCGGTGCGGGAAAACGGGGGTCTGGACGCGATCCTCACGGCAGCCAAGACCAGGCGCTACGCCCTCGCGCGTATTCGCCGCCTCTGCCTCTGCGCCTGCCTCGGCGTGAGGGAGGGCATGGCTGCCGGGGTCCCGCCCTATGCCCGCGTGCTGGCGGCGGACCGGAAGGGCCGGGCCTGGCTCCGGCAGCGCAGCGGGGAGGGGGAGATCCCCCTTGTGACCAAGCCCGCAGCCGTGCGTGCGCTGGGTGCGGACAGCGCCGCACTCTTCATGCTGGGGGCGCACGCCCACGATTTATACACCCTTGGCTTTGGACAAAGAGACGGCGTATTACCGGACGAGGATTGGCGCACGGGGCCGCGCATTGTCTAAAATGACGAAAGGGGAAGGAAAGCCCTTCAAAATTTTCAAAAAATACACAATTGCAATTTAGCTTGAGAAAGTACATAATAGGGCTATGTTGGATCAAGGACAACTGTCCTTGAAATACGGACGCAATAAAACAGGAGGAATCACCATGAAAAAAGTTCTGTCTCTGGTATTGGTTCTGGCGATGATCGTCGCCCTCGGCGCGAGCGCCTATGCCGATAACCCGGTTGTCAAGATCGGCGTGTTTGAGCCCCAGTCTGGCGACAACGGCGCGGGCGGCAAGCAGGAAGTCCTCGGCATGCAGTACGCCAACGTCCTCACCCCGACCGTCGAGATCGACGGCACCACCTACGATGTCGAGCTTGTCTACGCCGACAACGCCTCTTCCAACGACAAGGCCCCCACGGCCGCCCAGACCCTGATCTCCAGCGGCGTGTCCCTGGTCCTCGGCTCCTACGGCTCCGGCGTCTCCATCGCGGCGAGCGACACGTTTGACGCGGCCGGCGTACCCGCCATCGGCGTCACCTGCACCAACCCCCAGGTCACCGCGGGCTGCGACGTGTACTTCCGCATCTGCTTCCTCGATCCCTTCCAGGGCACCGTTCTGGCAAACTTCGCCAAGAATGAGCTCGGCGCAACCAAGGCCTACTGCCTGGCCAAGCAGGGCGATGACTACTCCGGCGGTCTGTGCAACTACTTCATCGACGCTTTCGGCAAGGACGCCTGCGTCTATGAGCAGTTCCCGGAAGGCACCTCCGACTACTCCACCTACATCACCAATGCCCAGAACCAGGGCTGCGACGTGTTCTTCTCCCCTGTGTCCACCGAGGCTGCCGCCCAGATCATCGCCAAGGCTGACACCCAGGCTCTGGGCATGCCCATCCTGGCCGGCGACACCTGGGACTCCAACGTCATCCTCCAGGCCGCCAAGGGCACCAATGTCAAGATCTGCGTGACCACCTTCTATCAGGAGGGCGCCGATCCCGACTTCGATATGGGCATCAAGTACTGGATGAACAACAATCCCACCGCCCTGGCCAACAACGGCGGCAATGACGAGCTGGCTGCCGTCACCGTCATGGGCTATGACGCCTACTATGTGGCCCTCGAGGCCCTGAAGGCCGCGGGCTCCGTTGATCCGGCCGACGTGCTGGAGGTTCTGCCTTCCGTCACCTATGAGGGTGTGACCGGCGCGATCGCCTTCGACGACATCGGCGACGCTCTGCGCGACAGCGCCTTCGTCAAGGAGTGCAACACCGAGCTCGGCGTTTGGGACTTCGTCGCGGTGGCTACCGTCGACTGAGATTCCGAATAATCCCAAAACTTCGTTGCTGGCGGGGGCTGCAGCTCCCGCCAGCAATGTGCGTATTTTCGTAATTCCCTCAGGAAGGAAACCTGTCTATGGATGCATTAAAAACAACGCTGCCCTATATCATCTCGGGCATTTCCGTCGGCGGCCAGTACGCGCTGATCGCCATCGGGTACACCATGGTATACGGCATTCTGCGCCTGATCAACTTCGCTCACGGCGACGTGTTTATGGTGGCGGGCCTGATGATGGTGTATCTCGCGGCTTCCCTGCCGCTGTATCTCGCAATCCCACTGGTGATTTTGCTGACGGTGGCGCTCGGCTTCACGATCGAGCGCGTGGCCTACAAGCCGCTGCGCACCGCACCGCGCATGTCCGTCATGATCTCGGCCATCGGCGTGAGCTATCTGCTCCAGAACCTGGCCCTGTACATCACCGGCGGCCTGAACAAGAACTATCCCGCGATCCCCTGGATCTCCGACCGCATCAGCATTTTCGGGATGGAGACCTCAAGGGTCACGGTCATCACGCCCTTTCTGACCATCATCCTGGTGGCCGCACTGGTGCAGCTTATCAACCACACCAAGATCGGCATGGCGATGCGCGCCGTTTCCCGTGATTTTGAGACCTCTCAGCTCATGGGCATCCAGATCAACCGCGTCATCTCCGCCACCTTCATTATCGGCACCTTCCTCGCCGCGGTGGGCTCCATCCTCTTCTTCACAAACTACCCCGGCGTCGTGCCGACCTCGGGCGCCATGCCCGGTCTGAAGGCCTTCGTCGCGGCGGTGTTCGGCGGTATCGGTTCCATCCCCGGCGCGGTGATCGGCGCATTCATCATCGGCATTGCCGAAAGCGTCATCAAGGGCCTCGACACCATCCTGATCGTCAACGGCGCGATCGACGAGCAGATTGGCCTTGCCACGTTCTCGGACGCCTTCACCTTCGTGCTGCTGATTATTATTCTGGTCTTCAAGCCGACCGGCCTCTTCGGTGAGAAGAGCACCGACAAGGTCTGAGAGGAGGGGGAACATGATCGAAACCAAGAACAAAAAAGGCGCGTGGATCGCCTTTGTCTGCGTCTTTCTCTTCCTCGCCCTGATCTTCGCCCTCGACCAGCTCATTAAGCCGACGGACAAGCTCGGCATGCTGCTGATTGTTTTGCAGAAGGGCTCTGTCTACGCCCTCGCCGCCGTGTCCATGAACCTCTTAAACGGCTATACGGGACTTTTCTCCCTGGGCCACGCGGGCTTCATGCTGCTCGGCGCCTACACCTACGCCATCTTCACCATCCCCGACAAGTCCCGCGACGCGGTGTATCAGTACTTTGACGCGGCCATCCGCTTCTCCATCCCGGAGCAGCTCTCCAACCACATGGGCGGCTTCGGCACGGCGCTGGGCGTCTTTATCGCCCTGGTGCTGGCGGGTCTTGTCGCGGCGCTGATGGCGTGGCTCATCGGCCTGCCCGTGCTGCGCCTCAAGTCCGACTACCTCGCCATCGCGACGCTCGGCTTTGCCGAGATCATCCGCGCGGTCTTCCAGTGGAGCAAGCTCGGCCCCGTCACCAACGGCTCGAACCTGCTGAAAAACTTCGCCCGCGCGAGTAAGTTTAAGCTCGAGATCGCCGGGACAAAGCTGAGTCTGTCAACCTTTGTGCCGGTGCTGATCGCGACGGTGTGCATCATCCTCATCGTCCTGATCGTCAACTCCACCTACGGCCGCGCTTTCAAGGCCATCCGCGACGACGAGATCGCGGCGGAGGCCATGGGCATCAACCTTGCAAAGCACAAGATGATCTCCTTCGTGACCAGCTCCTTCTTCGCGGGCGTCGCGGGGGCGACGCTGGCGATGGTGTTGTCCATCGCGCAGGCGAACAACTTCAAATCCGCCATGACCTATGAGATCCTGCTCATGGTCGTGCTCGGCGGCATCGGGTCCATCACCGGCTCGGTCATCGGTTCGCTGCTGTTTGTGGCGGCGTCCGAGTGGTGGCTCCGCGGTCTCGACTCCGGCAAGTTCCTCGGCATCGAGGCGCCCAACATCTTCCGCAACGGCTTCAGGCTTGTCGTCTTCTCCGTCATCATCATGGTCGTGGTGCTCTTCTTCCGCAAGGGCATCATGGGCGAGAAAGAGCTGCCCGACCTGTTCCGCAAAAAGAAGAAGGAAGCCCCGGCAAAGGAGGGACAGGCATGAGCGAGCAGAAAACCATGCTGCTGGTGGAGAATGTCACCATGCAGTTCGGCGGCGTCGTGGCTGTCAACAACCTGTCGATGGAGGTCCGGGAGGGCGAGATCGTCGCCATCATCGGCCCCAACGGCGCGGGCAAGACCACGGCTTTCAACGTTATCACCGGCGTCTACGCGCCGACCAACGGCCGTGTCAGCTTCGACGGCCGGTGCGTCGTGGAGAACTATCCCCGCGGCAAAATGAAAAAGAACTACCTGGGCGAAAACGCGGGACTCTACACCCAGGTGAAGGAGCCCACGCCCGACAGGCTCACAGCGCTCGGCATGGCGCGCACCTTCCAGAACATCCGCCTGTGGAAGAGCATGACGGTGTTTGACAATATTCTGGTTGCCAAGCACCTCAAGCGCAGCAGCAATCTCTTCTCCGCCGCCTTCCGCATGAACAGGGAAGAGGAGGCGCAGCAGCGGAGAGAGGTTCTGGCTCTGCTGGAAATCGTTGGTCTCGCGGACGTAAAGGACGAGCTTGCGACCTCTCTGCCCTACGGCAAGCAGCGCCGCCTGGAGATCGCGCGCGCCCTCGCCACCAAGCCGAAGCTCCTCCTGCTCGACGAGCCGGCCGCTGGCATGAACCCGCAGGAGACCCAGGAGCTGACGCAGTTCATCGGACAGATCAGAAAAGACTTTGACGTGACGATCGTCCTGATCGAACACCACATGGACCTTGTCATGGACATCTCCGACCGCATCTATGTGCTGGACTTCGGCCGCCTGATCGCACAGGGCACGCCCGAGGAGATCCAGAAGAACGAGAAGGTCATCGACGCCTATCTGGGGGTGGTAGACGATGCTGAAAATTGAAAACCTGCATGTGTCCTATGGCGGCATCCGCGCCCTCCGGGGCATCAGCCTCGAGGTGCCGGACGGCAAGATCGTGACCCTGATCGGCGCAAACGGCGCGGGCAAGTCCACGACCCTGCGCACCATCTCCGGCCTTGTCAAGGCGGACAGCGGCTCCATCAGCTACGACGGGGAAGAGCTGCTGGGCATGCCGATCTACAAGATCCTCGAAAAGGGCATCGCCATGGTCCCCGAGGGGCGGCGCGTGTTCACAAACCTCACCGTGCGCGAAAACCTCAAGATCGGCGCGTATCTCCGCAACGACAAGGCGCAGATCGAGAAGGACCTCGACTGGGTGTACGAACTGTTCCCACGCCTCAAAGAGCGCGACTGGCAGCTCGCGGGCACGCTCTCCGGCGGCGAGCAGCAGATGCTGGCGGTGGCGCGCGCTCTGATGAGCAAGCCGAAGCTCATTATGATGGACGAGCCGTCCCTGGGTCTCGCCCCGCTGGTGGTCAAGGGCATCTTCGACATCATCCGCCAGATCAACGACCAGGGCGTGACCGTCCTGCTCATCGAACAGAACGCCAACATGGCCCTCAAGATCGCGGACTACGCCTATGTGCTGGAGACGGGCCTCATCGGGCTGACCGGCACCGGCCGCGAGCTGCTGGTCAACGAGGACGTCAAGCGGGCGTATCTCGGAAGCTGAGCGCAGAATCAAAAAAGCCTGCTGTCCCAAACAAGGGATGGCAGGCTTTTTTGATGATAGACTTTATACTGGTCTCCCTATGAGACGTGTTTTGTGCCCGAGGGCACAAAACTGGCAGCGCGCTTTGCGCGATGCCTTTTCGTTAAAACGAGCCGTTTTAACGAAAAACAGTATTAATCAAGAAACAGTATTACAGGATCTGTTCAATTTGCTGTTTGAGTGTCGGAAAATCCGTCACAACGGTTTCGTATACGTCCTCCATGCGAAGGGTCTGATACTTGTGCGCCGCGACATCTCGGAAGCCGGCAATGGCTTTCCAGGGAATATGCGGGAAGGCAAGGCGTGTTTCATCGCTGAGATTCTTGACAAGCTCACCGATGTTGATGACCGTCATACCCACCGCGCGCATGAGCATTTCGTTTCCTTTGAACTGCTTCAGTGTGCAGCCGCCCATCATCTCCTGTGCAATATCGATCTCACTGAGCACTTTTTGCAGAATAATACGGTCTCTACGCTCCATAAAGCGGAATCCTCCTGTCAAGTTCCAGCATGGCGTCCTCCGGCAGGGGACCGTGGACGATGTCGACGTCCGTACCCAGCAGCTCTTCCATGCGGACCTTCAGCGCGCTGATGGTAAGCAGCGACACGCGGGGCTGCATAAACTCCACCAGAAGATCGACGTCGCTCTGCGGCGTGTTTTTTCCGCTGGCGTAGGAGCCGAACAGCTCCACCTTGCGAAGCGGGTACTCACGCGATGCGACATGAACGCCGTCCGCAATCTGCTGTACGGTAAGCATATGGCCCCCTCCTTTTGTTTATCATTATAACCCATGCGCCGCTGTTCGTCAAACAGAGGATTTGCCGGAAAGCGTCTGACAGCGGCGCTGTTTTTGCGGTTTACTTTCCCGGACCGGCGTGGTATAATATGCCGTCATTTAGGAGAGTGCAACCATGTTTGAGAAACTCAGGCAGCTTGATAATAAATATGATCTTCTGCGCGCCAGGATGGAGGAACCGGAGACCTACTCCGATCCCGCCGTCTATTCGAGATATGAGCGCGAGGCAAGGGAGCTGGAGCCCCTTGTAACGGCCTACCGCGCCCATATGCGGGCCTGCTCCGCCATGGAGGAGGCCGTCTCGCTCATGTCCGACCCCGAGATGAAGGAGCTTGCGCAGGAGGAATACGCTTCCGCCAAGGAGGACAGAGAACGGCTTGAGCGGGAGATCAAAATTCTCCTGCTGCCGAAAGACCCGAACGACGGTAAAAACGTCATCATGGAGATACGCGGCGGCGTCGGCGGGGAGGAGGGTATGCTCTTCGCGGCCGACCTATTCCGCATGTACTCGATGTACGCCGAATCCAAGGGCTGGAAGATCGACTCGGCGGCATCAAGGAGATCAGCTTTGTCGTGGAGGGCGAGGGGGCCTGGTCCCGCCTCAAGTTTGAGGCCGGGCCGCACCGCGTCCAGCGCGTCCCGGTCACGGAGTCCGGCGGCCGCATCCACACCTCCGCCGCCACCGTCGCCGTCCTGCCCGAGGTGGAGGAGATCGACTTCCATTTAGACCCCGGCGATCTCAAAATCGACACCTACCGCTCCTCCGGCGCGGGCGGTCAGCACGTCAACAAGACCGAGAGCGCCATCCGCATCACCCACCTGCCCACCGGCACGGTGGTCGAGTGCCAGGATGAGCGCAGCCAGTATAAGAACAAGGACCGCGCCATGCAGATCCTGCGCGCCAAGCTCTATGAGGCCGAGCAGGCAAAGCAGCACGCCGCCGTCGCAAGCGAACGGCGCAGCCAGATCGGCTCCGGTGACCGCAGCGAGAAGATACGCACCTACAACTTCCCGCAAAACCGCGTCACCGACCACCGGCTCAGCGGGGACGCAAAAAATTTCAACCTCCAGTCCGTGATGAACGGCAATCTGGATGCGCTGATCGACAGCCTTGTCACCGCCCGGCAGGCGGAACTGCTGCAGGCGCAGACGGAGGCATAAATGGAGACAAAGCTGATAACAAGCGAAATCGAAGACGCCGCGCGTATTATCCGGAGCGGCGGCCTCGTCGCGGTGCCGACCGAGACGGTCTACGGCCTCGCGGGAAACGGCCTGAATGAGGCGGCCGTGTCGGAGATCTACGAGGTCAAGGGGCGGCCCTCCGTTAAGCCGCTGTCGCTCATGGTCCCGGACGAGAGCGCCATGGAGCGCTATTGTCTGGATGTGCCGCCGCAGGCCCACGCGCTGGCGAAGCGCTTCTGGCCAGGGCCGCTGACCATTGTGCTGAAAGCGAAGAACGATATTCCCGGCATTGTCCTGGCGGGCGGAAGTACCGTCGGCCTGCGCTGCCCGGACCATCCGCTGACGCTCGCGCTGCTGCGCACATGCGGCCTGCCGCTCGCGGCCCCGTCAGCCAACCCCTCGGGAGAGCCGAGCCCCAAGACCGCCGAACAGGTGCTGGCCTACTTCGACGGCAAAATCGACGCGGTGATCGACGGCGGCCCCTGCGGCATCGGGCGCGAGTCCACGCTGATAGATGTAAGCAAAACGCCATACCGTGTTCTGCGCGAGGGAGCGCTGCCGGAGTCCGAGATTGCGGACGCCCTGGCGGATGATATGACCGTGATCGGCCTGACCGGGCCCTCCGGATGCGGAAAGACCACGGCGCTCCGGGAGCTCTCCGCCCTCGGCGCGCTGGCCCTCGACTGCGACGCGGTGTATCACGAATTGCTGGAAACCGACGCGGATCTGATCGCGGCCCTGGACAGCGCCTTCCCCGGCACGGTCCGGGACGGGGTCCTCGACCGCAGGGCGCTGGGCAGGATCGTCTTTGCATCAAAGGAAAAGCTGGAAATACTCAATGAGATCACGCACAGCGCCGTCAGACGCGAGGTCGACAGGCGCCTGCGAAACTTCGCCATGAAGGGCGGGACGCTCGCCGCCATCGACGCGGTGGAGCTCATCTCCGCCGGGATCGCCGGACGCTGCACCGCCGTGATCGGGGTACTCGCCGACCGGGAGCGCCGCCTTGAGCGCATCACCGCGCGTGACGGTATCAGCCGCGAGGCTGCCGCAGCGCCGAGCTTCCGCGAGGACTGCCGTCGGCTGTATAAGGAGATACTGAACCATGGATGATCCGAGAAAGAACCTGTTTTATGAGCCGAAGAACGGCTACGACCGCATCTCCCGCGAGGAGCATATCGCCGCCGAGGATTACTGCCGCGGCTATATGGAATACCTGAACGACTCCCGCACCGAGCGCGAGGCTGTTGTCAACGCCATCAAGCTCGCCCGTGAGAAGGGCTTCGTGGAGTACGTCCCCGGCATGGCCCTCACCCCCGGCATGAAGCTCTACAGCTGCAACCGCGGCAAGGCCCTGATGCTCGCCGTGATCGGGCAGCGCAGCCTCGCCGACGGCGTGGTGATCGCGGGCGCGCACGTGGACGCCCCGCGCCTCGACCTCAAGCAGATCCCGATGTATGAGTCGGACGAGCTCTGCTACTTCCGCACGCACTACTACGGCGGCATCAAGAAATACCAGTGGGTCACCATCCCGCTGGAGCTGCACGGCGTCGTGGTGCTCAAGAGCGGCGAGACGGTGGACGTCCGCATCGGGCGCGAGCCGGGCGAGCCCCGCTTCGTCATCACGGACCTGCTGCCCCATCTGGCCAAAGATCAGATGAAGAAGTCCATGACCGAGGGCATCACGGGCGAGGCGCTGAACATCCTCATCGGCTCCGTGCCCTATGACGACGACGGCAAGGACCGCGTCAAGCTCGCGGTGATGAGCATACTCAACGACATGTACGGCATCGGCGAGGAGGACTTCCTGTCCGCCGAGCTCACCGCCGTGCCCGCCTTCGACGTGTGCGAGGTGGGTCTCGACCGCAGCCTCATCGGCGGCTACGGCCACGACGACAGGGTCTGCGCCTATGCCGAGCTCAAGGCCATCCTCGACGTGGAAAACCCGGTGCGCACCTGCGTGTGCATCCTGGCCGACAAGGAGGAGACCGGCTCCGACGGCGTCAGCGGTATGCAGAGCCGCGCCTTTGACACCTTTATGGAGGACCTGTGCGCGGCCCAGAACGTGGAGGTCCGGCGCTGCTTTGAGAAGAGCTTCTGCCTCTCCGCGGACGTGACGGCGGCCTTCGATCCCCTGTACCCCGAGGTCTCCGAGAAGCGCAGCGAGGCCAAGCTCAACTACGGCATGGGCATCGCCAAGTTTACCGGCGCCCGCGGCAAGTCCGGCACAAGCGACGCCTCCGCCGAGGTGGTGGCCTATCTGCGCCGCCTCTTCGACAAGGCGGGCGTGGTCTGGCAGCTCGGCGAGATGGGCAAGGTCGACCAGGGCGGCGGCGGTACCATCGCCCTCTACATGGCCAACCGCAACATCGACACCATCGACGCGGGCGTCCCGGTGCTGAGCATGCACGCCCCGTTTGAGCTGGTCGCCAAGCTCGACTGCTACATGACCTACAAGGGCGTCCTCGCCGCCTACAGCGACGACTGATAAAACTCCCGCCGGTACAAACCGGCGGGAGTTCCTTTCGGATAAGAATACCATCTCCCGGCAACACTATCCGGGGGGTGAGCCTATGGACGACATCAGGGAGAGTGGTCAAACGCGGCAGGGAGGCATCCACTGCCTGACCATCATCGGGCAGATCGAGGGGCATCAGCTCCTGCCGGACGACGTGAAGACCACAAAATATGAGCACATCCTGCCCACGATCGCGGCGATCGAGGAGTCCCCGGAGATCACGGCCCTGCTGATCCTGCTGAACACCGCGGGCGGGGACGTGGAGGCGGGCCTTGCCATCGCGGAGATGATCGCGGGCATGAGCAAGCCGACCGCGTCTCTCGTTCTCGGCGGCGGGCACAGTATCGGCGTGCCGCTGGCCGTCTCGGCGGACCGGAGCTTTATCGCGCCGTCGGCGTCCATGACCGTCCATCCCGTGCGCATTACGGGCGTGGTGATCGGGGCCGCCCAGACCTATGACTACCTCGCGCGGATGCAGGAGCGGATCACCGCCTTCGTGACCGCGCACTCAAAGATCACGCAGGCGCGCTTTGAGGCCCTGAGTGCGGACACCACCCAGCTTGCAAACGACGTGGGCAGCATCCTCACCGGGCACGAGGCGGTCAAAGAGGGCCTGATCGACGGGATCGGCACCCTCTCCGACGCCCTGCGCTATCTGCACGAGCGGACAGGGATGTAATGGAATTGTGCGGTATCGCCCTTGTTTTTATCGCTGCTTTGTGGTATCATACCATTTATGATACTTTTGGGAGGTGCTGAAAATGACGGTATGGAACGCGGTGCTGCTGGGCCTGGTCCAGGGGATCGCGGAGTTTTTGCCGATCTCCGGCTCGGGACACCTTGCCATCGTCAATAACCTTTTCAAGCTCTCCAATCTCTCGGACGGCCATGCCCTGTTCCAGGCCCTGCTGCATGTGGCGGCCATCATCTCGGTGTGCATCGTCTACTGGCCGGAAATCAGCGCCATGGTGAGGGAAATCTTGTCCTTCGCCAATCTCGGCCCCCTGGCGGGGTATGAGCAGGCGCACTACCCGGCGGCGCGCTGCTTCTGCATGATCCTGCTCGGCACGCTGCCGCTGTTTCTGGCCCTGCCGCTGAATGCCCGGATTGAGACGCTCAACGACAGGAACATCCTCATCGGCGTGATGCTGATTCTGACGGGCTGCCTGCTCTATGTCTCGGACAGAATGCTGCCGGGCAACAAGAACAACAAGAGCATGACCGTGTTTGACGCGCTCATCATCGGCCTGTGCCAGAGCGTGGCGACCATCCCCGGCCTGTCCCGCTCCGCCGTGACCATCACCGCGGGCATCGCCACGGGGCTGCGGCGCGACTTCGCGGTGACCTTCTCATTTTTGCTGAGCATCCCCGCCGTCTTAGGCGCAGCCATCCTCTCCTTTGCCGACGCGTTTCGCGAGGGGATAGACTGGCAGAGCGTCCCCGCCTACCTCGTCGGAACGGCAGTCGCCATGCTCAGCGGCGTCATCTGTATCCACCTTCTGCGCTACATAAGCAGGAAGCGCAAATTCGGCGGCTTTTCCTATTACTGCTGGGTCGTCGGCGTATTGTCAATTATTTTGCATCTGATTTTCTGACCCTGGAAAGGAAACATATTCATGGCAAACAGTAAGAGCACATCCAAGAAAACAACAAAGAAAGCGCCCGCAAAAAGGTCCAGCCCCAAGCAGGAGATGCCGCCCGAGCCGGTGGTTCCGATCCGCCGGGAGATCGGCGGGGTCTTCTTCCTTTTCCTGACGCTTGTGATCGCGATCAGCTATTTTCGGGACGAGGGGGCCTTTGTGCAGTTCTTCTCCGGACTCATCAAGGGCTTTGCCGGCTGGGGCTACTGGCTCGCCGCGCCGACCTTCCTGCTGATCTCGTACATCCTGTTTTTCCACCGGGGCAGACCCGTCGCGCTCAGGAGCTTCTGCGCGTTTGTGGTCCCCATCTTCGTCGCCGCGATCGTGAGCCTGCTGGAAAAGGAGTACGCTTTCGGCAGCGCGGACATCATGGACATGGCCGATCTCCTGTTCGAGCACGGCCAGAATCTTGACAGCGCGGGCGTCTTCGGCGGCCTGCTCGCCGTGGGGCTGGAAAGCGCGCTGAGCATCTACGGGGCTCTGCCCGTGCTCATCGTGCTGACCCTGGTCTGCGGTGTCTATGCGTGCAGCGGCAGCATGAAGAAGACCGCCGAGAAGGTCAAGATTCAGATGCAGGGCCAGTACGACCCCTCCCTGTACGAAAACTCCCTCACGCCCATCACCGCCGTCGCGAACAACATCCAGGCGAGCAAGCAGCGCCGGATCGAGCGCGTGCAGCGCGACGCCGCCTACAGCACGGATATTCCGCTCGGGGACGACGATGCCATGAGTCTGCTGAAGGAGAAGCCCGCGAAACAGCCGAAGATCGACAAGGACAGCTTCCCGGGCGCGGAGGAGCCGGAGCCGAAGCCCCGGCGCGCTCCGAAGATCACCGTCATCAACGAGCGGCCGACCGACGACGTCAAGCCTCTGAGCACCGAGGAGGCCGCCGCCATCGCGGGTATTGATCTCAAGGCCTACGACGAGGCCAAGGCGTCGACGCGCGCGAAGAAGGCCGACAAGGGCGTGAGCGTGAAGCCCTCCCGCGCGGCCAAGGTCTCCGCCGAGATCTCCGATCCCCCGAAGCAGCGCATGAGCCGGGAAGAACTCAGCGCCGAGACCCAGGCCGTCTCCAACGCCATCAAGGCCACCGAGGACGCGCCGGACTACGCTTTCCCGCCGGTCGATCTGCTGCGCAGCAGCACGGCGACTGCGGGCGATTCGCGGGAAGAGATCCTGGTCAACAAGGAGCGCCTCGAGGGGGCGCTGCACAGCTTCGGCATCGCTGCCGGCATCGTCGGCGTGACGCGCGGCCCCACGGTCACGCGCTATGACATCGAGCTCGAGCAGGGCGTGAAGCTCTCACGCGTGACAAACCTCGCGGGCGATCTGGCCCTGGCCCTCGGCGTCGTGAACGTGCGCATCGCGCCGATCCCGGAGAAAATTTCCACCGT
Organism: Oscillospiraceae bacterium; assembly: GCA_902785905.1. Classification (GTDB taxonomy): domain Bacteria; phylum Bacillota; class Clostridia; order Oscillospirales; family Oscillospiraceae; genus Limivicinus. The sequence goes on along the minus strand of CADAAM010000053.1, from coordinate 20,473 downwards.
CGGCATCGAGGTGCCGAACAAGATCGTCAGCACTGTCTGCCTGCGCGACATCATTGACACGCCGAAGTTTGCGACCGCCAAGTCCAAGCTCAGCTTCGCCATCGGCAAGGACATCAGCGGCGAGGGCATCGTCGGCAACATCGCCAAGCTGCCGCACCTGCTGATTGCGGGAACCACCGGCTCCGGCAAATCCGTGTGTATGAACTCGCTGATCCTGTCGCTGCTCTACAAGGCGCGGCCGGACGAGGTCAAGCTCATTATGATCGACCCGAAGATGGTCGAGCTCGGCATCTACAACGGCATCCCGCACCTCTATGTCCCCGTCGTGACCGATCCGAAGAAGGCCGCGGGCGCTCTGCAGTGGTCGGTGGTCGAAATGCTCAAGCGCTACCGCTCCTTCTCCGAGGTCGGTGTGCGCGATCTGGAAAACTACAACAAGCACTGTCTCAAGGCGGGCGAGCCGACGCTGCCCCAGGTCGTCATCGTGATCGACGAGCTGGCCGATTTGATGATGATTGCCTCCAAGGACGTGGAGGAGAGCATCTGCCGCGTCGCCCAGATGGGCCGCGCCGCCGGCATGCACCTCGTCATCGCGACGCAGCGCCCCTCCGCCGACGTTATCACGGGCCTGATGAAGGCGAACATCCCCTCGCGCATCGCATTCGCCGTCTCGTCCACGCTCGAAAGCCGCATCATCCTGGACCAGGGCGGCGCGGAAAAGCTCATCGGCATGGGCGATATGCTCTTCTCCCCGGTCGGCGTGGGCAAGCCCATCCGCATCCAGGGCGCCTATGTCTCGGACGAGGAGAGAGAGGACATCATCCAGTTCATCAAGGAGAACACCGGCGAGAGCCAGCGCAACACCGAGATCGAGGAGTTTATGAACAAGGCGGCCGAGGACAAGAACGGCGGCGATTCCGGCGCCTCCTCCAAGGAGGAGAAGGGCGGCGGATCCGGCTACGACGATATGCTGCCCCAGGCGGTGGAGGTCGTGCTGGAGACCAAGTCCTGCTCAGTGTCCATGCTGCAAAGGCGCATCAAGCTCGGCTACTCCCGCGCCGCGCGTATCGTCGACCAGATGGAGGAGATCGGCGTCGTCGGCCCCTACGAGGGGGCGAAGCCCCGCTCCGTGATCGTGGACCGCGCGGGCTGGGAGGAGATCCGCCGCCAGTACGGTCTGGGCGGAGACGACATGGCCCTTGCCGCCGGTATGAGCGAGGACGCCGACGCATCGTTTGAGAATTGATTTATACCCGTAGGGGTCGATCCCCAGATCGACCCGCCGAGCGACGCACACAGACGCAAAACGGCGGGCTGATGAGGGCATCGGCCCCTACGAACAGTTTTTGGAGGAATACCTATGCAAAGCCTGTTCCAGCAGCTCTCCGAGCGGGAGGTCAACCAACTGAACATGCTGGCCCTCGCCCATGTGGGGGACGCGGTGTATGAGCTGTTGGTGCGTTCCATGCTCTGCCGGGAGAAAAATGCCGCCGTCGTCAAGCTCCATCGCCTCACGGTGGAGAAGGTGAGGGCGGAGGCTCAGGCCGAGGCCGTGAAGAAGATCCTGCCCCTGCTTTCCGAGGACGAGCTTGCCGTCTACAAGCGCGGGCGCAACACGAAGGTCAACTCCGCGCCCCACCACGCGGAGATCGCCCAGTACCACGCGGCGACTGGCCTTGAGGCCCTCTTCGGGTGGCTGTACCTGCAGGGGAAGACGGAGCGGGTCGAAGCGCTCTTTAACGCCATTATGGAGGAATGAGACATGCCCCTTGACGCGATATGCCTGTCCGCGCTGGCAAAGGAGCTGGCGGCGGAGCTGGAGGGCGCGAAGATCGACAAGATTCAGCAGCCGGAGCGGGACATGGTGCTGTTCTCCCTGCGCGCAAAAGGGGAAAACCGCCGCCTGCTGATTGCCGCCGGGACCGGGAACGCCCGGGTACACTTTACGAAGATGCCCTTTGAAAACCCCGCGGAGCCGCCCATGTTCTGCATGCTGCTGCGGAAGCACCTGATCGGCGCGCGCATCCTGTCTGTCACGCAGCCGCGCTTTGAGCGCATGCTCAAAATCGAGCTTGAGACAAGGGACGAGCTCGGCGTGGAGGGGCGCAAGACCCTGGTTGCGGAGCTCATCGGACGCAGCGCCAATCTCATCCTCGTGGACAGTGACGGGCGCATCGTGGACTGTATGCGGCGCATGGACTTCGGCGGGGACGCGCTGCGGCGTATGCTGCCCGGCCTGTTCTACCGCGAACCGCCGAGGCAGGTTAAGCCCGCCCTGCTCGAATGTGAGATGCAGACGCTGCGCGCGATGATCGACGCGGCGGACAAGTCACAGCCTATCGACAAGTGGCTGCTGGATTCTTTTGCTGGCCTCTCGCCGCTTGCGTGCCGGGAGCTCGCCTTCCGCTGCGGCGGTGACTGGACGCTCCTGCCGCTGGTGCTGGACGCCTTCTGTGAGAGCGTCCGGGCCGGGGAGCTGCGCCCCTATCTCTATTACGACGGAAAGAAGCCGGCGGACTTCAGCTTCATGCGCCTCAATCAGTACGGGGATCGCCTTCGCTGTGAGGAATGCGAGAGCTTTTCCGCCCTGCTCGACGAGTTCTATTCCGGCCGTGACAGGCTGGAGCAGCAGCGGCGGCGCGGGCATGAGCTGCAGAAGACCGTGCGCACCCTGCGCGACCGCCAGCAGCGAAAGCTGATCGCCCAGCGCGCGGAGCTTTCCAAAAGCGAAGACCGCGAGAGCATCCGCAAGACGGCGGAGCTCATCACGGCCAACCTGTATAAGCTCAAAAAAGGGGACGCAAGGCTCGTCTGCCAGGATTACTATCAGGACGACTGCCCCGAGATCGAGATCGCCCTCGACCCACTCAAGACCCCGCAGCAGAACGCCGCCGCCATGTTCAAAGACTACAACAAGCGCAAGGCGGCGTCCGAGCATCTGACGAAGCTGATCGCGGACGGCGAGGAGCAGCTTGATTATCTCAGCAGCGTGCTGGAGCTGATCGGAGCTGCCGAGACGGAGAAGGATCTGTCCGATCTGCGGCGCGAGCTGATCGAGACCGGCTATGTGAAGCCCTCCGGCGGCAGAAAGCAGGAGAAGAACAGGGCCCAGGCCCCGCTGCGCTTCCTGTCCACGGACGGGCGGGAGATTCTGGTCGGGCGCAGCAATCTGCAAAACGATGAGCTCACGACCAAAATCGGCCGCCGCACGGACTACTGGCTGCACACGCAGAAAATCCACGGCAGCCATGTGATCGTCCGCTGCGAGGGCGAGGCACCGTCGGAGCGCTGCCTCACGGAGGCGGCGGTCATTGCGGCCTACTACTCACAGGGTCGCGGCGGCGGGAAGCTCCCGGTGGACTACACGATGCTCAGATTTGTCCGCAAGCCCTCCGGCTCCCTGCCCGGCAAGGTGATCTACACCGACTACAGGACCATCACCGTCGAGAGCGACGAGGAGCTGGTCAGGAAGCTGAGAGTGAAATAATACTGTTTTTCGTTTGTGCCCTTGGGCACAAAACACGTCTCATAGGTCTCCGACGCGCCTTTGGCGCTATAAAACGGCTTTAAGCCGTTTTATGGGAGACCAGTATAAACTTCGCCCCGCCGCATCGTGCGGCGGGGCGATTGTTTATTGCAGTTCGTGCTTGCCTGCGGGCTGCTTCTTCCTTGCAAAATCCCACTGATACCAGCCGCGCGGGAGCTTCTGCGCGATCAGCACCGCGAGGCTGCCCGCGAAGAGGCCGACGATCAGACCACCGAGCACGTCGCTCGGGAAGTGGACGCAGAGGTAAATCCGCGAAAGGCCCATCAGGATCGCAAACAGGGCGGCCAGAAGCTTCTGCCAGGGTCTGGCGAGAATGACAAGCGGTATCATGCTGGCGCAGGCGGCAGTCATATGGCCGGAGGGAAAGCTCTTGTCGCTCTCCGTGTGCTGGTTGACCGTCAGCCACAATTGATAGAAAACGCTGTCCGTGTCGGTATAGGGCCGGGGTCTTGCAATCGCGACCTTCAAGAACAGATTCGTGATGGCAAAGCCGATCGTGAGGCCCAGCAGCATCGACGTGCCGAAGCGCCGCGTCGGGCGGTAGAGCATCAGCAGAGCCGAGAGCAGGATCAGGAAGATGCCGCCCTTGCCGAGGACGGAGACCCCCTCAAAGAAGGGAGTAAAGAAGCCGCCTGCGAGTGTATAGAGCTTATGGACGGCCAGGGTGATCGACTCGTCGAAACCGGCAAAGAAGTCGTTGAGCCACAGCGCGGGGGCGTTGATTTCCATAGTGTGTACCTCTATCAGTAAAAGTGCTGACAGTATAGCACAGACAGCGAAAAAACGCCAGCCTTTATTGACTAATACTGTTTTTCGTTAAAACGGCTCGTTTTAACGAAAAGGCATCGCGCAAAGCGCGCTTTTGTGCCCTTGGGCACAAAACACGTCTCATAGGTCTCCGACGCGCCTTTGGCGCTATAAAACGGCTTTAAGCCGTTTTATGGGAGACCAGTATAAAACCTCCGAAAGCGCAGATACTATTGATGTTAAATCAAGACACAACATTTTCTTGGCACATCAGTATTGAGTTGATCGCCATTTCGCTCGCCCCTTGATGGGGCAACCGCGAAATATGGCTGAATTGCTCCCAAATCATTCAAGAATTTATTGGGGAGCAATAAGGCAAAAACGCACAGGAGGGTATACGGATGGACAACTGGAAACGGGCGGTGATCTCCTTTGCAGCGCTGTTTCTGATGCTGCTTTTCGGTGTGGAGCTCGCGGCGGAAGCATACAGCGGTGCGCCGCAGGCCGAGAATCTGGAGCTTGTGACGCGGCGCAATACGCCGCTTGAAGGGCGGCTGAGCGCCCGCGCCGGGGAGGGGGAGACGCTCACGTTTGTAATCACGACGCGGCCCGTCAAGGGGGAGCTGCGGCTTTTGGACAACGGGCGCTTTGTCTACACGCCTCGGCAGAACAAGAGGGGCCGTGATTACTTCGGCTATCGCGCCATCGACGGCGAGGGTCAGGTCTCCCAGGAGGCTACGGCGATCATCAGAATCGGGTAACAGACTTTTAACGGCTCAATCTCTGGAGAACAGATCCCTGGTGTACACCTTGTCCGCCACATCCTCCAAATCCTTGCTGAAGCGGTTGGCGATGATGACGTCGGAGACACGCTTGAACTCGTCAAGATCGTCAATCCTGCGGCTGTTGTAGAAGTTGTCCTCCTTGAGCGTCGGCTCGTACACGACCATCTCCACGCCCTTGGCCTTGATGCGCTTCATCACGCCCTGGATGCTGGAGGCGCGGAAATTGTCGGAGCCCTCCTTCATCGTCAGCCGGTAGACGCCGATCACACAGTTACGCCTGCCGTCAAAGAAGCCCGCTTTCCTGAGCGCGCTGTCGGCGATCACGTCTTTGCGCGTCTTATTGCTCTCCACGATGGCGGAGATGAGGTTTTCCGGCACATCCTGGTAATTGGCGCGCAGCTGCTTGGTGTCCTTCGGCAGGCAGTAGCCGCCGTAGCCGAAGGAGGGGTTGTTGTAGAAGGAGCCGATGCGCGGGTCAAGGCACACGCCCTCAATGATCTGCTTGGTGTTGAGCCCGCGCGCCTCGGCATAGGTGTCCAGCTCGTTGAAGAAGCTGACGCGCAGGGCGAGATAGGTGTTGGCGAAGAGCTTGACCGCCTCGGCCTCGGTGAGATCGGTAAAGAGGACGCTGATGTTCTCCTTCTCGGCCCCCTCCTCCAGAAGCTCCGCGAAGCGGTGCGCCGCGGCGGCCAGACGCGCGTTGTCCAGAGGAGCGCCCACGATGATGCGCGAGGGGTAGAGATTGTCGTACAGCGCCCGGCCCTCCCGCAGAAACTCGGGGGAGAAGAGGATGTTCTCACTTTGGTATTTCGCCCGCACGCGCGCGGTGTAGCCGACGGGGACCGTGGACTTGATGACCATGATCGCGTCCGGGTTCACCTTCATCACCGTCTCGATCACGTCCTCAACGGCGGAGGTGTCGAAGTAGTTGAGATTCGGGTCGTAGTTTGTGGGGGTGGCGATGATGACAAACTCCGCCTCCCGATAGGCCGCCTCCTTGTCGAGCGTGGCCTTGAGATTCAGTTCCTTGTGCGCCAGAAAATCTTCGATCTCCTTGTCCTGAATCGGGGATTTGCCGCTGTTGATGAGCTCCACCTTACGGGGCGTGGTGCTCACAGCAGTGACCTCATGGTGCTGGCTGAGCAGCACCGCGAGGGAGAGGCCGACGTAGCCGACGCCCGCAACCGCAATTTTCATCGTATTGCCTCCTTACATCTTATAGTATTCTTTGTACCATTGCGCAAAGCGCCTGAGCCCCTCGCGCAGCGGGGTGTGCGGCTTAAAGCCGAAGTCCCGCTCCAGCGGCTCCGTGTCGGCGTAGGTGATCTCCACGTCGCCCGGCTGCATGGGCACAAGCTGCTTGTGCGCCTCAAAGTCGTAATCCTCCGGCAGCACGCCCGCGCTGACCAGCTCCTCCGAGAGGATGCGCACGAAGTCCAGCAGGTTTTCCGGGTGGCTGTTGCCGATGTTGTAGAGCTTGTACGGCGGAACGGGCAGGCCGTCCGCGCCGGTTTTGCGCGCGGGCGGCTTTGCCATGACGCGCATGATGCCCTCCACAATATCGTCGATGTAGGTGAAGTCCCGCTTACAGTTGCCGTAGTTGAAAATTTTGATGGTCTCGCCCGCGCGCAGCTTGTTGGTAAAGCCGAAGTAGGCCATATCGGGCCGCCCGGCGGGGCCGTAGACCGTAAAGAAGCGCAGGCCGGTGCTCGGAATGTCGTAGAGCTTTGCATAGGCGTGGGCCAGCAGCTCGTCCGACTTCTTCGTCGCGGCATAGAGGCTGATCGGGTGGTCGACCTTGTCGTCGGTGGAGTAGGGGACCTTTTTGTTGTTGCCGTAGACCGAGGAGCTGGAGGCGTAGACCAGATGCTCCACGCCCTTTTTCCCGCCGTCGCAGGAGTGGCGGCAGGCCTCGAGGATATTGTAAAAGCCGATAAGGTTCGACTCAATGTACACGTCAGGGTGGTCGATGGAATAGCGCACGCCGGGCTGGGCCGCGAGGTTCACAACGATGTCCGGCGCATAGTCCGCAAAGAGCCTGTCCAAAACGGCTTTGTCCGCCATGTTGCCGCGCACGAAGCTGAAGCGGCAGCCGTCGCCCGCCCTCTTGGCGGCGAGGCTTTCCAGCAGCCCGAGGCGGTACTCCTTGAGCGAGACCTCGTAGTAATCGTTCATGCTGTCGATACCGACGACGTGGATGTTTTCATTGCGGCGCAGCAGCTCCTGCGACAGAAAGCAGCCGATAAAGCCCGCCGCGCCCGTGATCAGGACGGTCTTGTTCATAAATTCGTTCATGTTTCATCCTCAATAAAGCGCTGAAAGTCGAGTTTCAGGTATTGCTCGCGTCCGGCGGAGCTGAAGCCGGGGATGAGGGAGCCGTTGAAGTAGCCGTAGGCGCTGCGATAGTGGTCATAGCCGTCGCCGCTCCACTCGTTGATGAGCATGCCGTACGGCAGCAGATACCAGCAGTTGAACTCCCAGCCGGTCGCGGGGTGGCTGAGCACGCCGCCGAGCAGGCAGAAAATATCGTAGGTCGGGGTCAGCTCGTCGCCCTCCTTCGACCGGCCGAAGAGCAGCTCGTCCACGCCGTCGCTGTTGAGGTCGCGGAGCAGCCAGCCGAGTTCTTCGGCCCCGGGGCGCGCGAAGACGTCGCTGATGCCGAGCTGAGCGGTCTGGTCAGAGCTCAGGCCGTCTCTGAGCCCCGCGGTGACCTTGTCGATCAGCTCCCAATAGAGGGCGTAGCGCTCGTCACGCTCGGCGCTCTTTTCTTCCGGGACCTCGCCGTCGGCGTCGCCCTGCACGGGGACGAAGGCGGCGCTGGCAAGCGCAATCAGCGTATCGGCGCTCGCGCCCTGCGTCATGCCGAGGTTGTACAGTAGACCCGGCACGACGTCGACCCAGGCAATATACCCGGCCTCTCCGTTGGTATAGAGCGCGGCCTTGCAGTAGCTGACTTCGGCGGCGCTGGCCTCTGTCCAGTCAAAATACAGGCCGGAGATGTCCTCGGGCTCAAAGCCGGCGGTCGGCTGCGCGCGCAGAAAGGCTCTGGCATCTCCGAGCGTGAAATCCATCTGGGCGATCGGCGCGCCGTCTGTGAGCTCGATCCAGCTGTAACGCACATCCTCGGCCCCCTCAGGCGCGGGGAGCGGGATCCCGGTGGCCTGCACAAGGCCCTCGGCGTTCGTCTCATGGATGGGGTTCGGCAGGGCGACGGGCTCCGCCGTCGGTGCGGGCGTCTCCGTCACAGAGGGCGCGGACGTTTCGACCGGCACGGGGGCGGGAGAGGAACAGGCGGCAAGCGAAAACGCGAGCGCAGCGATCAACAGAATCAGAAAAGAACGCTTCTTCATCGTGACCTCCATGGGTAAGTATCATAATATTTTAGCAAAAATACAGGCTGTTTGCAAGATTGGAAAGTAAATGGGTCGCCCAGGGTTTACCTTGAATGCAGAAAGACCATGCCTCCCCTGAAAGGGGAGGTGGTTTTGAGCTGCAAGCAGCCCAAAACCGGAGGGGTAACAGCGCCTTGCCCGATGGATAACCCCTCAGTCACGGCGGCCTGCCGCTGTGACAGCTCCCCTTTCAGGGGAGCCATTTAATACTTCGGGTCGGCGAGACTCCACAGGTACGACTTCTGCATCATGGGGCTGTCGGGGTTGACGCGGCCCTGGGTGTCCAGCGCGGCGTTGGAGATCACCTCAAAGGGGCGCGTCCCGGTCTCGTACTCGGTCAGCAGGGCCTCCTCCTGAAACAGCAGCACGCCCAGCGGGAGATGGTAGTCGCTTGAGACAATGGCGAGGGCTCTGACCTCGGGGTGCTGCTCACAAAGCAGCCTGCAGGTAAAGGCGGCGTTGTCCGCCGTGGTCATGGAGGCGTCCTCGGTCAGGATGCGTTCGGGCTTGACCCCGCGCGCCGTGAGCCACGCGGCCATGACGCCCGCCTCGGTAGCCGAGGGGTTCTGCCACGCGGTGCCGCCGCCGGTCACGGCGATCAGCGCGTTCGGGTACTTTTCGGCGGAGGCCAGCGCCGTCTCGCAGCGGCCGACCAGCTCCTCGCTCATGGAGCCGTCCGGGTGGAGCTGGAAGCCGAGGACTACGATGCAGAGGCTGTCATCCTCCGGCAGACCGTCGGGCAGCACGCCGGGGTTGAGCGTGAGCGTTGTGTTGACCTCGCTCCACAGGGCCATGAGCTCTGTCCAGAGCGAGCCGAGCGCGGGATCGAGGTCGGAGAGCTCTTCCAGATCATGCCCGATGAGCTCGGACGCCGCCTCCTGCTTATCCGCGTAGGCAAAGGCCATGTCGCTCACGAGCCGGTAGCTTTCCTCCGTGTAGCCCTGGGGCGGCACAAATGGCGTGGGCGCTGCCGTCGGGACCGGGGTGGGATCGGGTGTCGGCGCTTCGGTCGGCACAGGCGTCGGCAAAGGCGCTGTCGCCGGCTCTGCGGTCATGACAGCGGGCGTCGGCGGCGCGTCGACGTCCTTCGCCTGCCAGCGCAGAAACAGCAGCGCCGAAAGCGACAGACACAGGAGCAGCAGAAGGATCCCCCCTCAGTAGCCGATGATCCGCTCGGCCCCGTAGTACTTCGCCATGTAGACATTGGGCCAGTCGCCGGGGTCTTCGACGTTCAGATAGGGCAGACCCGCGAAGGCGGGGTAGCTGGTGTCGGGATAGGGGCGCGGGACCTGAATGAGCGTCTCCCCGTCGGCGGCGCACTCACGGATGAGCTCCACGTTGTATTGCAGCGCTGCGTGGGTGCGGATGATGTCCCTGACTCCTACCGGGAGAAGGTACAGCGTAAACGCGAGGCAGACGGCGCAGAGGGCGGCGGGGACGGCGCGGCTCCGCGTTTCAAGCAGGGAAGAGAACAGCACGCCGTCTGCGCAGAGCAGGAGGATCAGACCAATATAGGTGCTGCGTGCGGCGGTGTACATCGCGAAGGTCAGCACGAAATGCCCCGCGAGCGAGCCGAAGAGCAGTACCAGCGACAGAAGACGACTTTCACGGGAGACGCCGTTTTTTATTGCCAGGCAATAGAGCAGGGGAAAGCTCAGAAGCAGAGGCCAGAAGCGGAGATAGAAGCGGCCTGTCTCGAGGAAGTTTTCAAAGAGAACCGCAAGGCGCATCTCGGCGGACTTGTTCACGCTCTCCGCCGGAGCGAGCATCATGTAAAAGAAGCCGAGCATCATCGCCGCGAGACTGAGCAGGGCCCAGAGCTCCGGGCGGCGCTTCTTCTCGAAAACTTCCGGCAGCAGAAAGCACAGACCCATCGCAACGAGGGCGACTGTGGCGTTTTCCGAGTACGCGCCCACGACAAACGAGAAGGGGACATACAAAAGCTGCACGGCCTTTGCGGGACTCTTCCCCTCTGTGAGCCGCGCCGCCCAGGGCAGCAGCCACAGAAGACTCAGCGCCGCGCACCAGAGATAGTTGATCGAGCCGTCGAGCCACAGAAAGACCTGCCCAAAATCCGGCTGCAAAACCCACAGACAGCCGAAGGCCGTGAGCAGCAGGAGGGCGTTCGGCCTCCTGCGGTCACAGAGGCGGCAGATCAGCCGCAGCAGCGCGGCGAAGACCGCGGCGTTGACAACGTCGAAGACAGTCTTTGGCAGCATCAGAAAGAGCTGCACCAGGGCGTGCGCGATCACGCGGCCGTTCATCGTCTGCCGGTGCGCCGCCATGGAGGGGAAGATCTGCGAAAATGCGGCTGTCGTCCAGGTAGCTGAAGCAGTAGCGGTAATCGTCCGCCACAAGGTCGGTCTCGTGGTTCAGAAAGAGCAGCAGCAGAAACACCGCCGCCAAAACCAGCGCCGCCGCGAGCCGGGAGCGGCTGAAACGTGAGAGTCTGTCCATCCCGCGCCACCTCAGTTTCCGAAGACCCAGAGATGGGTCACGCCGAAGGCCTCGCGGATGAAGTAGTTGAGCATCACAAAGAAGTAACCCCAGGGCGCGGCCACACCGGCGGCGTCCGGGACGCCGAGATTGCGAGCCATGAGCTTGGCGCGATAGAGGTGGTAGGCGCTCGAGACGATGGCGACACGGCCGGCGGGCTCATCCCCGCGCCCGCGTATGAGGTCAAAGGCGTATGTGAGGTTTTCCAGCGTGCTGGTGGCCCTCGGCTCCATGATGACGCGCTCGGGCGCGACGTCGTGGGCGATCAGCCAGTCGTGCATGGCCTGGGCCTCGGTGATCGTCTCGCCCTTGCCCATGCCGCCGGAGACGATGGCAACGGTCTCGGGGTGGGCGTCGAGATAGGCCTTCGTCCCCTCCAGACGGCGAACCAGAGTCAGGGAGGGCTGATCCCCGTAGACCGCCGCACCCAGTACGATCAGATAATCCCGCCCGGCGTCCGCGTCGGTGCAGGCGTTTTTGATGATGAAATATTCCACAAAGCAGAAGTAAGCGAGGCCGATGCATGTCAGAATGACGACGATGCGCCAGAGCAGGGCGGGCAGAAAGCGGTGGGCCAGCAGCAGCGCCGCGATAAAGAGGCAGAGATAGCCCCACCAGGCGTAGCCCCTGAGGGCAAAGCGCAGGAAAGCCGCCGCCGCGGTGAGGGCGGCGATCAGCGCCCAGAATGATTTTTTCATGCGTTCAGCTCCTCCCAGCGTTCGTACAGCTCCATGAGCTGCGCTTCCAGCTCTTCCTTTTCGGCGGCGAGCTCCATGAGCTTCTGATAGTCGCTGCCGTTTTCCTCCGCCTCCCGGTCAAGGGCGGCGGTCTTCTCCTCCAATTTGGCGATCTCACGCTCGAGCTTCTGGACGGCCTTGTCGTTGTTCTTCGCTCTGACCGGCTTGCCCTTCTTCTCCTTCGGCGGCTCCTTCTGCTTTTCGATCTGCGCGACCAGCTCCTGCCGGTCCCGCCAGGCGCGAAACTCCTGATAGCTGCCGCGAAAATCGGTAATGTGCCCGTCCCGGAGCTCCCAGACGCGGGTGGCGAACTTGTCGATAAAGTAGCGGTCGTGTGAGACGAACAGAAGCGTCTGCTCGTAATCGGACAGGGCGTCCTCCATCCACTCGCGGCTGGCGATGTCGAGATGGTTGGTCGGCTCGTCCAGGATCAGAAAGTTGATGTCCGCGCCCATGAGCATGCACAGGCGCAGCCTGCTCTTCTCACCGCCGGAGAGGGCCCCGACGGGGGTGAACACATCCTCGCCCCGGAAGCCGAAGGCCGCGAGGCGGTCACGCGCCTCCTGCGGCTGGCAGCGGCAGTCCCAGAGCATGGTGTCGAGGGCGGAGCGCTCCTCATTGGAAAAGCCGACGAGCTGCGGCAGATACGCGGTTCTCACCGTGGGGCCGAGATAGAGCCAGCCCCGGTCCGGCTTTTCAAGGTTCATGATGAGCTTGACGAGGGTCGATTTGCCGGTGCCGTTGTCGCCGACGAGGGCGATGCGCTCCCCGCCGGTGACCAGGGCGTCAAGGCCGGAGAAGAGGGTGCGGTCCCCGTAGCGCTTTTCGACGCCGTCCATCACCAGCACCTCGTCGCCCACAAACTCGCGCTCCTTAAACTTCACGCTGAGCTTTTTCTGTTCGCTGGGCTTTTCGCTGCGGCTGAGCTTTTCAATGCGCTTTTCCATCGAAAAGGCGCGCTTGTGCAGCTTGTCGTTGCCCATGAAGGCCCAGAGGTGCATCTGCTCGGCCGCCCGCGTGAGCTGTTCGATCTTCGCTTGATCCTTCTCGTATTTCCTGAGCTTTTCCTCAAAGCGGCGCTGGCGCTCCTCAACGTAGAAGCTGTAGTTGCCGCTGAAAAACTCGGCCCTGCCGTCGCTGATCTCAATGCAGCGCTGCACCACCTTGTCGAGGAAGAAGCGGTCGTGGCTGATGGCGAGGACGGTGCCCTTGAAGTGCAGCAGATAGTCCTCCAGCCACTCCGTCGCCCGGAGGTCGAGGTGGTTTGTCGGCTCGTCCAGCAGGAGGATGTCGGTGTTTTCGAGAATCAGGCGCGCGAGGTTGACGCGGGTCTTCTCCCCGCCGGAGAGCAGGGCAAATTCCTGCGCGAGCATCGCGGGCGGGATGTCCAGACCGTTGGCCACGCGGGCGCGGTCCACGTCCATCTCATAGCCGCCGAGACGGCGAAAGTCCTCCTGGAGCCTGTCATACTCCCGCAGCAGGGCGGGTGACTGGTCATGCTCCATGCGCTCGGTGAGCTCGTCAAGGCGTTCGCTGATCGCGTAGAGGCGGCGGTGTGCGTCCTTGAGCACCATCTCGGTGGTCCAGCCCTCGGGGTAGACCGGGATCTGGGAGATGAGGCCGAGGCGCTTGCCAGGCGCAATGGCGATCTCGCCCTCGTCGGCGCGAAGCTCTCCCGTCAACAGGCGAAAGAGCGTGGTTTTCCCGCAGCCGTTGTGGCCGAGAATGCCGATCCGCTCGCCCTCGGTGACGGTGAAGCTGAGACCGTCGAGCACGTTTCGACCGATCTCAAAGGATTTTACAAGATTGCTGACGGATAGATCTGTCATGGTAAGTTTTCCTAACTAGTTTGGAGTTTGGAGTGTGGAGAGTGGAGTGAGGAGAGTGAAGAGTGAAGAGTGGAGTTATGGTGTCCCCTGCGGGGACGGATTAAAAAGAAGGGCAGGGGCGGTGGACGGCGGTTTTATTCTTCAAACTTCCAGTCTTCGGTGTCCAGCGTTTCAATCTGCGGGAGCTTGGCGAATTTGCCCTGATTGTAGCTCACGCGGATGTCGGTTTTGACCTGTTTCCCGTCCTCCCCCGTGATCGTGAGGGTGACGGTCATGCTGTGCCGACCTTCCTTCAAAATACCGTGCTGCTTGACGATGCGCAGACCACTCTTCAGAAGAGCCTGAATCTTTCCGTCCTTGATGAGCTGAAGTAAGAACATCATTTTGAATTTTCTCCTGTAATAAAAATTTTGTTTTTTTTCACGCGAAAGACATTGGCTGCGATTTCTGAGTGGAAAAGAATCCTGCTCACACTTACAAAACAGGCGGCAATACGATTCCCTGATAGAAAGCAGACAAGGAATTCCGAGCAAAATTTGTGTCAGGCAAGGCGAAGCCCGCAGAGCATAATGGAGATAAATGGTCAAGGGCTTCAACGCAGCATGGCGCAAATTTTGCCGGAAGGGCTGTCGGGTTTCTATTAGGGGATAGTATGAAATATACGCCCACTTAGCGGCGCGAGCGTAAGCGAAGCCTTCCGCGGTCGGCGTGACGCAGGAACGTATACCACTTGCGGGCAGAGCTGTGTGATGCGCGTTATCCGCGAGAGAAAACTTCGGACATGAGAAACAATACCCGCGTCCAGCGGCCCTTTTCTTTCTTACACCGGGCGCGGCGCATTCTTTCTTTTCGGGCAAGAGCCGAAAAGAAAGAATGGGGGGCGCAAGTCTCAGGCAGCGATCTCTGAGCGGAAGAATGTACCACAAATGCAAAACCTACATATTCTTCACGGCCCACTGCAAAACCTTGTTCGTGATGACGCCAGCGCGCGAGAGGCCGAAGCCGCCGCGCTCGATGAGCGTCACAAAGGCGTAGGGGTGGTCCTCGTCGTCCAGAAAGCCGACGAACCAGGAGTGCGAATCCCCGTCGCCGAGCTCCGCCGTACCGGTCTTGGCGCAGATGGGGAGGCCCGGGAAGTTCGAGTCCGCCTCGTAGTGCGTGATCGCGTTATTGCGCATCAGGGCCTTGAGCCTGTCGGCGGTGGTGGGCAGGACAAGCTGGCTGGTCTCCGCCTGCTCGCCGGGGACGAAGTGCGGCTCAATGAGCGTGCCGCCGTTTGCCACCGCGCAGAGAAAGCGCAGCATGGAGTAGGGGACCACCATGTCGGTGGACTGGCCGATTCCGGCCCAGCCGGTCTCGGGGTCGCCCACAAATTCGAGCGGGAAGCTGCCGCGCACGGTGGGGATGCCGTCGATGCTGTGCCCGTCCAGAAAGCCGTAGTCGCGCGCGTAGCGGATCAGGGTGTTCTGTCCCACCTTGACCGCGATCTGCGCGAAAGCCACGTTGCAGGAGTTGGCCATGGCCTGCTCAAAGTTCTGCGTGTAGTGGTTTGCGACGCAGATGAAGGGCACGCCCGCGATCTTGAACTCGTCCTCGCAGTACCACTGCATACTGTCGAGACCCTTGATGTTCTCGATGGCTGCCGCGGCGGTCACGAGTTTAAAGATGGAGCCGGGGGTGAAGGAGGCCGAGATGCAGCGGTTGATGAACGCGCCGTCGCGCTGCTCGCCGCTGGTATCCAGAGGGTCGACCGAGGGGGCCGACACCATGCCCAGCAGCTCGCCCGTGCGATAGTTGCAGACCATCATGCAGCCGCTGGCCCACTCACCGATGGCCTTGTAGATCTCGTTGTTGAGCCGCGCGTCGTAGGTCAGCTCCAGCTGGGTGCTGCGCCCGACGTGGGTCGTGCCGGTCAGCAGGCTGAAGCCGTGCACGTCGTCCCAGAGCCGGGACAGGATGCCCGTGCCCGTGCGGCCCCAGTAGTCGCCGGTGATGTGGTAATTGGCCGCGCGGGTCACGCGGTCGGGGGAGTAGACGCTTCTTACCTCGTCAAAATAGGCGAGAGTGATGCCGTTGCGGTCCACAATGTGGCCGGTCGCGCCGGAGTTTGCGCGGGCAAAATACAGGGCCCAGTCCTCGCCATGCTCAATATAGCGCATGACATAGACGCCCATGCCGCAGACGACCAGCGCCGCGATCAGCAGCACCGAAAAAGCGCGGTTGGTTATTTTTCTCGTGGCTGCCACACCTCCCAGTCGGACAGATCCTCCTCCGCGTCCGTGTCCATGGACGCCTCCCGCACGGCGAAGCTGCCCTCGCGCCGGTTGTCGGCGCTCTTGATGAAGGCCATCATCATCCAGCAGGATAATAAAGACGTGCCGCCGCGCGAGACGAAGGGGAAGGTCACGCCGGTAAACGGCAGGATGTCCAGCGAGCCGAACACGTTCATCGCAAGCTGGGTCAGCAGCATGCTCATGGCCGCGCAGGCCGCAATGGAATAAAACGCCGAGCGGCCGTGCCGCGCGCTTCTGACCGCAAAGAGGGCCAGCACCAGCATCGCCGCCACCATGATGACGCCGATGATGAGGCCCTGCTCCTCACACACGACGGCAAAGACCATATCGGTGTTCGCCGCAAAAATCTCCTTGAGCCAGCCGGAGCCCGCGCCCTTGCCATAGAGCCCGCCCGAGGCGGCGGCGGACATGGCCCGCGTCTGCTGAAAGCCCGCGCCGTACACGTCCTCCCACACATGGCCCCAGGTGGAGAAGCGCCGCGCGATATAGGGCTTGAGGCTCACGGCGAGGAACGCCGCCATCGCCGCACCCGAGACCGCCAGCAGCACAGTCGCAATGGAGCCCGAGCGGAGATAGGAGATGACCAGGAAGGTCACAAAGAAGATCAGCGCCGTGCCGAAGTCCCCGATCAGCGCGAGGGAGACCACGCAGAAGGCGGAGAACATGATGAACATGTACAGGTTACGCCTGCGAAAGAGTCTGTCCAGCGTAGACGCGCCCGCGTAGACGTAGCCGACCTTCACAAGCTCCGACGGCTGGAGGGAGAGGCCCCCGATGGTCAGCCAGTTTCGCGCGCCCAGGACCTTGTCGCTGAAGGCGATGTTGATGAACATGAGCAGAACCGTGCCGATCACAACCGCCGAGCGGGCGGCCGTGGAGCGCTCAAGATCGCGCAGCCACCAGCCGAGTATCGCAAACAGCAGCACCGCCGCAATGGTGAGCAGGAGCTGCTTGAGCATTCCGTCCGGTGAGGACGAGGCCGCGACCGACATGCCGAGGGAGGTTAAGTAAAAGGCGATGGTCTCGATCTCAAAGCCGGATCGCTTCATAAAGCGCATAAAATGATAACAGCTCCACTCCAAAGCGATCAGGGCGGTAAAGGACAGGGCCACCGCGCCGATGTTCTCCTGCCTCGGCGACAGGGCGTGCTGCAAGAGAAGGGTGAGCTGAAATACCGTCAGCTCCAGAAGCGTCCCGGCGGGGGAGACCTCATAGCCCGCGCGCTTGCGCTTTAAGTCCGCCTTCTCGCGCTTCTCGGGCGTGACGGCGCGAAAGCGTACCTTCTCGCCGCCGAGATTCAGGGTGTCGCCGTTTTCGACCGGCAGGCCCCCGGGACCGGCCTTCGCGTATTTGATCCACACGCCCCCGCGCTGGAACACGTCGTACACGCGCCATTTGCCGCTGCCGCCGCGCCGGAGCACCGCGTGGGCGCGGCGCACGCCGGGGGAGATCACGCGCACGTCCGCGCTGAGGGAACGGCCGATCAGGTTTTCCCAGTGCGTGAGCGGGTAGCTCTCGCCCTCCCAGCGGAGATAGCCCCAGACCTCGGGCTCCACATGCTCGGAGAGGAGGGAGCGGATGCAGCGCAGCAGCATCATGATGGACACGATGATAAGCACGTATTTACTTAAAGCGAGGGTATAGTCCGCCAGGCCGTTCATGGGGTCACCTCCTCTCAAGCTGCCCTCTCCGCCCCGGTGTGCGCACCGGGGCACCTCCCCCGGAGGGGGAGGCAAGCTCTCCGCCTGGTGTGCGCACCGGGGCAAGTCCGGCCTTGGCTCCTCCTCCGGGGGAGCTGTCGCGGCGGCTTGCCGCCGTGACTGAGAGGGCCGCACAATAACTTTCTTATTATACCACATGACTGGCCATATTGACAACCGTGCGCAACTAAACTACAATAGGGAGGCCATGAAAAAAAGAACGTCCATCATTTTCGGCCTGCTGTTTGCCGTCATCGTCATCGGCGGGCTGCTCAGTACTTTCCTGCTCGGCCGGGGAGAGGGGACGGTCGCGGTCATTTCTGTCGACGGAGAGGTGCTGGAAAGGATCGACCTCTCAAAAGTCAGAAAGCCCTACGACATTGATATCTCCACCGAATATGGGCACAATACCGTCCATGTGGAAAAGGGCGCGATCTCCGTCTCCGAGGCCGACTGCCCGGACAAGGTCTGCATGTACCAGGGCAGGCTCACCGGCAGCGGCATCCCCATCATCTGCATGCCCCATCGCCTGGTGATCGAAATCGAAGGCGGTGACATTGATGCCTAAGACCAGAAAACTCACGCTGATGGCGCTTTTGACCGCGATCGCCCTGACGGTGTTCGTGATCGAAAACCAGATCCCCGCGCCGGTCCCCGTCCCGGGCGTCAAGCTCGGCCTTGCCAACATCGTCACCCTCATCACGATGAAGCTGCTGGGGAAGAGGGAGGCCGGGGCGGTGCTGCTCGTGCGCGTGCTGATGGGCTCCATGTTCGCGGGCAGCCCATCCACGCTCCTGTTCAGCGCGGCGGGCGGTCTGCTTGCGTATCTTGTGATGTGCCTGACCGCGGGCGTCTTCGAGGAGAATCAGCTCTGGATCGTCTCGGCACTCGCGGGAGTTGCGCACAACGCGGGACAGCTCGCCGCCTGCGTCTTCGTCGTGAAGACACCGGGCGTCTTCGCCTACGCCCCGGTTCTGGCCGCCTCCGGCGTCATCACCGGCGTGTTCACCGGCCTTGCGGCGCAGTATCTGCTCAAGGCGCTGAAAAAGACAAAGTTCTGAGCGCCCCTGCCTCCCCTGAAAGGGGAGGTGGCTTGACCCGATCTCCCGCGAGGGGCGAGCCGGAGGGGTTTACGCAGGACGGACGCACCCCCTCAGTCATCCGGCTTGCGTGAGACGCCGGGGAGCCATGCGTATTGCGAACACTTTTAATTTAGGGAAACACCGCATAATCCGTCTTCGGCATCTTCCGGAAAAATTGCATCCGATTCGCTTCGCTCACATGTATAAGTTCGCGTAGCCAAATCAAAGATTTGGACGCTCACTTAAGTATTCCTGCGAAAAACTGCCTTCATCAGAACTCAATTTTTCTCGAAATCTGCTCTTGCCGAATTATGCGGTGTCTCCTTAGTATATCCGAGGGCGTATTGCCCTCGCATCACAATCAACAGAAAGGCAGAAAACAAACATGAGCGAATGCACACACGATTGCTCCACCTGCGGCCAGAACTGCTCCGAGCGCGAGGCGGAGAGCTTCAAAAAGAATCTGCGCGAGGGCGCGAGCGTCAAAAAGGTCATCGCGGTCGTCAGCGGCAAGGGCGGCGTGGGCAAGTCCCTGGTCACCTCCCTGATGGCGTCCGAGATGCAGCGCCGCGGCCACAACTGCGCCGTCCTGGACGCGGACATCACCGGCCCCTCCATCCCCAAATCCTTCGGCATCCATGAGCCCTGCATGGGCACCGACGAGTACCTCCTGCCCGCGCGGACCCACACGGGGATGCAGATTATGTCCATGAACCTCATTCTCGAGGAGGAAACCACCCCCGTCGTATGGCGCGGCCCCGTCATCGCGGGCGCTGTGACCCAGTTCTGGACGGACGTGCTGTGGCAGGATGTGGACTATATGTTCGTCGACATGCCTCCCGGAACGGGCGACGTGCCGCTGACCGTCTTCCAGTCTCTCCCGGTGGACGGCATCGTGATCGTCACCACCCCGCAGGACCTCGTCGGCATGATCGTGGAGAAGGCCGTCAACATGGCGGGCCTGATGAACATCCCGGTCATCGGCCTGGTCGAGAACATGAGCTATTTTAAGTGCCCCGACTGCGGCAAAGAGTATTCCATCTTCGGCAAGAGCACCGTGGAGGAGCTCGCCAAACAGCACGGCATCGCCCACTTTGTCAAACTCCCCATCGACCCTGTCGTCACCACCATGGTCGACGCGGGCGAGGTCGAGCAGGTCAGCGGCGAGAACATCAGCCCCATTGTCGACGTGATCGAAAAGGAGCTCTGAGATGACGGTCGCGGTAGCATACCACAACGGCGAGATCGGACAGCACTTCGGCCACGCCGACATGTTTGCCATCTACGAATACGAGGGCGCGGACGTCAACCGCTGCGTAAAGCGCCTGGTCGAGACGGGCGAGCGCCGCGGCCACGAGCAGATGGCGCAGCTCATGCGCGAGCTCAAGGTCGACGCCGTCATCTCCGGCAGTGAGGGCGACGCCGACAAGGCCGCCGACCTGCTCATCCTCGGCGAGCTGCCCATTTTGCAGGGCGAGGGCTTCTGCGCGGGCGGCTGCACCGGCTGCGGTGAATGCGGCGGCTGCGGCAGCGCGGGCGACTGCGGCTGCGGCTGCTGAACCGGGCTTTTGCCTCCCCTGCAAGGGGAGGTGGTTTTGAGCTGCTTGCAGCGCAAAACCGGAGGGGGGAAACAGCTGCTTTTTTTTACCTCTCAGTCTCACTCGCTGCGCTCCCTCGACAGCTTCCCTTGCAGGAGAGCCAAAGAAGATTGTGGCAATCCCCAAACATGAAAAACCCCTTCGAGTTCATATATGCTCGAAGGGGTTTTGATCGTTCTGTTTTGCTTACCGCTCTTTTCCGCGGAAGAAGAGGCCCAGCATGCCGGGGCCGACGTGCGCGCCGGAGTAGGGCTCATGCTGGCAGA
>CADAAM010000052.1 GCA_902785905.1 Oscillospiraceae bacterium | reverse complement strand
TCCGGCTTTCTTCATGATGATCTTGACCTCACGCTTGGCGGCATAGGGCAGGATCATCTTGAACTTATCCTCCGCCGGTACCATCTTGCTGTTCTGCGGCCGGCCGCGCTTGAGGTGGATCGCGTCAAACTCGCACTTGGTGGTGCAGATGCCGCAGCCGATGCACTTGTTGGGATCGACGACGCTGCACCGCAGCTCAGGCAGCGGGAGGCCTCGGACTTGATCTGCTTCTCGGTGTATGTTGAAATCGCCTGCCATTCCGACCGGGGCGGAAAAAAGCATAAGCGGAAAGACGGACAGAAAACAGTTGCCCTCCGCCAACAATTGATGTATAATACAAAATCATTTTATAAAGAAGTGGAGATTATCATGGCTGATAAAATGAAAAAGAAAACGGCGGGGGAGGCCCCCGATCCCAACGCCTCCAGCAAGGAGCTGTATGACTGGATATACTGCCTGCTGTTCGCGCTGATCGTGGCGGTGCTGCTCTTCTCCTTCGTCGTGCACCCCATCGACGTGGTCGGCTCCTCCATGGTCCCGACGCTGCACAACGGCGACAAGATGCTGGTGTCCGGCCTGTTCTACAAGCCGAAGGCCGGGGACGTGGTCGTCTTCAAAAAGGACGAGTACGATCCCAACAAGGCCCTCGTCAAGCGCGTGATCGCGACCGAGGGGCAGGAGATCAACATGGACTTTGCAAACGGCATCGTCTACATCGACGGCGAGCCGATCGCCGAGCCCTACATCAACGAGCTGACCTTCAACAAGCTCGACTTCATCGGGCCCAAGACCGTCCCGGAGGGCTGCGTCTTCGTCATGGGCGATAACCGCAACGCCTCCGTTGACAGCCGCAAGAAGGAGATCGGCATGCTCGACAACCGCCTTATCCTCGGTCGGGCCTATTATGTGATCTTCCCGCTGTCCGTCCTGAGGGCCATCAAGTGACCGACGGCCGCGAGAAAATGAACATCCAATGGTTCCCGGGGCACATGACCCGGGCCCAGCGGATGATCGAAGACAACCTCAAACTCGTCGACGCGGTGTGCGAGATCCTGGACGCGCGCATCCCGCTTGCAAGCCGCAACCCGGATATCGACCGCCTCGCGGGGGATAAGCCGCGGCTTGTGATACTCAACCGCTGCGATCTGGCCGACCCGGAGGCCACGGCGAAGTGGCGGCGCTTTTATCAGGAGCGGGGTATCGCCGTCCTCGAGACCGACGCAAAGTCGGGCAAGGGTGTAAACGGATTCATCCCCGCCGTGCGGGAACTGTTAAAGGACAAGCTCGAGAGCTACGCCGCGAAGGGCCAGGTCGGAAGACCTCTGCGCGTGATGATCCTCGGCATCCCGAACGTGGGCAAATCCACCCTCATCAACAAGGTGGCGGGCCGCAAGGCCGCCATCGCGGGGGACAAGCCCGGCGTCACCCGGGGCCGCCAGTGGATCAGCATTGACGCGGGGCTTGACCTTCTGGACACCCCCGGTATCCTCTGGCCAAAGTTTGACAGCCAGGAGGTGGGGGAGCTGCTCGCCATCACCAACGCCATCAAGTCGGACGTGCTGGACCGCGAGACCCTGAGCGCCAATTTTATGCTGAGACTCAGGGAGCACTACCCCGACGCCCTGCGCGAGCGCTACAAGATCGAGCCGGACCCCGACCTGAACGGCTTTGAGCTCCTGGAGCAGGCCGCCAAAAAGCGCCTCGTCTCAAAGGGCGAGTACGATATCGAGCGCATGGCCAACACCCTTTTGAAGGAATACCACGAGGGCAAATTGGGAAGACTGACGCTGGAGATGCCGGATGACAGAGCTGTGGACACTGGAAAATGAAATATACGGCGAGGGCTATTCGCTTCTCTGCGGCGTGGACGAGGCCGGGCGGGGACCGCTGGCAGGGCCGGTTTGCGCCGCCGCCGTCATTCTGCCCCGGAGTCTTGTGCTCGCAGGGCTGGACGACTCCAAGAAGCTGACGGAGAAAAAGCGCGAAGCTCTCTTCAACCCCATCCGTGAGGCGGCGATCAGCTATGGCGTCGCCTTCGCGAGTGTGGAGGAGATCGAGACGCTCAACATCTTAAACGCCACCTTCCTCGCCATGAACCGCGCGATCGAACAGCTGAGTCCCGCGCCGGAGCTTGCCCTCATCGACGGCAACCGGAATACGGGCATACGCTTTCCCAGCCGCTGCGTCGTCAAGGGCGACGCAAGGTGCGCGGACATCGCCGCAGCCTCGGTGCTGGCCAAGGTGACGCGAGACCGCTATATGCTCGAGATGGCGGAACGCTACCCGGAGTACCGCTTCGAGCAGCACAAGGGCTACGGCACGGCGCTGCACTATGAGGCTCTGCGGGAACACGGCCCCTCGCCCATCCACCGGATGAGCTTTCTGAAAAAGCTGTACGGATGAACGATAAAAAGACGCTCGGAAACTGGGGCGAGGACAAAGCGGCCC
The DNA here is from genome assembly GCA_902785905.1 of Oscillospiraceae bacterium. GTDB lineage: Bacteria > Bacillota > Clostridia > Oscillospirales > Oscillospiraceae > Limivicinus. The sequence continues at coordinate 15,592 of CADAAM010000052.1, read as the reverse complement.
TGTATCTGCGCCTGCACGGCTATCGCATCGTGGAGCGCAATTTCCGCTGCCGCCAGGGCGAGATCGACGTCATCGCACGAAAGGGCGGCGTGATCGCCTTTGTCGAGGTGAAGCTCCGCAAAAACGCAGAGCACGGCGAGGCGCGGGAGTTTGTGACATGGGCCAAGCAGCGCCGGGTGATCAGCGCTGCCGAACTCTGGCTGATGAAAACCGGCTGTGAGCTCCAGCCGCGCTTTGACGTGATCGAGGTCTACGCGCCCGAGGGGGCGGATACCCGCCGCCCCGCGATCCGGCACCTGGAGAACGCTTTTATGCCGTAAAATTACGAAACCGGCCCAGGCTTCGGTCAGCAAGATGTGTTTGAAACATATTGCAATCCTATGTACCCCTGCCGACAGGGCAGGGGCTTTTCAGCAGCTTCCGCGCGGGCAGAAGGTGGAGCAGTAGGTCTCGCCCTTCGAGCTCGCGTTCTCGTTCTGGACGCTGATGTGCTCGGCGCTGCAGCGGCAGTCGACAGTGTTGTACTTGCAGGCGATGACGTCGCAGCCGACGCCGGGATTGCCTGTGCGCAGTTTCTTATCGTTCATTGTACTTTGCCTCCATCAATATTGGATTCAGGCATAGTATTCGCTGTTTTTTGCTTTTTATTCGGAGGATTATTATGGCCCTTTACACCATCGGAGACCTGCATCTCTCGTTTGCCAAGGACAAACCGATGGACGTCTTCGGCGAGCGCTGGCGCAATCACGCGGAGAAGCTGAGAGATAACTTCGCAAAACTGAATGACGACGATCTCACCGTGCTCTGCGGGGACTTGAGCTGGGGCATGAGTCTCGAGGAGACCGCGCCGGATTTCGCCTTCGTCGACGCCCTGCCCGGAAAGAAGCTCATCCTCAAGGGAAACCACGATTACTGGTGGACCACGGCGGCCAAGACGAAGCGCTTCTTTGAAGAGAAGGGGATCGCCACCATCGACATCCTCCACAACAACGCCTTTGCCTGGGGCGAGTACGCCATCTGCGGGACGCGGGGCTGGTTTTACGAGGAGGAGACCGGCGGCGAACACGACGCCAAAATCATGCGCCGGGAGGTCATGCGCCTGGAGGCCTCGCTCAAGGCGGCGGGGGACAGGAAGAAGCTGGTCTTCCTCCACTATCCGCCGATTTACGGCGCTTACCGCTGCGAGGAGATCCTTTCCCTTCTCAAGGAGCACCGCGTCGGGCTGTGCTGCTACGGCCATATCCACGGCAAGGGCTGCGGAGGGGCGTTCAACGGCTGGCACGACGGAACGGAGTTTAAGCTCGTATCGGCGGATTTCATCAATTTTACCCCGCTGAGATTACCATTTTCTGCTGATGTTTAAGATTTAGTCATTGATTTTAAAAAGGATATCTGCTATCATACCTCAGTACGCGCAGACACATAAATAGGAGGAAAGCAAGAATGATTTTCAAGAACGTTGAGAAAAACGAGAAAAATACCGCTGTTTTTACGGTGGAGTGCGACGCGGCCGAGTTTGAGAAGGCCGTCAACGCCGCCTACCTCAAGAACAGATCTTCGATAAGCATCCCCGGCTTCCGCAAGGGCAAGGCCCCCCGCGCGGTGATCGAGGGCATGTACGGCCATGAGGTCTTCTATCAGGACGCGATGGACGAGCTGGCCCCCGAGGCCTATGAGTTCGGCGTCAAGGAGTCCGGCCTGCAGGTCGTCGGCGCCCCCGCCATCTCCGATGTGAACGTCACCGACGACAAGGGTGTCGTTTACAGCTTTTCCGTCTCCGTCTATCCCGAGGTCACCCTCGGCCAGTACAAGGGCCTCGAGGCCGTGAAGGCCTCCGTTGAGGTCACGGACGCAGACGTGGAGAAGGAGCTTGAGAGCGTGCGCAAGCGCAACGCCCGTATGCTCGATATCGACGACCGCGCCGCTCAGATGGGCGACACCGCCGACATCGACTTTGACGGTTACCTCAATGGCGAGCGCTTCGACGGCGGCAAGGCCGAGGGCCACAAGCTCGAGCTGGGCTCCAACAGCTTCGTCCCCGGTTTTGAGGATCAGGTCGTCGGCATGAAGGTCGGCGAGGAGAAGGACATCAACATCACCTTCCCGACCGACTACACCCCGGAGCTTGCGGGCAAGGACGTGGTCTTCAAGGTCAAGCTCAACGGCATCACTACCCCCGAGCTGCCCGAGCTGGACGACGAGTTTGCCAAGGACGTGTCCGAGTTCGACACCTTGGACGAGTACAAGGCCGACATCCGCGCAAATCTCGAGAAGACCCGCAAGGAGCAGGCCGACAACAACTTCCGCACCGCCATCATGGCCCAGGCCGTTGAGAACATCAGCGCCGACATCCCCGAGGTCATGGTGGAGGAGAAGGTGGAGGACAACCTCCGCGGCTACGCCCGCCAGTTCGGCATGAACGACCGCAACGTCAGCCTCGACGAGATCAAGAAGATGATGGGCATCACCGACGAGATCATGGACAGCAGCATCCGTCCCGCGGCCCTGTTCCAGGTCAAGAACGACCTCCTGCTCGACGCCGTGATGAAGGCTGAGGATCTGGGCGAGACCGACGAGGGCTTTGACGCCTACGTCGCCAAGGTCGCCGAGGACGTCAAGGCGAGCGTTGAGCAGCTCAAGCAGTACTTCGGCGAGGACTTCATGCGCCACGAGTACCGCAAGGAGCTGGCCGTCGACCTCATCGTCAACAGCGCCGTCGCCAAGGAAGCCGAGAAGGAATAATTTTCCCGTAATGGGGATATGCTCTGAATGTCAATTGCGAGACCATGTCTCGCAATTGAGGACTCGCGCTTATCGCACGCGGCGATGCGTGATACGCCGCGTTTGGTCGGCGCGAGGCCTCGCATAGCTCGGCTCAGGGTGTTTTTGCCGAGGCAAAGCCCCGTCAAAAACGGATTTGACCGGCTTATTCTTTGGAGGAGAGTTTTTCAATGAGTTTAGTACCCTATGTAGTGGAGCAGACCAGCCGGGGTGAGCGGTCCTATGACATCTTCTCCCGCCTGCTCAACGACCGTATCGTCATGCTGTCCGAGGAAGTCAACGACGCCACGGCAAGTCTCATCGTCGCCCAGCTTCTCTACCTCGAGGCGCAGGACCCCGACAAGGATATCCAGTTCTACATCAACAGCCCCGGCGGCAGCGTCTCCGCGGGCCTTGCGATCTACGACACCATGCAGTATATCAAGCCGGACGTATCGACCATCTGCATCGGCATGGCCGCCTCCATGGGCGCGTTCCTGCTGTCCTCCGGCGCAAAGGGCAAGCGCATCGCCCTGCCCAACGCCGAGATCATGATCCACCAGCCCTCCGGCGGCAGCCAGGGCCAGGCCACCGATATCGAAATCCAGGCCCAGCATATTCTCAAGATCAAGAAGAAGCTGAACGCAATCCTGGCGGAGAATACCGGCAAGCCTCTCGAGCAGATCACCGCCGACTGCGAGCGCGACTACTTCATGTCAGCCGACGAGGCCAGAGATTACGGCCTGATCGACAAGGTCATCTATAAGCGCTGATTTGAGCAAAAGGGGGGACGAAACCTGTCCCCCTTTTCTTTAACGAGGTATTTTTTATGGCAAGAAATGAAGACAGACGCAGCATCCGCTGCTCCTTCTGCGGCAAGCCGCAGTCTATGGTGGAGCACCTGATCGCGGGCAACAACTGCTATATCTGCGACGACTGCGTGCGCATGTGCGCCAGCATCATCGACGACGAGGAAGACGGTGCGGAGCTTGAGCCCGTCATGGGCAGCGACGGCCTGCCCCTCGATCTGAGAAAGCTCCCCAAGCCCATGCAGATCAAGGCCCGCCTTGATGAGTACGTCATCGGCCAGGAGAAGGCGAAGATCGCCCTGTCCGTGGCCGTCTACAACCATTATAAGCGCATTCTCCACGGCACCAAGGACGAGGTGGAGCTTCAAAAGAGCAATATCCTGCTCATCGGCCCCACCGGCAGCGGCAAGACCCTCTTTGCACAGACCATGGCAAAGATGCTCGACGTGCCCTTCGCCATCGCCGACGCCACCACCCTGACCGAGGCCGGCTACGTGGGCGAGGATGTGGAGAACGTCATCCTCAAGCTCCTGCAGGCGGCGGACTTTGATGTGGAGCGCGCCCAGAAGGGCATCATCTACATCGACGAGATCGACAAGATCGCCCGCAAGAGCGAGAACACCTCCATCACCCGCGACGTGTCGGGCGAGGGCGTGCAGCAGGCTCTGTTAAAACTCCTCGAGGGCACCATCGCCAACGTTCCCCCGAAGGGCGGGCGCAAGCACCCCCAGCAGGAATTTATCCACGTGGACACCACGAACATCCTCTTCATCTGCGGCGGCGCGTTCGACGGCCTTGACAAGATCATCGAGAAGCGCACCGACAAAAAATCCATGGGCTTCGGCGCGGACATCACCAGCCGGGCCGAGCGTGACGTGGGGCAGATCCTGTCCCAGGTCCAGCAGCACGATCTGCTGAAGTTCGGCATCATCCCCGAGCTCATCGGCAGACTCCCGGTCATCGCGACCCTTGACAGCCTGAGCCGGGACGATCTGGTCCGCATCCTCACGGAGCCGAAAAACGCCATGACCCGCCAGTACCAGGCCCTGATGGCCTACGACGGCGTGGAGCTCAGCTATGATCCCGAGGCCCTGGAGGCCATCGCGGACAGGGCCATCGAGCTCAAGATCGGCGCCCGCGGCCTGAGAAGCGTGGTGGAGGGCGTCATGACCGACACCATGTACCGCATCCCCTCCGACAAGACGGCGAAGAAGGTCATCGTCACCCTCGACAGCGTCAAAAACGGGACTGCGCCTCTGGTCCTGCACGAGGGGGAGCAGCGCCTCGATTTGAGGGAGCCGGTCTCGCAGAAGCTGATAGAAGAGAAGAAAGAAGCATAAGCCATTCACAGCGAGGTGACACTCATGTCCCAAGAAAATCACGAATTGATCAAAATGCCCCTGCTCGCCCTGCGCGGCCTGCATGTTTTCCCGGGCATGCTCCTCACCTTCGACGTGGAGCGGCCCGCCTCCATCGCGGCGCTCAGTAACGCCGTGCGCGCAGACCAGCTCATCTTTCTGTCCGCCCAGAAGGATCTGGCGGCCGACATGCCCAAGGAGGACGAGATCTACGCCGTCGGCTCTGTCTGCCGTGTCCGGCAGCAGCTCCGCCAGCCGCGCGGCAGCATCTGCCGCGTCATGGTGGAGGGACTCTACCGCGCAAGGGCCGAGGACGTCAACTGCGACCCCAAGGGCTACAGCGCGTATATCGTGCCGCTGCCCGACAAGGCCGATCGCGTCTCCGCCGAGCGGAAGGAGGCTCTGCTCAGAAGCTGCCTTTCGCAGTTTGAGGAGTACATCCAGTATAACAGCGACATGATCAACGAGCAGATCATCAACCTGCTCGCCAATCCCGACCCCGCCTACGTCTCCAACTACCTCTCGCAGAACGTGCGCCTGAGCGTGGAGGATCGCCAGACCCTGATGGAGGAGCTGTCTCCGACGCGCCGCCTCGCGCTGCTCAACCGCCTGCTTTCGCAGGAGCTCAACATCCTCAGCATCGAGAAGGAACTGAGCGAACAGACGCAGGAGGCCATGAACCGCAACCAGCGCGACTACTATCTGCGCGAGGAGATGAAGATCATCCAGTCGGAGCTGGGCGAGGACGACGATATCGAGCTCTACCGCGAGAAGATCGAGGCCCTGCCGGTGTCCGAGGAGATACGCGAAAAGCTCCTGAAGGAGCTGGGCAGGCTCTCCAAGCAGGCCTTCGGTTCCTCCGAGGCGGCCGTGCTGCGCGGTTATCTGGACGTGTGCCTCGAGATCCCCTGGGGCGTCACGACCAAGGAGACCATCAACATCCAGAAGGCCCGCAAGAAACTGGACGACGATCACTTCGGCCTCGACAAGGTCAAGGAGCGCATTCTGGAATACCTGGCCGTCCGGCAATTGAGCCCGGACGTAAAGGGCGGGCTTCTGTGCCTGGTCGGCCCTCCGGGGACCGGCAAGACCAGCATCGCCCAGAGCATCGCCGCGGCGACCAACCGCAAGCTGGTGCGCATCTCCCTCGGCGGCGTGCACGACGAAGCCGAGATCCGCGGCCACAGGAGGACCTACATAGGCTCCATGCCGGGCCGCATCATCAGCGGCATCATCCAGGCGGGCTCCTGCAACCCCCTGATGGTTTTGGACGAGATCGACAAGCTGGGCTCCGACTACCGGGGCGACCCGGCGGCGGCCCTGCTCGAGGCCCTGGACGGGGAGCAGAACAGCTCCTTCCGCGATAACTTCCTCGAGCTGCCCTTCGACCTCTCCGGCGTGTTCTTCATCACCACCGCAAACACTACCTCCACCATCCCGCGCGCCCTGCTCGACCGCATGGAGGTCATCGAGCTTTCCAGCTATACCGACGAAGAAAAGCTGCAGATCGCAAAGCAGCACCTCATCCCGAAGCAGCGGAAAAAGCATGGCCTCAAGCCCGCGCAGCTCAAGATCCAGGACGACGCCGTGCGCGAGATGATCCGCGCCTACACCAGAGAATCCGGCGTGCGCAATCTCGAGCGCGAGATCGCCAACGTCTGCCGCAAGGCGGCCAGCGGCGTTGCGGAGGAGAAGTATAAGGGCCTCACGCTCCGCGCCTCGGAGCTCGCAGAGCTCCTGGGCCCGGCCAAATTCAAGCCGGATGTCCTGCACCCGCGGGACGAGATCGGACTCGTGCGCGGCCTCGCCTGGACCCAGGTCGGGGGAGAGGTGCTGGACGTGGAGGTCGCCGTCGTCCCCGGCAGCGGCAAGCTGGAGCTCACCGGCAACCTCGGCGACGTGATGAAGGAGTCGGCAAGGGCGGCCATCACCTACATCCGCAGCCGCAGCGCCCTGCTGGGCGTAGACCCGGACTTTTACAGCACAAAGGATATCCACATCCACTTCCCGGAGGGGGCCGTGCCCAAGGACGGGCCCTCGGCAGGCATCACCATGACCGTGGCGCTCATCTCCGCCCTGACGGGGACGCCCGTGCGCCGCGACGTCGCCATGACAGGCGAGGTCACGCTGCGCGGCCGCGTGCTGCCCATCGGCGGCCTGCGCGAAAAGACCATGGCGGCCCTGCGCGCCGGTGTCAAAACCGTCATTATCCCCGTCGACAACGAGATCGACCTGGAGGAGATCGACCAGACGGTGCGCGCACGCCTCAGCTTCGTCACCGCCGAGAATGTGGACGACATCCTCGACGTGGCGCTGAACAGAAAAAAAGGCGAGACGGAGCTTGCCGCCCCCATCCCGGCGATCGGGCAGGAGAGGATCGCGGTGAGACAGTGAGATGAAAGAGCTGAACGTCAATAAAGCCGAGTTCGTGAAGTCCGCAGCCTCGCCGGGGCAGTTTATAGGCAGCAGCATCCCGGCCGTGGCCTTTGCGGGGAAGTCGAACGTCGGCAAGTCCTCGGTCATCAACCGCCTGCTCAACCGCAAAAACTTCGCCCGCGTCGGCTCGGAGCCGGGCAAGACCGTCCATGTCAATTACTTCCTCATAGACTCGCGTCTCTATCTCATAGACCTGCCGGGCTACGGCTACGCCAAGGTCTCGCAGGCGGAGCGGGAGCGCTGGGGCAAGCTGATGGAGGATTTCTTCGCCGCGGGGCTGTTTAAGCTCGGCGTCATGATCGTGGACGCGCGGCACAAGCCGACGGCGGACGACATGACCATGGCGGCGTGGTTCAAGGGCTCTGATTGCCGCTTCGTGATCGTCGCCAACAAGCTCGACAAGCTCAAAAAGAGCGAGATCGAGCCGAATCTCAAGCTCATCCGCGAGACGCTGGAGCTGCCGGAGTACGTGCCGGTCATCCCGTTTTCGGCCGAAAAGGGCCAGGGGCGGGAGACGCTGCTCGCGGAGATCAATAAACTGGTATAAAACATTCGCGGCGGGGGAAGGCTTTTTTCCCCGCCGCTCTTGTATTTTGTTTTGATATTTGATAAAATACCGATATCTTGGGGGTGAATACGATCAGCGACTGGGAGATTATCAAAAACGGCTTTGATTTCAGCTATCTGCTGGACATGCTCAGCGGGGTGATTCCGTCCCTGATCTGCATCACGCTGCATGAGCTGAGCCACGGGCTGGTCGCCTGCCGTCTCGGGGACAACACGGCCAAGCGCGCGGGCAGACTGACCCTCAACCCGCTCAAGCATCTCGACCCCATCGGCCTTCTGATGATGCTGACGGTGCGCTTCGGCTGGGCAAAGCCCGTGCCGGTGAACATGTACAACTTCAAAAACCCTAAACGCGGTATGGCGATCACGGCTCTCGCGGGGCCGGTGAGCAATGTGCTCATCACGGTGGTGTTCCTGCTCCTGTACGGGGCCCTGTTTCCGTTTCTGGACGGAGGAGCGGTCGGGGATTATGTGCTGTATATGCTGGAGATCACCGCGTATATGAGTCTGGGCCTTGCCGTCTTCAACATGATTCCCATCCCGCCGCTGGACGGGTCAAAGGTGCTCTTCTCACTGATGGACGAGGGGAGTTACCGCGGCCTCATGCGCTATGAGCGCTACGGCGGTATCGCTCTGATGGCGCTGAGCTGGTCGGGCCTGCTGTCAAGGCCGCTCTCGGCTGCAATCCGCTGGGCCTTTATGCGCCTCGTCCCCGTCGCATGGTGGGCCTGCGACGCGGTCGGAAAACTATTTAGTTAAGGGAAACTCCATGGAAAATCCCAATTTTTATCTGGAGGGCGTCATCCACGACAAGGATGAGATGCAGGACTTTGAGGGGCCATTGAGCCTGATTCTTCAGCTGCTCTCCAAAAACAAAATCGAGATCCGGGACATCAGCATCTCCGAGATTCTGGACCAGTACCTGGCCTGGCTTGCCGAGATGCAGAGCATGGATCTTGAGATCGCAAGTGAATTTGTACAGATGGCCTCCCATCTGCTCTACATCAAGACCAGGACCCTGCTCGCCGGAGACGAAGAGGTGTCCGAGCTTGAGGTGCTTATGAGCTCGCTGGAACAGCTCAAGGCGCGGGACGTGTTCGCCTCGGTGCAGAAGGTCGTTCCGGAGCTTAAAAAGGCGTCCGAGCTGGGACTTCTCTACGGTGTCAAGCAGCCCGAGCCGCTGCCGAAGCAGAGCAAAGTCTATGAATACAGGCATAAGCCGGTGGACCTGCTGCGCGCCATATACCGCATCTATCTCAGGGGCGGGAAGGCCGCGTCGCCGGAGGATATAGCGGACAGGGTCCCGCAGCGCATCGTGTACAGCGTGCGCGACAAGAGCCTGCAGATTTTGCAGCGTCTGCGCGGCGGGGATGTGTGTCTCAACCAGCTCTACCGCGAGTGCGGTTCCCGCTCTGAGATCGTGGCGACCTTTGTCTCGGTTCTCGAGCTGTGCAGCATCGGCAGCGTCCATGTCGAGCGCGTGGAGGATACCTATACCATCACCTTCATCGGCGGCGACGTGGATGAAATCATGGAAAAGATCGTGGAGACATGAAGAAAGAAATCGCTTCGGCCCTGGAGGCCGTACTCTTCGCGGCGGGGGAGAGCGTCCCGATTGCGCGCCTGTCGCTGGTGCTCGGTGTGGACGAGGAAGAGATCGTCAAAACCGTCGACGAATTGGGCGCACTCCAAGGCGCAGATGTGCTCGTCCCCGGAGCATGCCGGGGTGATCAGCGCCTGCCTGGAGACGCGCAAGCCGCCCATGCTCTCGCCGCCCGCGCTGGAGACTCTCGCGGTGGTGGCCTACTTCCAGCCCGTTACCCGTGCGTATATCGAGCAGGTGCGCGGCGTGGACAGCTCCTACACGGTCGGCATGCTCACCGAGCGCGGCCTCATCGAGGAGTGCGGCAGGCTAGAGGCCCCGGGCCGCCCCGCCATCTTCCGCACGACGGACGCGTTTCTGCGAACCATGGGCGTCACCAAACTCTCGGAGCTGCCGCCCCTGCCGGAGGTCAGCGGGGGAGAGGGCATCGAAAAGCTCCAGAGCGCCATCGACAAGCTGACAAAGCCCCAGCAGTCTGAACAGATCAGCATCGGCGAGAACGCCGACGGCGAGGGGGGATGAGTTTGAAAAAAAAGATAGGCATCCTTGCGCTGGCCGTCCTGGCCGCCCTGGTGCTGCTCTTCATCTTCCTGCCGGTGGTCGCCTGGATCATCGTGGGCCTCGTGCTTCTGATCTTCGCGGTGGTGCTTCTGACCCCGGTCGGCGCGGATATCGGCTATATCGGCGGGGAGTTTCGCCTTGCGGCGAGGCTGGACGGCTTTGCCATTCAGCTTCTTCCCAAAAAGCCGGAGGACCCGAACAAGCCGAAGAAGGAAAAGAAGCCAAAAAAGGAGAAAAAGCACAAGGAGCCGGAGGAAGAGAAGCCCGAGCAGGAGCAGAAGCCAAAAAAGAAGCTCAATTTCACAAAGGACGAGCTTTTGGAGCTGGCCAAGAAGGCGATCCGCGGTCTCGGCAAATTCGGCAAGCTCACCGTGCGGCACTTCATGCTGCACTATGTCGCGGCGGGGGAGGATCCCTATGATACCGCCATGACATACAATTATGTAAATGCCGCCCTCTGCATGCTGGCCCCGCTCTGCGCCGGGTGTTTCCACGTCAGGGGCGACACGGACGTGCGCACGGACATCGACTTTACGAGCGACAAGACGCGCGTCGACTTTGAACTCAGCATCACGCTCCGGCTCATCCAGGCCGTGCACGCCCTGCTCGCCGTGGCGATCGGCGCCCTCGGCGTGCTGATCCGCAGCAAGCGGCGTCAAAGGCGCGAGGCAAAGCTCCTGAAGCAGAACAGCCCCGCGGAAGAAAACGAAGAGATCACGATCACGATAGAACCCGACGATGATCGGGAGGAGGAAAGGAATGACTGACATGGAGAGAAACCCTATCGGCGAACTGATGCAGAACACAATGGAGAATGTGAAGAACATTCTCAAGGTTGACACGGTGGTGGGCGACCCCATCTTCACGCCGGACGGGATCACGCTCGTCCCCATCTCCCGCATCAGCGTCGGCTTCGGCGGCGGCGGGGTGGAATTCAGCCCCAAGAAGGACGGCGAGGCAAGACCCTACGGCGGCGGCAACGCCACCGGCGTCAGGATCGACCCCATCGGCTTTCTCGTCATCAAGGACGGCACGGTGCGCATGGTAAACGTCACCCCGCCCGCAAACAACACCGTCGACCGCGTGATCGAGCTGGTGCCGCAGGTTCTCGACCGCGTGGACGCCTTCATCGACAAGCAGCAGAAGAGCAAATAATCGCGGCCTTTCGGGACCATAATAAGCACTGCCCAGATTGTTTGCGGGGTGGTGCTTATTATTCGGTCTGTCTGCTTTATCCTGATCATCATACTGCTCGGCGCCTTTTTGTCTCCCGCCGCTTATGCGGAGGCTGCGCCTGAGGTAAGCGCCGCGTCCTGTGTACTGATGTGCGAAGACGGAAGTACTCTTTTTGAAAAGGACCCGGACAGCCGCCGCCTGATCGCCAGCACGACAAAGCTGATGACGGCTCTGGTCTGCCTTGAAAACGCCGACCTCGATGATACGGTCACGGCGTCGGTCCGGCACTGCGCGGTGGAGGGCTCATCCATGTACCTGAGAGTGGGGGAGCGCTACACCGTGCGGGAGCTTCTGCTCGGCCTGCTGCTGGCCTCGGGAAACGACGCGGCTCTCGCGCTGGCCGAGCACACGGCGGGCAGCGAGGCGGCCTTCGTGCGCCTGATGAACGATAAGGCACGCTCACTCGGTCTTGCGGACACCCACTTTGAAAACCCGCACGGGCTGGACGCCGACGGGCATTTTTCCACCGCCCGCGATCTTGCCAGGCTCATGCTGGCGTGCATGGAAAACCCGGCCTTTCGGGAGCTGGATGCGCGGCGCTCCGCCGACGTGAAGGGCCAGATCCTCGTCAACCACAACAAGCTGCTCACGCTCTGCCCCGGCTGCGTCGGCGGCAAGACCGGCTACACCATGGCGGCGGGGCGCTGCCTCGTCTCCTGCTGTGAGCGGGAGGGCCTGCGCCTTGTCTGCGTAAGCATCGAAGACCCCGACGACTGGGACGACCATGCGGGGCTCTACGACTGGGCCTATGAACACTACGCCCTGCGGCGGCTTTCGGATGTGCTGGGCTATGAGGTCCCGGTCATCACCGGAAGCAGGAAGACCGTGCGCGCCGTCCCGCCTGAGGGCGCCCGCGCCGTCCTGCCGAAGCGGGGCGAGCCGGAGACCCTGGTCGAGCTGCCGCGCTTCGTCTTTGCCCCGGTTGAGAGCGGAGACCGCGCCGGGAGCGTCAGCCTGTGGCGAAACGGAAAGCGCATCGGCGAGTATCCCCTGACTTACGCGGAGGGCGCAAAACTGGCTGAACCATGTCTCAAACCTTTGGAGGAATCCATGCTATGACTGAGAGAATACAAAAACTGATCTCCGCCGCCGGACTCATGTCACGCCGCGCGGCGGAGGAGGCCATCGCGGCCGGGCGCGTCGAGGTCAACGGCGAAAAGGCCGGACTCGGCGACCGGGCCGACCCCGCCGCCGACCGCATCACAGTGGACGGGAAGGAGCTGCCGCGGACGGAGGAAAAGCTCTACCTCATGCTCAACAAGCCGCGGGGCTATGTCACCACCCTGCACGACGAGAAGGGCCGCCGAAATGTGACCGAGCTGATGACCGGGCTGGACGCGCGCGTCTACCCCGTGGGACGGCTGGACATGTACTCAGAGGGACTGCTTCTTCTGACCAACGACGGGGACTTTGCCAACCGCGTCATGCACCCGAGTCACGAGGTCACCAAGACCTATCGCACCTGGGTCACGGGTGCGGATATCGAAAAGGCCGTCAAAATGCTGCGCCGCCCGATGGAGATCGACGGTGCGGCGGTCCGCGCCCAGGGCGTGGATATCGAGCAGAGCTTCCCCGGCGGCGCGCTTTTGAACGTGCGCATCGGCGAGGGGCGAAACCGCCAGGTGAGAAAGATGTGCGAGCAGGCGGGTCTCAAGGTCACGCGCCTGCAAAGAATCGCAGAGGGCGGCGTGGAACTCGGCAGCCTCAAAAGCGGCTGCTGGCGGCGTCTCACCAAGGATGAAATCAAAAGCCTTCTCGGCGAAGGGAAGGGGACTACATAAATGAACGCTGATTCACCGGCGCTCGTCGTCATCGGCGGCGGCCCCGCGGGGATGATGTGCGCCTGTCAGGCGGCGAAGCGCGGCCTTGCGGTCACCCTGCTCGAGCCCAACGACAAGCTGGGCAGAAAGCTCCGCATCACGGGCAAGGGGCGCTGCAACCTCACCAACAACTGCGATGTGAAGACCTTCATGGCGAACATCCCCGGCGACGGGCGCTTTCTCTACAGCGCCCTGAATCGTTTAGGCCCCGCCGAGACCATGGCCTTCTTCGAGGAAAACGGCCTGCCCCTCAAGACCGAGCGGGGAAACCGCGTCTTTCCCCAGTCGGACAACGCAAACGACGTGGCAAACCTCATGGCGAGTCTCTGCCGCCGGGCGGGCGTCAAGATCCTGAAGTGCCGGGCCAGACAGATCGTCGCGGAAAACGGCGCGGTGGCGGGCGTTATGACGGACGCGGGTTCTATTCCCTGCCGCGCGGCGGCGATCTGCACCGGCGGTCTGAGCTACCCTTTGACAGGCTCGGACGGCGCGGGCTACCGCTTCGCCGAAGCGCTCGGCCACACGGTCAATCCGACCCGACCCTCCCTTGTCCCGCTGGAGAGCCCGGACGAGTACTGTGCGGAGATGCAGGGCTTCAGCCTCAAAAACGTGACGCTCTCTGCTTATGAGGACGGCAAGCTCGTCTATAAGGAGCTGGGCGAGATGCTGTTTACCCACTTCGGCGTTTCCGGTCCGCTGGTGCTCTCCGCCAGCTCACACATGCGCAGGATGGGCAGCGCCGCCTATAAGCTCGAAATCGATCTAAAGCCGGGCCTCGATGAGAAGAAGCTCGACGCGCGGCTGTTGAGGGACTTTGAAAAATACGCCAACAAAGAGTACAAAAACGCGCTGGGCGATCTGCTGGGCAGCAAGATGATCCCGGTGGTGATCCGCCTCTCCGGCATTCCGGAGGACACGCGCGTCAACCATATCACGCGCGAGCAGCGCATGAAGCTGCTGCATCTGCTGAAAGCCTTTCCCGTGGCGGTCTCCGGCGCAAGGCCCATCGGCGAGGCCATCGTCACCGCGGGCGGCGTGAGCACGAAGGAAGTTAACCCCCGCACTATGGAGTCCAAGCTGGTTTCCGGCCTGTACTTTGCGGGCGAGGTGCTGGATCTCGACGCCTACACGGGCGGCTTCAATCTGCAGATCGCGTGGTCGACCGGTTTTGTGGCCGGAAATTCAGTATGAGAGGGAGTTAAGCATGAGCGATTTTTATACCATAGCCGTCGACGGGCCCAGCGGCGCGGGCAAGAGCACCATGGCCAGAAAGCTGGCCGAGACCTTCGGCTTCATCTATGTGGACACGGGCGCCATCTACCGCACCGTGGGCCTTGCGTGCCTGCGCGCGGGGATCGACCGCAAGGACGAGGCGGCCATTATGAAACTTCTGCCGACGCTTGAGATCGCGATCCGCTACAACGGCGCGGGGGAGCAGCGCATGTTCTTAAACGGCGAGGACGTGTCGACCGAGATCCGCCTGCCGGAGATCTCGCTCTGCGCGTCCGACGTCTCCGCCCATCAGGGGGTGCGCAGCTTCCTTTTGGAGATGCAGCGGAAGTTTGCCCGGGAAAACAACGTCGTCATGGACGGGCGCGATATCGGCACCGTCGTCCTGCCGGACGCCCGGCTCAAGGTCTTCCTCACCGCAAGCCCCGAGGCCAGGGCAAAGCGCCGCCTGGCGGAGCTGCTCGCAAAGGGGGAGAGTCAGAGCTTTGAGGAGGTCCTGCGGGATATCCGCTACCGGGATGAGCAGGATACCGCCCGTGCGGCGGCCCCGCTCAGAAAGGCGGACGATGCGGTGGAGCTTGACAGCAGCGAGCTCAACTTCGACGAGACCTTTGCCGTCCTGTGCGAGCTTGTGATCACCCGCCTCGCCGTGGAGCCGGAGGCGGCGGAATGAAAAAGCTCGTTGTCGCCCGGAGCGCGGGCTTCTGCTTCGGCGTGAGCCGCTCGGTGGACATGGCGCAGAAGCTCCTTTCCGAGCACGGCGCCTGCGCAAGCCTCGGTGAGCTCATCCACAACGAGGATGTGGTGAACTCCCTGAAGGAAAAAGGCCTGCGCGTCGTGCAGAACCCGACAGAGGTCAAGGCGGGCGAGCGGGTGCTCGTCCGCGCCCACGGCGTCGCCCCGTCGGTCTATGCGGAGCTCGAAGCGGCCGGGGCCGAGATCCACGACGCGACCTGCCCCAAGGTCAAAGCCATCCACAAAATCGTGGCCGCCGCGAAGGGGGAGGGACGCTTCACCGTGGTCATCGGTATGCGCACCCACCCGGAGGTCGTCGCCATATGCGGCTGGTGCGGGGAACATGAGGTTTTCGAAAACGCCGACGAGCTTGAAAGATGGCTTAAAACCAAGCCGAATCCTTGGGAAAAACCCATAACTGTGGTGGTACAGACCACGCAGACCCACAGTAATTTTACCGAATGTTGCGAGTTACTA
>CADAAM010000051.1 GCA_902785905.1 Oscillospiraceae bacterium | reverse complement strand
GCCGGTGAGGGCCTTGACCTTTTCGGATTCGCTTTCGGGGACGATCTCGGCGCCGTTGACAAGATAAACGCCGCCGTCATAGAGCTTGACCATGATGATTTATCCTCCTGTTATTGAAGATCCTTCGCTTGCGCGCAGGATGACAGATTGTATGGCAAAAGGGAATAGATGCACAGCTCTATTCCCTTTTGGGTTTGTTTCGTGGGTGCTGCGATTACAGAACCATCGCGACGATGAACAGCAGGCGGTTGAAGAGCTTGTTGCGCTCCTCGTCGTTGCCGTAGGAGCCGAGGATCAGGCTGCCGCCGGAGGAGAAGGGGCTGATGGCGCTGCTCTGCGCGCCGAGGATGGTGCAGGCGAAGAGGGTGATGGGGTTGAGGCCGGTGGCCGCGGCGATGCCGGGGATCAGCGGGAAGAGGGCCGGACAGACGACGCCCGTGGTGGAGCTGAAGAAGCTCATGAACGCGCCGATGAGGCTGAAGGCAATGGGCACGAGGAAGGTGGGCACGTTGTCGCCGATCCAGTGGGAGACGGCCTCGATGGTGCCGGCCTTGACGGCGACGCCGATGAGCATGCCGGCGCCCGCAATCATCAGGATGGTGTTCCAGGGGACCTTCGCGATGATCTCCTTCTGGGGGGCGAGGTTCAGCAGCAGACCGATGACGGTGAAGACAAAGGCGACAAGGCCGACGTCGATCTTACCGGCGACATTCTTGATGAAGGCGACGTTCGGGAGCAGGAGCTTGAGCAGGGGGAAGATGAGCACGACGGCCATCATGATGAGCATGAGGTTGAGGGTGGTCTTCTGCTTGGCGGTGTAGGGCTCGGGCTTCTTGAAGGTGACGCCCTTGCCGATGTCGCGGTTGGACTTAAAGCCGAAGCGGAAGATGGCGATCAGGATCAGGGAGAAGACAATGGCGAGGCCGAAGACCTTCATCTCGGGGCCGAAGGTATCGGCGAGGGCCAGCTCGGGGGTGGCCTCATAGGCGGTATCCATCAGGCCGCGGAACACGACGCCGAGGGCTGCGGTCGGGAAGTTGCCGCCGGCGAGCGCGCCGCAGTTGATGGCGACGGCGCCGGTGAGCTTGTCCATTCTGGACTCTTCACAGATAGCCATGGTGATGGGGGCGAGGAAAGCGAGGACGGTGAAGTAGGCGGCGCCCATCACGGAGAGGACGACGGCCACGAAGAACAGGGCGAAGGGCAGCAGGCCGGGGAAGCTGCGGCAGGCGTAGAGGAGGCTGCCGGAGAGCTTTTCGAGGGTGCCGTTGATAGCCGCGAAGTTATAAAACAGCGACACGGAGAGGATGACGAACATCGTGCTGGTGGGCCACATGCCGATGAGATCCTTGGTCTTGAGGCCGACGACGAAGCAGCCGATGATGTACGCAAACGCGATGCAGAAGAAGCCGGTGTTGATCTTGGTCTTGTAGCCGAGGTAGACGGCGAGGATGATCGCCAGAATAATCAGGATACCATTCATTGTATGTTCCCCTTTCTCAGTCTTTCAGGTTCAGCAGACCCATCTGAATGTCATGGGTCATGTAACGCAGCTGGTCTTCCGGGATGCCGTGATCGGCCATGTACTGCATGTACTGCTCATAGGCGATCTCCCAGTTGGGGTTCTCGGTCTGGCCGCCGTCGGTGGAGATCATAACGTTCTTGTAGCCGACGGTTTTGATGACCTCCAGATTCTCGGGCAGGTTTGACTTGTACTTGCCGCCGCCCATGTTCTGGGCAAAGCAGCGCTCGAGCAGGACGTCGTAGTCCTTGACGATGCGGAGCTGATCTTCGATGCTCATATTGACGATCCACCACTCCGGATGCGTGACCACGATCTTTTTAAGTCCCATGGCCCGCGCGGCCTCGACGACCACGAAGCAGTCCTCCGGGGAGACATGGCCG
This sequence comes from Oscillospiraceae bacterium, assembly GCA_902785905.1. Lineage (GTDB taxonomy): Bacteria > Bacillota > Clostridia > Oscillospirales > Oscillospiraceae > Limivicinus. The sequence goes on along the minus strand of CADAAM010000051.1, from coordinate 15,133 downwards.
GTGCCGAGCACCACGTCGAAGTCTTTGACAAGCTGGAACACGTCCTTGAGCTCGGGGACGATCTTGCCGTCGCGCACGCAGGCGACGCCTGCCGAGGGGTCTTTGCCCATCTTGGCGAGGTGGTTGCAGGCCGAGGCGGTGGGCAGCCACACGACCTTGCCGCCGAGCTTGAGACCGCTCTCCACGGCGGCGGGATTGATGCCGCCCATCTGGCGGTTGAGGGTAATGCTGCCGAACATCTGGAAATCGTTGTCGCCCCCATGGACGATCTGGTTATGCCGGTTGCAGAGGTAGGCGCGATCCACCGTGATGCCCTGGTGAGTTTTGATGACGATGGCACGGGCGCCGACGCGGATGCCCGCCTCCATCAGCTCAAAGTCGTCATAGGCACGCACGCGGATGTCGGGGTTCGAATGGACATGCATATCGATGACGCCCTTCATGGATACCTTTGCCATGGTGTTTTCCTCTCCTTTTCTGTTCCAAATTGCTTGTATTTGGGCTGACTGTATTTTATAATAATTGTGAATAATTTCGCAACGCAGAATCCTTAATGCGATGTATCGGAAAAACGGATAGCCGGAGGGATGAACGGATGGATCTCAAGGATTTTCAATATCTCATCGCGCTGGCCGACGAGGGCAGCGTCTCCAAGGCGGCGGACAGGCTGTATATGTCGCAGTCAAGTTTGAGCCAGGCTCTGCAGCAGTATGAAAGCGAGCTTGGCGTCAAGCTCTTTATCCGCACCTCAAAGGGCATCCATCCCACGGCAAACGGTGAGATTTTCATCGGGCATCTGCGGCAGATGGTATCTTATTACAGGCAGGCGCGAAGTGAACTGTGGGATAATGAGGGGATGAAGGGCGGACATGTGCGCTTTGGCATCAGTTCCTTTCGGGGCGCCCAGACGCTGCCGAAGATTTTGAAGGAGTTTTCCGCGAAGTACCCGGAGGTGCATGTAGATGTCGTGGAGGAACACAGCTTAAAGCTGGAAGACCTTCTGCTGGAAGGCAAACTGGACGTAGCGGTGATCGCGCTTCCGACGGCAAAGCTCAAAAATGAGTCGAGTTTGCTGACGAAGGACGAAGTCTACCTTGTCACGTCGAAGGGTCACACGCTGTGCAGGTGCGCGCATACGCTTTCTGACGGCAGCCGCTGGGTCAGCTTGAAGGAGGCGGCGCAATACCCCTTTATTCTCAGCGGACAGAACACCATTCTCGGCAACATCAGCCGCAATCTGCTGCAAAAGGAGAAGATCAGATATATAGCCTCGCATGACAATATTTCGGCCGCCATGGCGGTGTCCATGGCGAAAGGCGGGATCGGGATCGCTTTCACCTACGCCTCCTGCATTGACCCCGACAATCATCTGGAGAGGTTTCGGATCGGGGAAAAGGGCGTTTTTCTGAACCTCGGCGTGGCGCTGCCCTCGCGGGAGTATCATTCCACGGCGGCGAAGGCGCTGCGCGAGATCATATGCGAGGTTTACCGGTCTGATAGTTGAAAGGATTTCATACTGGTCTCCCATAAAACGGCTTAAAGCCGTTTTATAGTGCCTATGAGACGTGTTTTGTGCCCGAGGGCACAAAACTGGCAGTGCGCCTTGCGCGATGCCTTTTCGTTAAAACGAGCCGTTTTAACGAAAAACAGTATCAAATGAACAAGGCCGGGGATTTGACGGCGCACCGTCAGTCCCGGCCTTGTTCGTTTTTCATACAATGTTCCCCTGCCGGAACCTCATGAAAGCCTTTCATCGAAAGGTTTTCATTGCGGCGGGAATCGGGCCGCGCCCCGTTACCGGCCTTGGCCATACGCAGCTGTCGGCTACAGCCGAAGCATCAGGTTATTCAGTCCCAGGCTGTTGAGATAAGAGGCCTCTTTAACCGAGGACATGACCAGGCGGATGCCCATGTGGGACGTGCGGTCGTCGCTCTCATGCAGTTCGAGATAGCGGAGGGGATCAAAGTGCGCGCAGTTGTCGCGGATACGGATCAACCTCTCCCCTCCCCGGAATACCAGGCGCACATCAACACTGTGACTGCCCTTGTCGGCGCTGAAGCCGTAGCGGACGATGTTGCAGACGAGCTCTTCAATACACAGGCCGACCAGAAAGCTCATCCGCTCCCCCTGGCCGTGCGCGCGGCAGAAGTCCGCCGCGTCGTTCGAGGCCCGGACCGCGTCCTCCATACTGAGAACCGTGCACTCATAACACTCCCCCGGCGCGGCACCGAAGTCCGGGGCGAGCAGGGCAAAGTCCATCGGCCGGAGGCTGAGGGGGCTTCGCCTCTGCCGGACGCGCAGGCAGATCAGCAGGAAAGCCGTACACTCTCCGCACAGGAAGGAGAGCCACACTCCCGTCGTGCCGAAGAAATGACCGAGAACAAGTGTCGCCAATGCAGGCAGCAGGAAGTTCTGCAAAAGCGAGATCAGCTCCATCAGCCGCACGCGCCCGGTCCCCTGATAGTAAAACTTCAGGCCCGTGTTCAGCGCACAGGGTACAAGGCACAGCGAGAAGAAGCGCAGTCCCCGCGCGGCCAGCTTCATGGCCTCCGGGTCCTCCGCCAGGAACAGGCCGACCAGCGGTTTTGCCGAGAGCAGCACGGCCGCTGTCACCCACACAAGGACGATGACGGCGTAGTAAAAGATCGTCTTCACCAGGACAAGCAGCGCGGAGCGGTCCTCATCCGCATAGAAAATAGCGGCGAGCATCAGTGCCACCGAGCCGATGCCGGAGCTGAAAGCGTAGCAGAGATTGCTCACGGTGGAGACGACCGAGTAGGCCGCCACCGCCATGTTGCCGCCCGTCGTGCGCAGAACGCGGTTGAGCAGAAAGACAAGCAGCACAAGGCTGAGCTGGTTGACGACGGTTGGGACGCCGTCGGTCAGGACAGCGCGCAGCATATCAAGGCGCAGTCCCCAGGGCTGAAGATGGAAAAGGCAGTCCTTTTTCAGAAAATACCCGCTGCCCACCAGCAGCGCCGCATAGTAGCTCAAACTCGAGGCGAGACCCATGCCGAAGGTGCCGCCGTGAAAAACGAAGACATTGAGCAGATCGAAAATCACATCGCTCACCGTCATGAGGACCACCGCCGCCACGAGGCGCTTGCGGTCCCCCGCCATCTGGAGGTAGGGCACCATGATCTGCGCCGTGAGAAAGGCCGGCACGCCGATGATGAAGCCCGTCAGATAGTGCTTTGTCAGGGCAAAGACGGGGTTTCCGGGTCCGGGCCTTCCCGCGCCCAGGAGCGTGCAGAGCGGCCCCGCGAAGCAGAGAACCAGCGCGAGCCCGAACACGGCCAGGCCCAGCGTCAGGCGCACGGAGACGGTAAAGCAGGCGTCGGTCCCCTTGCGGTCGCCGCTGCCCATGGTCCGACCGCAGACCACCTGAACGCCGGCGGCGATCATCGCGCCGGGAGCGGCAAAGGCCAGCAGGACAGGGGCCGTATAGCCGTAGGCCGCCATCGCGTCCACACCCAGGAAGCGGCCGATCATAATACTGTCGATCAGCATGCACAGCGTTACCGTCATGGCGGAGACGATCTGCGCCGCCAACATTCGCCTGAACAGTCTTTGTATCATAGTGGCCTCCCATAAAGCCGTCTCATACTTTTTCTTGATTAAATTCTTTAATCGAAACGCTGAAAACACGTCTCATACAAGAACCTCTACGCGCCTTATGGCGCTATGAAAACCTTTAAGGGATTAAAGGTTTTCATGAGGTTCTAGTATCAACCCAAACAGGCAAGCAAGATCATGTAAGATTTATTATATACCTTTTACCGCCGAACCGCAAGCGTTCACGCTTCCGCGGGGCTACCGTGCTGCCGGTCCGCACAGGGCTTTTGCCGGCGCCCGTCATGATTTACAGTTGTTTAAGGCAATACCGAATCCTGAGAAAAATTGGGTTCTGATGAAGGCAGTTTTTCGCAGGAATACTTTGTGTATTTCAAGAAAAAGTGACAAAATCAGAGCGCAATTTTTCCAGGAGGCGCCGAAGCCGGATTGTGCGGTGTTGCCTTAATAAAAACAGTTGCGAAAATCGTAAAAGCTGTATATAATAATTAAAATACAACCTTTATTTTCCCTCGCCTGTCGGGTTCCGCAGGGCAGAGGCGGATGTGTCCTCGTATTTGTCCGGCCGCTGCGGGGGAAATGACGACGAGACGCGCCGATCTTTTGCCTTTGAGTAAACGCGCAGGCGCTTCGCTCTTTGAAAGTCAGGTCGAAGTCCGCACATACTTGTGCGATAATAACGCATTTTTCGCTTTTTACTTGGCTTTTGTGCACGCTGCACCCTTTGTTCGGATGTAATACCGGACTGGACATTTTCTCACCCTTGTGGTATTTTTAATAAAACGTCCCGCCGAAGATCGGGACGCTTTGGCTGGATCGCGCCGACGGCGTTGAGCCGGTGATACAGCTGACACAATCGTTTACAGACAATTTCGATAAAAAGGAGAAACGTTATGCCTGTTAAAAAGACAGCCACTGACAAGAAAAAGGCTCCTGAAAGCCGGAAGAGCGAGGAGCCTGTCGTTGAGAGCAAGGCGGCCGAGACCGTGAGCACGGAGCCCGCTCCCGCAAAGAAGAAAGCCCCCGCGAGAAAGAAAACCGCGAAGAAAGCAGAAGCGCCTGTCGTTGAAGCCAAGGCGGACGAGGCCGTGAGTGCGGAGCCCGCTCCCGCGAAGAAGAAGGCTCCCGCCCGCAAAAAAGCCGTGAAGAAGGCTATGGAGCCCGTTGTCGAGGAAGCCCCCGTCGTTGAGGAAGCTCCCGCTGTTGAGGAAGCCCCCGTCGTCGAGGAAGCTCCCGCTGTTGAGGAAGCCCCCGTCGTTGAGGAGGCCCCCGTCGTTGAGGAGGCCCCCGTCGTTGAGGAAGCCCCCGTCGTCGAGGAAGCTCCCGCTGTTGAGGAAGCCCCCGTCGTTGAGGTGGCCCCCGTCGTTGAGGAGGCCCCCGTCGTTGAGGAGGCCCCCGTCGTTGAGGAGGCCCCCGTCGTTGAGGAAGCCCCCGTCGTTGAGGAAGCCCCCGTCGTCGAGGAAGCTCCCGTTGTTGAGGAAGCCACTGTCGTTGAGGAAGTTCCCGCTGTCGAGGAAGCTCCCGCTGTCGAGGAAGCTCCCGCTGTCGAGGAAGCTCCTGTCGTCGAGGAAGCCCCTGCCGTCGAGGAAGCTCCTGTCAATGCAAAGCCCGAGCTGCCGCAGCCGCGCCGCAGTGTCGCTTTCATCGGCTCCGAGTGCTATCCCTTCATCAAGACCGGCGGTCTGGGCGACGTGATGTACGCCCTGCCCAGAGCCCTCACCAAGCAGAACTGCGACGTGAAGGTCATTCTCCCCCGCTACGCCTGCATTCCCGAGGAATACCAGAAGAAGATGGTCTACCGCGGCGCGTTCATGATGGACCTCTGCTCCGACGGCCGCAGCTTCTATGTCGGCATCATGGAGTATGTGCACGACGGCGTTGTGTACGACTTCATCGACAACAACGATTTCTTCAGCTGGGGCAATCCCTACACCGATCTGGTGCGCGACATCCCCAAGTTCTGCTACTTTGCCAAGGCGGCCCTCGCGGCGCTCAACTACATGGACTGGATCCCCGACATCATCCACTGCCACGACTGGCAGGCGGCGCTGTCGCCGGTGTTCCTCCGCACGCTCTTTGCCGACACGCCCGTCGGCCGCGCCAAGAGCATGCTGACCATCCACAACCTGCGCTTCCAGGGCATTTACAACATCCCCACCATGAAGTACTGGACCGGCCTGCCCGGCTACGTCTTTGAATACGGCCACCTCAAGCAGGGCTATGAGGACGCCAACATGCTCAAGGGCGGTCTCGCCTACGCCGACATGATCACCACCGTCAGCAACACCTACGCCTGGGAGATTCAGACCGGCTTCTACGGCGAGGCGCTGGACGCGCATCTGCGCTTCCACTCCGGCAAGCTCCACGGCATTGTCAACGGCATCGACGTCGATCTCTGGAACAGCGCGGCCGACCGCCTGCTGGCCGAGACCTACGACATCTCCGACGTCATTGAGAAGAAGAAGGCCAACAAGCTGGCCCTGCAGGAGAGACTGGGTCTTGAGCAGAATGCGGACAAGATGGTCATCGGTCTGATCTCCCGCCTGACCGACCAGAAGGGCCTTGACCTTGTCAACGCCATCTTCCAGCAGCTCATCGACGGCAACACCCAGGTCGTCATCCTCGGCACGGGCGACAAGCGCTATGAGGATGCTTTCCGCTACTACGAGAACGCAAACAAGGGCACCGTCTGCGCCTATATCTCCTACAACGAGAGCCTGGCCCACCTGATCTACGCGGGCGCCGACGCCCTGCTGGTGCCGAGCCTGTTCGAGCCCTGCGGCCTGACCCAGCTGATCGCCATGCGCTACGGCACCGTGCCCGTGGTGCGCGAGACCGGCGGTCTCAAGGACACCGTGCAGCCCTACAACCAGTTCACCAACGAGGGCAACGGCTTCACCTTTGACCGCTACGAGGCGGGTCTCCTGCTCGACGCGATCAACCGCGCAAAGACCCTGTACTTCACCGACCGCTGGCATTGGGATGAGATGGTGCAGCGCAACATGGCCAAGGACGTCTCCTGGGACAATTCGGCCAAGCAGTACCGCGATCTGTATCTCCAGCTCAGACCGTAAGGATTCCCCAAAACCGAATAGGACACCGGGAGGCTTCGGTCCTCCCGGTGTTTTGTGCGTGAGTCAGCATACTAGAACCTCATGAAAACCTTTAATCCCTTAAAGGTTTTCATAGCGCCATAAGGCGCGCAGAGGTTCTTGTATGAGGCGCGTTTTCAGCGTTTCGCGCTGAAAATGCCGCAGGAACTGCGGCTTTCTTGATTAAAGAATTTAATCAAGAAATAGTATCAAAGGATGGATGATGATGGAAGACAAGAAAACGCCCTGGCTGTACAAGGTGATACGCTGGCTGGTGTGGCTGTTTTCGCCAAAATACAAATTGGTCGGGGCGGAAAAGCTGCCGGACGAGCCATGTGTCATTGTCGGCAACCACAGCCAGATGTACGGCCCCATCGCCGGCGAGCTCTATATGCCCGGGAAGCACTGCGTCTGGTGCGCGGGCGAGATGATGCACCGCGAGGAGGTGGCGGCCTACGCCTATCAGGATTTCTGGTCGGGAAAGCCCAAAGGGATACGCTGGTTTTACAAAATCCTGAGCCGCCTCATCACGCCGCTGTGCGTGCTGATCTTCAACAGCGCCCACACTGTGCCCGTCTACCACGATACGCGGCTCATCTCCACCTTCCGGGAGTCCATCGCGAAGCTCAGGGAGGGCTACAGCATGGTCATCTTCCCGGAACACTACGACGAGCACAACAACATTGTCCATGATTTTCAGGACAAGTTTATTGACCTTGCCCGCTTCTACTACAAGAAAACCGGTACGGAGCTCAGCTTTGTGCCGCTCTATGTCGCGCCGAGGCTCGATACCCTCTTCTTCGGCGAACCGATGCGCTTTCGCGCGGACGCCCCCATTGAGGAGGAGCGGAAGCGTCTGTGCGCATACCTGATGGACGCCATCACTGAGATCGCCGTCGCCCAGCCGGAGCACACGGTCATCCCCTACCCCAACGTGCCCAGGCGGCTCTATCCCAAAAACATCCCCCTGGAGGTCTATACGAATGAATCGTCAGCCGTATGATTACAGCGGCTTTTCCCTCAAAAAGCTCAATGAACCCCGCTTTGCCCATGTCAAGCTGCTGGGCGGCTGGCTTGCTTATTTTGCCCTGTACTTTATCACCGAAAACCTGATCCCCGCCGAGCGCTGCCATCCGATCCACTGCAGGCTGGACGATCTCATCCCCTTCAACGAGTACTTTCTGTTCTTCTACGTCGGCTGGTATTTTCTCGTGTTCGGGGCTCTGGCCTATACCTTTTTCTTCGATGTGCCGGCCTTCAAAAAGGTCCAGACTTTCATTATGATCACACAGGCCGTGGCCATGCTGTGCTATATTGTCTGGCCCTCGCGCCAGGACCTGCGGCCAGAGGTCTTTGAGCGGGAGAACATTCTGACCGCGCTCATGGCCTTTATCTATTCCTTCGACACCAGCACCGGGGTCTGCCCCTCTCTGCATGTGGCCTATTCCCTGGGCATTCTGTCGGTCGGTCTCAAGGACAGGCGGCTCGCGCCGGTGTGGAAGATCGCGCTTACGCTCTTTGTGCTGGGCGTGTGCGCCGCGGTCTGCTTTGTCAAGCAGCACTCGGCCGTGGACGTGTTCGCCGCCATGCCCGTGTGCCTGCTGGCGGAGATCCTGCTCTACGGCAGAGACTACTGGCTGCCGAAGCTGAAAGCATAGAACAGCTGTTTTAACGCATAAACTGATTCCATGGGTATTCATGGGGGGTATTGACATGGATTTTGAAAAGACATCCACCAGGGTCTCGCTGGTGAGCGTGGCCGGGAACACGGCGCTGGCGCTGTTTAAGTTCCTGGCGGGCATTCTGGCCCACTCCGGCGCCATGATCAGCGACGCGGTGCACTCGGCGTCCGACGTGCTGAGCAGCTTCATCGTCATCATCGGCGTGAAGCTCTCCGTCAAGGCCGCCGATCGGGAGCACCCCTACGGGCACGAGCGCTTTGAGTGCGTGGCGGCCATCATTCTGGCCGTGGTGCTGGCGATGACGGGCCTGCTGATCGGGTACCGCGCGGTCGAGTCGATTGCCGCGGGTGCGGAGGCGCAGACCGCGCCGGGGCTTCTGGCCCTGATCGCGGCGGCGGTCTCCATCGCCGTCAAGGAGGCCATGTACTGGTACACCCGCTATTATGCCAGGCGCCTCAATTCCGCCGCCCTGATGGCCAACGCCTGGCACCACCGCAGCGACGCCCTGTCCTCCATCGGCGCGCTGATCGGCATCGGCGGGGCTCGGCTGGGCTATCCTGTCATGGAGCCGGTTGCGAGTCTTGTGATCTGCGTCTTCATCCTTAAGGCGGCTTACGACATTTTCAAGGACGCCACCGGGAAAATGGTGGACCGGGCCTGCGACGCGGAGACGGAGAGACGGCTGCGCGTCTGCGTGCGCGAGGAGCCGGAGGTCCTAGGCATCGACCGGCTGCAGACCCGCGAGTTTGGAAACCGCATCTATGTGGATCTGGAGATCTGTCTCGACGGTCAGCTTTCGCTGGTGGAGGCCCACAGTGTTGCCGAGCGCGTCCACGACCGCATCGAGCAGGAGTTTCCCACCGTCAAACATATCATGGTGCATGTAAATCCTTATGTAAAAAATGATCGCTCCTGATTCAGGAACGATCATCTTTTTGCGTTTTTTTTGCACTCGCATTTTTTCCCGCAGGCGTCGCAGCCGCAGCTGCAGCGGGACTTCCCGCTGCGCATGGCGCGGACGGCGAGGTACACAAGCCCGGCAACGGCCAGCAGGATGAGGATGTCCCAGATATTCACGCCCTCACCCCATTCCGAGCAGCAGGCCCAAAAGCCGCACCAGCAGGGCGGCAAGCCAGGCGAGCAGGCACTGCCACAGCGCCACATAGACCGCCCATTTTCCGCCGAGCTCCCGCTTGACGGAGGCGATGGCGGCCACGCAGGGCGTATAGAGCAGGCTGAACACCAGCAGGCACGCGACCGTCAGGGTGGACAGGGCCGTCTCGACCCCCGGATCGGCGTAGAGGATGCCGAGGACGGACACGACGCTCTCCTTGGCCATGACGCCGCTGATCAGCGAGGTGACGATGCGCCAGTCGCCGAGGCCCACCGGTTTGAAGATCGGCGCGAGCAGACCCGCCAGGGCCGCCAGGATGCTGTCATGGGAATTGGCGACAAGGTTGAAGCGGAAGTCAAAGCTCTTGAGGAACCAGACCGCGATGGTGGCGATCAGGATGACCGAGAAGGCGCGCTGCAAAAAGTCCTTGGCCTTCTCCCACAGAAGCTGCATGACGTTGCGGGGACTCGGCAGGCGGTAGTTCGGCAGCTCCATCACAAAGGGGACGGCCTCGCCGCGGAAGAGGGTCTTCTTATACAGCAGGGCGACGAGCACGCCGCTCACGATGCCGAGAATGTACAGCCCCGTGATGACCAGCCAGCCATACCTCGGGAAGAAGGCACTGACAAAGAAGCTGTAGATCGGGAGCTTTGCCGTGCAGGACATGAAGGGCGTGAGCAGGATGGTCATACGGCGGTCGCGGTCGCTCGGCAGAGTGCGGGTGGACATGACCGCGGGCACCGTGCAGCCGAAGCCGATGAGCATGGGCACGATGCTGCGCCCGGACAGGCCGATGCGGCGCAGGAGCTTGTCCATGACAAAGGCCACACGCGCGATATAGCCGCTGTCCTCGAGCAGGGAAAGGAAGAAGAAGAGCACCACGATCAGGGGCAGGAAGCTCACCACGCTGCCGACGCCCTCAAAAATGCCGTCCAGTACAAGGCTCTGGATCGCGGGGTTGACGTTCCCCGCCTCCATCGCGCGGCCGGTCAGTTCGCCCAGGGCTTCAATCCCCGACGCCAGCAGATCCTGGAAGAAGGGGCCGATGAGGAAAAAGGTCAGGAAGAAGACCAGGGCCATGATGCCGAAGAACATGGGGATAGCCGTATACTTGCCGGTCAGCACCGTATCAAGCCGCTCGCTGCGCTTATGCTCCCGGCTTTCATGGGGCTTGATGACGCAGGCGTCACAGACCTTCGTGATATAGTCAAAGCGCATTTCCGCCATGGCGGCGCTGCGGTCCAGCCCGCGCTCAGCCTCCATCTGGAGGATGATGTGCTCCAGCAGCTCCTTCTCGTTCTGGTCAAGCTCGAGCTGTTCGAGGATGCGCACGTCGCCCTCGATGAGCTTGGCGGCCGCGAAGCGCGTGGGCAGCCCGGCGCGCGCGGCGTGATCCTCGATCAGGTGGCTCACCGCGTGCATGGCTCTGTGTACCGCGCCGCCGTGGTCCTCTGCGCTGCAGAAGTCCTGCCTGAGCGGCAGCTCCCGATATTTGGCGATATGGATGGCGTGGCGCACCAGCTCGTCCACGCCGTGGTTTTTGGCCGCCGAGATGGGCACCACCGGCACGCCCAGCATGGACTCCATGCGGTTGACGTCCACGGTGCCGCCGTTGCCTGTCAGCTCGTCCATCATGTTGAGAGCGACGACCATCGGGACATTCATCTGCAGAAGCTGCATGGTGAGATAGAGGTTGCGCTCGATATTTGTGGCGTCGACGATGTTGATGATGGCCCTGGGCTTTTCGCGCAGGACAAAGTCGCGGGAGACCAGCTCCTCGCTCGTATAGGGGGACATGGAATAGATACCCGGCAGGTCGGTGATGACGGTGTCGCTGCGGCCGCGGATCGCGCCGTCCTTGCGATCGACGGTGACGCCGGGGAAGTTGCCCACATGCTGGTTTGAGCCCGTGAGCTGGTTGAAGAGCGTAGTCTTGCCGCTGTTCTGGTTGCCCACCAGGGCAAAGCTCAAAAGCGTCCCCTCCGGCAGCGGGTCGCCCGTGCCCTTGGGGTGAAATTTGCCTTCCTCGCCGAGGCCGGGATGGTCTGCCGGACGGCGCTTTTCCCGCTCCGGCGCGCGGTCGGGGGCGTCCGCGAGACGCTCGATCCCGATGCGCTCCGCGTCCGCGAGTCTCAGCGTCAGCTCATAGCCGCGCAGACGCAGCTCCATCGGGTCCCCCATCGGGGCAAGCTTGACCATGGTCAGTTCCGCGCCCGGGATGAGGCCCATGTCCAGGAAATGCTGGCGCAGCGCGCCCTCTCCCCCGACGCTCGTCACGCGGGCCGACTGTCCCGCCTTGAGTTCATTCAGTTTCATCTGTCTGTACACTCCGAGAACCATATTTTAGGAATAGTATAGCACAGTGCGGCCGCAATGAAAAGAGGGCGGCGCGCGATCTTTTTTTGTACATTTTTACATTGATGATATGGCTCTTATCACTTGACAGAAAGGGCCGATCAGGGTATTCTATACTATAGGTAAAATAAGATTATTATGGGTAGTTTTGGGGTCTCCCCTGCCCGGAACATTCAGAAAACAGGTATATAACCATGAACAACGAACTATCTTTTGATACTCTCTATGATCGTCTGCTGAGCGGTGAGGACTGTCTCTCCGTGGTTGGTCTCGGCTACGTCGGGATGCCGCTGGCGGTGGAATTTGCCAAGCATCTGCGCGTGATCGGCTTTAACCACCACGAAGCCCGCATCCGCCAGTATAAGTGCGGCATCGACCCGACGAAAGAGGTCGGCGACGAGGCCATCCGCAAAACGACGGTGGACTTCACCTCCGACGAAAAGAGACTGCGCGAGGCGAAATTTCACATCGTCGCGGTGCCCACGCCCATCAACGCCGACCACACGCCGGATCTCTACCCGGTGCAGAACGCGTCTCTCATCGTCGGCCGCAACCTGACGCCCGGTTCGGTGGTGGTGTACGAGTCCACGGTCTACCCCGGCGTGACCGAGGAGGTCTGCATCCCCATTCTGGAGGAGCAGTCCGGTCTCAAATGCGGGCGGGACTTCAAGATCGGCTACAGCCCCGAGCGCATCAACCCCGGCGACCGGGTGCACACGCTGACCAAAATCAAAAAGATCGTCTCCGGCATGGATGCGGAGACCTGCGCGCTCATCAAGTCGGTCTATGATATTATTATTGAAGTGGGTACCTTCCCGGTCAGCAATATCAAAACCGCCGAGGCTGTGAAGGTTGTCGAGAACAGCCAGCGTGACATCAACATCGCGTTTATGAATGAGCTCGCCATGGTATTCGACCGCATGGGCATCGATACCAACGAGGTCATCGACGGCATGAACACCAAGTGGAACGCCCTCGGTTTCAAGCCCGGCCTCGTAGGCGGCCACTGCATCGGCGTCGACCCCTATTACTTTACATACGAGGCGGAGAAACTTGGCTATCACAGCCAGATCATTCTCAACGGCCGCATCGTAAACGACGGCATGGCCGCCTTTGTCGCGGCCAAGACCGTGGAAAAGATGGTCGTGGCCGGACTCGCGCCGAGAAAGAGCAGGATCGTCATTCTCGGTCTGACCTTCAAGGAGAACTGCCCCGACGTGCGCAACAGCCGTGTCAACGACATTTTGACCGAACTGCGCAAATTCGGGATCGAACCCATTGTGACCGATCCCTGGGCAGACCCCGCCGAGGCGAGAAAAGCCTATGGCATCGAGCTGACGGCCTTTGAGGATGTGCACGATGCCGACTGCGTGGTCGCGGCCGTGGCACACAGGGAGTTTGCCGCGCTCGGCCTGGAGGGCTTACAGCGTCTGTTCGGCGAGAAGGACGCGAAGGTCCTGATCGACATCAAGGGTATGTTCGATCTCAACGAGCTGAAAAACAGCGATATTCTTTGGTGGAGACTTTGATTGCTTGTGAAGCGCCGTCTCACAGGCGGCTGACAGGGGGAAGCGCAAATGAGTATTCAAGCGGGTTTGAAAGACCGTGCGCGTTTTGATGCATTTTCGCGGGAGTGGCGTGAAGACGCGCTGAAAGAGGCGCAGAAGTGGTGTAACGACAGGAGAGCGCAGGAGCTGCTCGCGGACGCCGTACTGGCGGAGTTTCAGAAAAAATATGCCGACAGCCCCCCGCCCCTTAACATGGACTACCAGATCCGTGCCCAGGTGTGTCTGGTATACAGTCTGACCGGGAACAACGTCCGAAAGCTGAAAAACTATATTGCCGATCATTCCCTCTCCCCGGAGGCGGTAGAGTCTCCTGGCCCGCAGCCGCGTCCGGAGGCGCAGCAGCAGCCGGAGCGCAGAGTCGAGCCGCCCGTGTCCGAGGCAGTGTCGGAGCCGCCCGTGTCCGTGACCGAGGCTGTGTCGGAGCCGCCCGCGCCCGTGTCCGAGGCAGTGTCGGAGCCGCCCGCGCCCGTGACCGAGGCTGTGCCGGAGCCGCCCGCGCCTGTTCCGACGCCTGTATCCGCACCGGAACCCGCACCCGCTCCGAAGCCGGCGCCCCAGGCGAAAGCCGAGGCGCAGCCGCCGACGTCCGCCGCCCCGGAGAAGGCGGCGCCGCAGAAGTCAAAAGTGCGGCCTGACACGTTTCTTGATCCGATCCGCACCAGCTACTGGACGCCGAATGAGGATCGCAGCGGGCATATCATTGCCGAGGTGGAGCTCCCCGACGAAGATGAGGAAGAGCGCTCGCCCATCATCTCGTTTATTAACCTCGTCCTCTTTTTGATCACGATCGGGGCCTTCGGCTTCTGTTTCTATGAGACGGGTTTTCTGCAATATTTGCTGCAGTGAGGAGATATGACTATGGAACTGGAAAGAACTCAGATTCAAAAAACCCTCTTCGGCAACTATAAGCCTGCGGAGGTGGATCGCCTGCTTGACACGGCGGAGGCGCTTCTGGAGCAGCGGAAGGCCGAGACGGCCGAAGAGACTGCGCGCGCCGAGGCGCAGGCGCAGGAATGCGAGCGTATGACCCGGCAGCTTAACGAGCAGGAGCAGCAGCTGGCGGCCCTGCAGGAGACCGCCAGGAGGATCTGACGCAGACGCTCTGCGAGGCCTGCCAGAAGCGGGAGGAAGAGATCCGCAGCCTGCGCGACGAGCTGACCGATGTGCGCGCCCAGTTGGAGGACGCCCGGACGGAGCTTGAGCTTGCCAAGTCCCAGACCACGGTTCTCGGCAACCGCGTCGCCCGGCAGCGGCGTGAGCTGGAGGAAAAGGACCAGCTCCTGCTGGCCGATCCCGTCGGTGAGGCCAACAAGCGCGCCGAGCAGATCGTTCAGAATGCCACGCACATGAGCAAGCAGATGCTCGACGATGCGGAGAGCATGCGCGCCCGCGCCCTCGCCGCTGTGCGTGCGGCCTACTTCAACACGATGGGCTTTCGTCAGAGCGTGGAGGAGCGTTTTTACAGCCTGCAGAACGATCTGAACCAGTCCCTGCTCACGCTCCGTGCGCTTGAGGCGGAGAACGAGCCCTCGGATCAGGATGTCATTCAGGAGAAACCGTGATGGCTTTTAAGAGAAGCGTGATTGTTTTGCTCCTCCTGTCGCTGATGCTCTCGGCGGCGGGCTGCGCCGCCGGCGGGGAAACGACGGCCGAAAAGCCGCAGGAGGGACTGTGGACGCCGACGCCGGATCCCCCGGTCAAGGCGAGTCCCGCGCCGGTGCTGAGCGGCGTCGAGACCGACCGCAAGGT
>CADAAM010000050.1 GCA_902785905.1 Oscillospiraceae bacterium | reverse complement strand
ATGACAAAGCTCGGAGGAAAAGACGATGAATAAGAAAACCAAATCGCCCCTTTTCCATGTCGCCAAGCGCGGGGCGCTGCCCTGGTACAAGAGCTGGGCCATCCGCGGCGTGGCCCTGCTGCTGGCTCTCGTAGTCTGCGGCGTGATCACCAGCCTCGTCACCGGCGAAGACCCCATCGCCGTCTACAGCGCAATCTGGAAGGGCTCCTTCGGCACTACGCGCAAAATGTGGGTGCTGCTTCAAAATATCGCCATGCTGCTGTGCGTGTCGCTGGCGGTGACGCCGGCCTTCCGCATGCGCTGCTGGAACCTCGGCGGTGAGGGGCAGGCGCTCATCGGCGCGCTCGCCTCCGCAGCGTGTATGATTCTCCTGCCGGGCAAGGTTCCGAACTGGGCGGTCATCCCCTGCATGGTGATCGCAAGCCTGCTGGCCGGCGCGATCTGGGCCGGCATTCCCGCCTTCTTCAAGGCAAAGTACAACACCAACGAGACCCTTTTCACCCTGATGATGAACTACGTCGCGACGCAGCTTGTCGCCTTCTACTGTGTGGTCTGGGAAAGCCCCAAGGGCTCCGCCACCATCGGCATCATCAATGCCAAGAGCGAAATTGGCTGGTTTCCGGTGGTCGGCGGGCAGAAATACCTGTTGAATATTCTGATTGTTGCCGCCATGTGCGTGGCCATGCACATCTACCTCAGCTACTCCAAGCAAGGCTATGAGATCGCCGTCGTCGGTGAGTCAGAGCGCACCGCCCGCTATGTCGGCATCAAGGTTGAGCGGGTCGTCATCCGCACAATGCTCCTCTCCGGCGCAATCTGCGGTCTGGCCGGTCTCCTGCTGGTCGCCGGTACCAACCACACCCTGACACCCACCATTGTGGACGGGCGCGGCTTCACCGCCGTCATGGTCTCCTGGCTCGCCAAGTTCAACCCCGTCTGGATGATCTTCACGAGCTTCCTGCTGGTCTTTCTCGGCCGCGGCGCCGGAGAGATCGCCACCAAGTTTAGTCTCAACCACAGCTTCGGCGACATCCTCACCGGCATCATTCTCTTCTTCATCATCGGCAGTGAATTTTTCATCAACTACGAAATCAAGCTCACCCGCGGCGCGGGAAAGGAGGAATAAGCCATGTTTGATATCATCTCCTTCATCCCCCGTGCCATCGTCCAGGGCATTCCCCTCCTTTTCGGCAGCACCGGCGAGACCCTGACCGAGAAATCGGGCAACCTCAACCTCGGCATTCCCGGCATTATGTACGTCGGCGGCATCAGCGGCGTTATCGGCTCCTTTTTCTATGAGTCCGGCAAGACCGCTGCCGATATGAACGCCGCGCTCGCCATCCTGATCCCCGTCGCCTGCTGCCTGCTGGGAAGTCTCTTGATGGGCCTTTTGTACTGCTTCCTCACGGTAACGCTGCGCGCAAACCAGAACGTCACCGGCCTTGCCCTCACCACCTTCGGCGTGGGCTTCGGCAACTTCTTCGGCGGCTCTCTCATCAAGCTCTCGGGGAGCGAGCTGCCCTCCATCATTCTGACAAACACCTCCAACATCTTCCGCCGCAGCCTGCCCATCGCGGAGACCACGGGCGTCTTTGGAAAGCTGTTTTTAAGCTACGGCTTTCTGGCCTATGTCGCGGTGATTATCGCCCTGTCGGTCTCTTATATGCTCAACCGTACCCGCACCGGCCTGCACCTGCGCGCCGTGGGCGAGAGCCCCACCACCGCCGACGCCGCCGGTATCAACGTCACCCGCTATAAGTATTTCTCCACTTGCATCGGCGCCATGGTCGCGGGCCTCGGCGGCCTGTACTACGTGATGGACTACGCCTCCGGCATGTGGTCCAACAACGCCTTCGGCGACCGCGGCTGGCTCGCCATCGCGCTGGTTATTTTCACGGTCTGGCGGCCGAACGTGGGCGTGCTGGCGTCCTTCCTCTTCGGCGGCCTGTACATTCTGCACATGTACATCCCCTCGGGCATGAACCTCGCCGTCAAGGAGCTCTACAAGATGGCCCCCTATGTTGTAACCATCGTTGTGCTGGTGCTGACCTCCATGCGCAACAAGCGCGAGAACCAGCCCCCTGCCTCCCTCGGCCTGCCGTACTTCAGAGAAGAACGGTAAAGAGCGGGGAGTTAAAGCGCTGCTTTGACCGCTCCGCGTGAATAAAGAATCCGGACGAGACCGTATGCTGTACGGTCTCGTCCGGATTCTTTTATGAAGGGCTTTTTGCAGATCCGTTTATACTAATCCGGTCAAGGACTTCAACGAACTATGCATTATTTTTGCCGGAAAAACTGTCAAGTTGCTTTTAATATACTCTCTCGTATGTCAGGAAGCGGTAACGGACGCCGTTTTCCTCCTGCCAGTCCCCGGCCTCGCGGACGCGAAAGTCCGGGGAGGCGTCGAGGTTTTCAAAGTAGCTGTCAGATTTCGGCGCAAGGTCGATCTGCGTCACATGCACCAGATCGAGATACGGCAGGAACTGGCGGTAGACCGAGGCCCCGCCGATGACCAGGGTGCGCGGGTATTTGGCTGCGAGGGCCAGCGCCTCGTCTGTCGAGTGGGCGACTTCCGCCCCCTCAATTGTGAGGTCCTGGCGCGTGACCACGATGTTGTTCCGCCCTTTCAGAGGTCTGCCGCCGGGAAAATCCGCGAGGGTTCGGCGGCCCACGATGACCGCAACGCCCGCGGTGAGTTCCCGGAAATGGGCGCGGTCGGCTTTGAGGACCACCTGCTGGGTTCCCTCGCTGCCGATGCCCCAGTCGGAGAAGACGGCGACGATGGCTTCCATGGTTTGCCCCCCTCAGAGCGCCACCGGGATCTTCCCGGCAAAATCTGAATATTCGTAGCCCTCCATGGTAAAGCTGTCGCGGGTAAACTTGTAGAAATCATCCACCGTCGGGTCGAGGCGGAAGGTCGGCGCGGGCTTGGGCTCATGCGTGATGATCTCTTTCACCGCGTCGACATGGCGGTCATAGATGTGGGCGTCCGCGATGACGTGGACAAACTCGCCCGGCTTGAGGCCCGAGACCTGGGCCATCATCAGCGTCAGCACCGCGTACTGCACGACGTTCCAGTTGTTGGCTGTCAGCATATCCTGGCTGCGCTGGTTGAGGATCGCGTTGAGCCGATCGCCCGTGACGTTGAAGGTCATCGAGTAGGCGCAGGGGTAGAGCGCCATCTCGGACAGATCGGCAAAGTTATAGATATTCGTCATGATGCGGCGCGAGGCGGGGTTGTGCTTTAAGTCCCACAGCACCTTGTCCACCTGGTCCATGTCCCCCTCGGGGTAGTGGTGCTTGACGCCGAGCTGATAGCCGTAGGCCTTGCCGATAGAGCCGTTTTCATCTGCCCAGGCGTCCCAGACGCGGGTGCGCAGCTCCTTGACGTTGTTGCTCTTCAATTGCCAGATCCACAGCAGCTCGTCGATGGCGGACTTCCAGTAGATGCGGCGGATGGTGAGGATGGGAAATTCCTCCGCCAGATTGTATCGGTTGACAACACAGAATTTTTTGATCGTGTGGGCGGGCGTCCCGTCGTCCCAGCGGGTGCGGACGGCGCGGTCCGTGTCCCAGACGCCGTTTTCCAGAATGTCCCTGCAGTTTTGAATAAAGATTTCGTCTGCTCTGCTCATGTTGTTACCTCTCAACAAAGGATGTCCCATTGTACCACAGCTGAACGGAGCGTGCAAGTAAGAGTGCGGAGCTAAGGTTTTACTGCACAGCTTTTCTTATTTATCCGCGAAGCGAATTCCATAACGCCACACTCCACTCTTCACACTCCGCTCTTTTCCGACATATGATGCCTTTGGAGGTGGTGCCTATGAAATTTGCGGTGATCGGCGGGGATGCGCGCTCGGCGTGGCTGGCAGCGCTGCTGGCCGGGGACGGCCACGCGGTGCGGACTTACGCGCTGGAGAAGGCCGCCCTGCCGCAGAGAATTGCCCAGTGCTCAAGCCCGGAGGCCTGCGCCTACGGGGCCGACTGGGTGCTGCTGGGCGTCCCGGCGGAAAAAGACGGCCTGATCTCCGCCCCGCTGTCCGTACAGAAGCTCACACCCGGGGAGCTGCTGACAGCGCTTTGGCCGGGGCAGACGCTTTGCGGCGGGCGCTTTGCGCAGGAGACCAGCCTTGGAGCGATCCGGGCGGGACTCTCGGTGTGTGAGCTGATGACGCGCCGCGACTACACGGTCGGCAACGCGGCGCTGACCGCCGAGGGCGCGATCGGGCTTATGATCCGCGAGAGCCCGAGGAGTCTGTGGCGGGGCCGCGCCCTGGTCACGGGCTGGGGGCGAATCGCGCGAAACCTCGCCCCGAGGCTGCGCGCCCTGGGCTGTGAGGTCTGGGTCGCCGCGCGGAAGCCGGGCGACCGGGCCGAGGCGGAGGCTCTGGGGCTCCGCGCAAGCCGTTTCTCGGAACTGCCGGAGCTTGCCGGGGAACTGGACTTTGCGGTTAACACAGTACCCGCGGCGGTACTTGAGAAGGATGTACTCGAGCGTCTGCGCCCGGACAGTCTGCTGGTGGAGCTCGCGTCCGAGCCGGGGTTTGACAGGGCGCTGGCAGAGGACCTGGGGCTGCATGTGATCTCTGCGCCGGGCCTGCCGGGAAAGAGTGCCCCCTGCGCCGCGGCTTCGCTTATCCGCGACACGATCTACGCCGTCATCCGGGAGAGGGAGGAAAAGCATGAGCGGTAAAAAACGCCTGGGCCTCGCGCTCTGCGGGTCCTACTGTACATATGAGCAGGTCTTCAAGGCTGCCGAAAGCCTTGCGGAGACTTACGAACTCATCCCCATTATGAGCGAGACCGCCGCCGAGACGGACACCCGCTTTGGAACCGCGGCCGACCACATCCGCCGCCTCATGGCGCTGACAGGGAAACGGGTGGTCACCACGATTGCGGAGGCGGAACCCTTGGGGCCTAAGGAGCCGATGGACGCGCTGGTGATTGCGCCATGCACGGGCAACACGCTGGCAAAGCTCGCCCACGGAATGACCGACAGCGCGGTGGCCATGGCAGCCAAGGCCCATCTGAGAAACGGGCGGCCTCTGGTGATCGCCTTCTCCACCAACGACGGGCTCTCCGGCTCGGCCGAGAACATTGCGCGGCTGTTAAACAGAAAGAACGTCTACTTTGTCCCCTTCCGCCAGGACGATCCCGCAAAGAAGCCCCGCTCTCTGCAGTCGGATTTCACGCTCCTGGGCGAGACGCTTGAGGCAGCGCTGCGGGGAGAACAATTACAGCCGATTTTGAGATAAAAAAGTGGGGTGCGGAGAGTGAAGAGTGGAGTTATGGTGTCGCTCCGCAACGATTAAAAAATCATCCGCGAAGCGGATTCCACAACTCCACTCCCAACTCTTTAATCTTTACTCTTTACTCTTTACTCTCTATTTCTCTCACCGTCAGCGTATCGCCGTCCACGGTGAAGCGCACGGTGACGCCTGCAAAGTCCATGGCGTAGACCCGTTCGGGGTCGCGCTGGTAGCGGGGGCGGGGGTCGTTTGCCAGAACACCGCGCAGGGCGTCGATTTTGTCCGCCGGGAGCTTGACCGCAAGGACGTCCGGCAGCTCCACTCTGAGCGTCGCGCCGGGATCCGGGGCAAAGCCCGCGCTTGCCCCGGGGTGACAGTCCGCATAGGGAACGTACGGCTTGATATCATAAATCGGCGTGCCGTCCATGAGATCGGCCCCGCCCACGACCAGCACCGACCCGAGGCCGGGGCGCTGCTCTACCCGCCTGAGCTCCACGCAGGAAAGACCCAAAGCGTTCGGGCGGAAGGGCGAGCGCGTGGCAAAAACGCCCATGCGCGTGTTGCCCCCGAGCCGCGGCGGGCGCACCGTGGGAGAAAAGCTCTCCGTCACGGACTCGGAAAACTGCCAGATAAGCCAGAGGTGGCTGAAGCCCTCGATGCCGCGCAGGGCCTCCGGGTCACGAAAGTCCGGTTCAAAGACCACAAGGCTCTCCAGCTCCGGGACGATCCCCGCCTGGCGCGGAATGCCGAATTTTTCCGGAAAGTCGCTGCGCATCACAGCGACGGGGCGTATGCTATGGACGTTGGACATGATCAGCTCCTATCATAGAAGGGCGGCTGATTGCCGCCCTCAGACTGTAGACAAACCCTTGCAAACCAAGTTAGTCTTGTAAGGGGGGATCTGTGAAGGGGGACGGGGAGTCCCCTTCACGTACAATCCATGCAAAATGGGAACTTTTTCGGAAGTTCCCATTTTGCCCTTCAAGCTGTCGACACCATGTCGACAGCTTGAGGGCGGCAGATAGCCGCCCTCGGAGATTATGCAGGATTTTGGGCGGAGACCGGCCCCCTTACGGTGTTGCTGCGGCATGACAAACAGGCAGGCGCGGTTTGTTTACCCTTCCTTCACCATGACGCCCGAAGCTCTCAACTGGCGGCGGAGCCTTGCAAGGTCGTTGTGGAAAACCGCGCCGGGCATGCCGACATAGAGGCCGGCTTCAATGTTGGCAGGGCTGTCGTCGATGAAGAAGCACTCCTCACGCTTGAGGCCGAAGGTCTCGAAGAACTTTTCGTAGATTTCCGGCATGGGCTTGATGAGTTTGACAGAGTAAGAGATGAGCGTGCCGTCGAAGAACTTTGCGGCCGGGACGCGCTGCCAGTAATCGGGCTGGCGGCAGCTCGCGTTGGAGAGGAGATAGATTTTATAGCCCAGGTCCTTGAGCTCTTCGATCAGCGGGTAAATGCCCTCGATTTCAATGATCGGCCTGTCCCACAGGGCGATGAGCTTCCGGGCGATCTCGCGCAGATGCTCCGGCACGCGCGGGCAGAGAATGTCGGCCGCCTGCTCGTCGGTCAGCGTGCCGCGGTCCATCATCACCCACTCAGGCGAGCGGAAAATCTCAAGCAGGAGGGTCTTCTTGTCCTCCCCGCCGACCCCGAAGCGCTCAATAAAGGCGTCGGGGTCGAAGCGGATGACGACGTTGCCCATGTCAAAGACAATGTTTTTGATCATAGTTTCACCTTATACACGGATCTTGCCCTTGGAAATTTTCAGGCAGATGATGAGGATGACGGCGCTGGTGATGGTCAGGATGGCGGAGAGCGCCGCGCCGGAGCCCACACTGTTGCGCACGATGTTGGTGTAGGCCTCGATGGTCAGGGTGTTGTTCTTGCCGGAGGACAGCATAATCGAACAGCTCAGCTCGTTGATGCAGGTGACCCAGGAGAGGATCGCGCCGGAGAATACGCCGGGCAGCATCAGACGGGCCGTGACCTTCCAGAAGGTCTTCATTGGGGCCACGCCGAGGTTGATGGAGGCCTCCTCCACGCTCGGGTCCATCTGCATGAGGAAGGCGCTGGCGCTGCGGACGGTGTAAGGCAGCTTGCGGATGACATAGGAGATGATGATGATGGCGGCGGTGCCGGTCAGGACCAGGGGCTTGACGTTGAAGGTGACGATGTAGCACAGACCAAGCACCGAACCGGGGATGACGTAGGGCGCCATCAGCAGCATATCGAGCAGGCCGCCGGTCTTGCCCTTCTTGCGCACGATAACATAGGACATGAGGATGCCGATGATGACGATGAACACCATGGCGGTCAGCGAGTAGACAAAGGTGTTGCGCATGGTGGACCACAGGCGGGAGCCGAGGTTCTGGTAGTTTTCCAGGGTGAAGCCGCCGGTGAAGCTCGAGTAGTTTGTGTGCTGGAAGGAGCTGGCGCAGACGACGATCTGCGGCAGGAAGGACACGAAGCTGATGAGGAAGACCGGCAGGGTCACGAGGAAGCGCTTGAAGCCGTGAACCTCGATCTCCTTGGGGGGACGCAGGGCGCTCATGATGTAGTTGCGGCGACCGACGTAGGTCTTCTGCACCAGCAGCATCACCAGTGTGATGATGACGATGATGATGGAGATGGCCGAGGCGAGGTTGCCGTTGCCGCCGATCTCGCTTAAATACTCGTTGTAGATCAGTACCGGCAGCGTGCGGAAGTCCTGACCGCCGAGGAGCATGGGTGTGCCGAAGTCGGCCAGGGCGCTCATAAACACGACCAGCGCGCCCGCCGTGATGGAGGGCGTGACCACCGGCATTGTGACCGTGAAGAAGCGGCGCAGCTTGCCGGAGCCCAGATTTTCCGCGCACTCCTCCAGCGAGGAGTCGATGCTCTCCATCGCGCCGGAGGTGTACATATAAATATAGGGATATAGCTTGAGCGTCAGCACCGTACTGATGCCCCCAAAGCCGTAGATGGTGGGGATGGCGATGCCGTACTGCTTGAGGAAGGTGGTAACGGAGCCCGCGCGGCCGAACATCATGATCCAGGCGTAGGCGCCGAGGAAGGGCGGGCTCATCAGGGAGAGGATTGCCAGCACATGCCAGATCTTTTTGCCCCAGACATTGTAGCGGGTCATGAGATAGGCCATGGGTACACCGAGGACGATCGCGAAGAGCGAGGGGACGACAGACACGGACACGCTGTTTTTCAGCGCCCCGTAGTAGTATTTTTTCTTGAAAAACTTTTCAAAGTTTGCCATCGTAAAGCCGTCTACCTTGCTGGATTTGAAGGCGTTGACGATGATGGAGGAGAAGGGCCAGACCAGGAAGAGGAGGAAGATGATGAACACCATCAGCTTCACCCAGAACCAGGGGTCCATGTAAAAGGGAATCGTCAGGTCTTTCCGTTTCAGCATGTAATGACCTCCTCGGTATCCGCTCTGTAGACGGAGATGCGCGTCGGATCAAAGTTCAAAAAGACCTTTTCCCCGGCCTCGTGTCTCTCTGTCGTGTCCTTGGTGTACTCGTTGACGATCAGGTTCTGACCGTCGTTGAGCTGCACCTCGTATTCGATGAAATCGCCCAGGAAGGTAGAGAACTGCACCGTGCCGGGCATGCCCTCCTTGGCGAAGAAGAGCTGCTCGGGCCTGGCGGATAGCTTTGCGGGGCCAGTGTAGTCAGACTGTACGGGCACCGTGACCTTGAGTTCATCCTTGATATTCACGACCCCGCCCCCGGAGACCTCGCAGTCGAGGAAGTTGCTGACGCCGATGAAGCCCGCGACGAAGGGGTTCTGAGGCTTGGCATAGATCTCGGTGGGCGTGCCGCACTGCATGATGACGCCGTCCTTCATGACTGCGATGCGGTCGGAGATAGCCAGCGCCTCCTCCTGGTCATGGGTGACGTAGATCGTCGTGATGCCGAGCTTGCGCTGCAGCTTCTTGATGACCGTGCGCATCTGCACGCGCAGCTTCGCGTCGAGGTTGGAAAGCGGCTCGTCCATCAGCAGGACGCTCGGCTCGATGACAAAGGCGCGGGCCAGGGCGACGCGCTGCTGCTGACCGCCGGACAGCTCGTTTGGCTTGCGCTTGGCCAGATGCGCAATCTGCACAAGCTCCAGAGCCTCGGCGACGCGCGGGGCGATCTCCGCCTTGGGGACGTGGCGGGCCTTCAGACCGTAGGCGACGTTCTCCTCCACCGTCAGGTGCGGGAAGATAGCGTAGTTCTGGAAGACCATGCCGATGTCACGCTTGTGCGCCGGAACGGCGTTGATGAGTTTGTCTCCGAAATAGAACTCGCCGCCCTCAATGGAGTTGAAGCCCGCGATCATGCGCAGCAGCGTGGTCTTGCCGCAGCCGGAGGGGCCGAGCAGCGTGAAGAACTCGCCCTCCTTGATATTGAGCGATACACCCTTGAGGGCGATGAAATCTCCGTATTTTTTGACGGCATTGTTGATAATGACAGCGTTGCTCATATGTTTTCCTCCCGTTTCCTGTTTTCTCTTTCAGGGCTCAAACCGGCGCACAGGCATAATCTGCGCGGCTGTTTCAGCCTTGAAGAGCAGCAAATGGTGTTTATAGTTCATTATAATCGTTTTTGAGGCAGCTTTGCCGCCTCAAAAACACCATAAGCCGAGCATAACGACGCGCGGGAAGTGCGTGACGATCCAGGCTTGCTAAGCGAGGCCTCGCGCCGACCAAACGCGGCGATCCCCCGCGAGCCGCGTGCGATACGCGCGAGTTTCTCGATTGAAAACATTGTTTTCAATTGATTAAACAAGGAGGGAATCCAAGGATTCCCTCCTTGTCGTTTATGCAAGGATGATGTCTGTTCCGTTCAGGCTCAGCCGACGAGCATATCCTGCCACGCTTCCTTGATGTCGGAGGCGTTGCCGGCGGCGTAGTCAAAGTTGTAGTTCATAAGGGTGATGTCGCTCAGGGGCTTGAGGCCGACGGGCTCAACATCGCTGCGGATGGGGCGGCGGCCCCACTCGGCGTTCTGGCGGGCCTGGCAGTCATGGCCGAGGACGAACTCCTCGAACAGCTCGGCCAGCTCCTGATTCGGGCAGTTCTTCACAATGGCGACGCCGTCGGGTACGGCAGAGGTGCCGTCGGTCGGGTAAATGACCTTCATGAAGTCCTCGGAGTACTTGATAGCGGCTTTCTCAAGCGTAATGCCGAGCGCGTT
The DNA here is from genome assembly GCA_902785905.1 of Oscillospiraceae bacterium. Classification (GTDB taxonomy): domain Bacteria; phylum Bacillota; class Clostridia; order Oscillospirales; family Oscillospiraceae; genus Limivicinus. The sequence goes on along the minus strand of CADAAM010000050.1, from coordinate 3,137 downwards.
CTCACCGCCGAAGACGTCCTTGTGGGCGAGGGAGGAGGAGTTCTTCACCTCGAGCTTGGGCATGATCTTGGAGACCATCTCCCAACCGGCGGCGTAGTCGTCCTTCTCTTCACCGTACAGGAAGAGGATGGTGCACAGCTGGGTGAAGGCGGAGCCGGAGGAGGTGGGGTCGGCGATGGCGATCTTGCCGTAGGCGTCGACGTCCCAATCGGCCAGGTCTTTCCAGGTCGTGGGGATCTTGTCCTCGGGAACCAGGTTGGTGTTGGCGATAAAGACCATGGGCAGCGGGGATTCGCCGATCCAGTAGTGCTCCGCATCATAGAGGCTCGGATCGATCAGATCGAGGGCGCTGGGGGTGTAGGGCTGGAAGTAGGTCTTGCGACCTCAACCTTCACGTTGGGGTAGGCAGCCTCGAACGCGGCGACGCCGTCGTTCAGAGGATCGGAGTCATGCGGGGAATAGATGGTCAGGGTGCCGGAATAGTCCGCGGCGGCCTTGCCGTCGGCAAAGCAGGTCACGGAGAGGGACAGCATCATAACCAGGACCAGAGCCAGAGCGAGCAGTTTTTTCATGGTTTTTCCTCCTATTGTTTATTGGCGCATTGGCCGTTTTCAAAAGCAGCTCCGTGTGGAATTGCTTTTGATTTTTGCAGGAAAAATTATACCGCTCTTTGTTTGAAATGTCAATAATTCTCAAAAAACTTCCGGGCACTTCGTGTGTTTTTGTGAATATGAGACAGGATTGCGGGCCGCCGCCGGGGGCAGAAGAAGGCGGCCCGGAATCTCCGCAGCTGCGCCATTGGCGGGCTGTCGCGAAGCAGGCCCGGGAATGGCACTGCGGCAAGGCGTTAAATATTTCTCCACAGCTTCACAACGCCGCGGTCGTTCAGCCGGATCAGGACCATCAGTCCCAGCGGGAAGAGCAGCATCCCGCCGACGCCCGCGACGCGCCAGCCGACATAAACGCTCAGCAGCGAGGCCAGTGGGTCGAGGCCGATCTGATCGCCCAGGAGCTTGGCCTGCGCCGCGTTGCGCAAAAGCTCCGCGAGGCCCCAGGTTACGAGCAGGCCGATGCCCCGCCGCGTCTCGCCCAGCAGCAGAGACGCCAGCGCCCAGGGGACCAGCACGAGGCCCGTGCCTAAGACCGGCAGCGCGTCGATCAGCGCTGTCGCCCCCGCAAGCATGGCGGCTCCCGGCACGCGCAGCAGGAGAAACGCAGCCAAAAGCTCGAAAAAAGTCATACCCATCAAGATGAGCTGGGCGCGCAGGAGCCCGCCAAAGCCGCTCTTGAGATCTGTACCCAGGCCCTCCAACCGCCGCCGGAAGCTCTCCGGGAGCTGGGCCAGGAGAAAAGCGTTGACCGTCGGGAAGGAGGCGGAGATGAAATACGTGCCGAGGGAGGCGGTGACGAGAAACAACAGCGCGTCGGGACTTCCCTGTGCCAGGCGGGACAGCAGGCCTACCAGTCTCCGTGAGAGCTGGACGGGCAGGGCGGCGGCGCTCTGTGCGAGTCCGGAGATTGCCTTCTCCAGCAGCCCCGCCGCCGGGGCCGGGACGGCGCGTATGTGCTGTTCGACCACGTCCTCCAGATCTCCGAGCCGCAGGCTCAGCGCCTGCATCAGCGACGGCAGAGCCCGCGTCAGCTCTCCCGCCGCGGCGAGGCCTTTCACGATCAGCGCGGACAGGCCCCAGAGGATAAGCCCCAGCGCGGCCAGGGTGCAGAGCCCCGCCGCCGCACCGCGTCGCCAGCGGCGGCGCGTCAGGAAGGACACGGCGGGCTCCAGCAGCGCAGCCAGGGCCCAAGCTGTGAGGAGGGGCGCGGTCCAGGGCAGCAGATAGCGCCCCCCAAGAAAAAGCGCCCCGGCCCCGAGCATCAGCCCAAGCCCGAGCACAATCGCCCGCGCAGCTTTCTCCGACATCCCCGCACCTCCCCCGTATCATGATGGAAAGAGTATGCCCGCGGGAGCGCCCGGGTAAACAAAACAGAGCGGAGAGCGGTGTTAAGGTCTCGCCTCGCGACGATTTTTTATCATTCGCGAAGCGGATACCATAACTCCACTCTCCACACTCCACACTATTTGCTGAGTCTCCAGTTCTCTTTCGGCTGCCAGCCCGGGAGAGGATTGCGCTGCATGGCCCCGAAGATTTTGGACTTCATGTCCGGGTACTCCGCGCACATGGTCTTGAGAAGCTGCTTGACCTCATACCGCTTGCTGCCCTTGTCCTGGGGACAGGGATTTTCCACCACGGGGAGATTGAGCGCGGCGGCGAGGTTTGCGATCTTCTGCTCTCCGGCGTAGATGAGGGGCCTGATCTGCGTCACGCCCGAGCGGTCCAGATAGGTCACGGGGCGAAAGCAGCTGATGCGCCCTTCAAACAGCAAACTCAGCATGAAAGTTTCCACCGCGTCGTCAAAGTGGTGGCCGAGGGCGAGCTTTTTGATCCCCCGCTCTTTCAGGGCATCGTTTATCGCGCCGCGCCGCATCTTTGCGCAGAGGGAGCAGGGGTTGTCCTCCCTGCGCACATCGAAGACGATCTCCTTGATGTCCGTCTTGAGGCAGGTGTAGGGGATGCCCTGCTCCGCGCAGAGTGCTTTGACCGGCGTAAAATCCATGCCCTCGAAGCCGAGCTCAATGGTGATGGCCTCCAGCTCGAAGGGCTTGGGGTAGAAGCGTTTGAGGTGATTGAGGGCCAGCAGCAGAACCAGACTGTCCTTGCCGCCGGAGACACCCACCGCGACCCGGTCCCCCGCCTCGATCATGTCGTAATCGTCCACCGCGCGGCGCACGGTGCCGGTAAATTCGTTGAGTGCTCTGTCCATGGAAACGCCCGCCTTTTCGTAAGTTTATGCCGTTTATTTTAATGTCCGGAGCGCCGCTTGTCAAAGTGAAAAATGATAATCAGAATAGATGAGATTTTGCGAGATATTGCGAGATATTGCGAGATATGAATTTCTAAATAAAAATAGCTGTTGACAGTCGCACGGCCTTGTGGTATAAAAGTGGAGCGCGTCGGACGAGACCCGTTATTCGTCCGCGCCTTAAACTGTCAAAACAATTGATTCTATATGGAGGCAAGACTATGTCCACAACCATGCTCACCAAGGAGACCGTTGAACGCAAATGGTACATCCTTGAC
>CADAAM010000049.1 GCA_902785905.1 Oscillospiraceae bacterium | reverse complement strand
AGAATTCCCGCGACGATCAAGCACAGCGCCGCGAGCTTCTTTTTCGTGATTTTTTCGTGGAACACCGCCGCGCCGAAGACGGTCACGAAGATATAGGAGCAGCTCTCAAAAGCGGGAGTCATGCTCAGCGGGAGCTTTTTATACGCAAACATGGTCAGCAGCATTGACAGCGCGAGCAGGCCGTAGCCGCCGATCACGCCGACGTTCAGGTACTCGCGGAGCAGGTTCTTGTGCTCCCGGCCGGACTCCCATTTTAAAAGGGTCTGGCTCAGAGAGGCGACAAAGACGCTGAACACGCCGAGCAGCAGATAGGGGATCATGTCACGGCTCATGAGCCGCCTCCTCCCCGTCCGCGCGGACAAAGAGCACGACGCCCGCCACCGCGAGCGCACAGCCGATAACCTGTTTGAGACTCACCGTCTCATGGAACAGCAGCACGCCGAAGACCATAGACCACACGAGGGTCACGGCCTTGTTGGTGTAGGCCAGGGTCAGCGGCAGGCGCTTGAGAATTTGCTGCCAGCCGAGGGCGTAAATCCCGAGCAGGACAAACTCCCCGCCGAAAAAGAGGCAGAAGCGCAGGCTCAGAAAGTCCTCCCCGGCGGCGAGCTTGGAGAGCACCGTCGTGAGCGAAAAGAGCAGCAGGAGAAGGTGCAGCGCCGGGAAGACCCATTTTTCCGTCTTCCTCATGGCGTCACCGCTTTCGGATGACCTGGCGCTCCACATACTGGGGCGAGGCGTTGATGCACATATAGATACGGCCGATATACTCCCCGATCATGCCGAGCACCAGCAGGATGACGCCGCCGAGCAGCAGCATCAGCGCCATGGTGGAGGCCCAGCCCTCGGGGATGGTGCTGTCCACAAAGTGCTTGACGATGATGGCAATAAAGTAGATAAAGCCCAGGAACGCGGCGAACGCGCCGCAGTAAGTCGCAATACGCAGGGGCTTGACCGAAAAAGAGGTAAAGCCGTTCATCCACAGGGAGAAGAGCTTGACGAGAGTATAGCCGCTCTCGCCCTCCTCGCGCGCCCGGTGCGTGACCGGCACAGTGCCGATGCGCCGGGTGGCGCGCAGGATCAGTCCCTCAACATAGGGCATCTCGTCCACGATGAAGCGGCGCATGGCAAAATAGCTTGTGATCGTAAGCTCGCGCGGCTTGCCCAGCATGATCTCGGTCATGCGGTTATTGAGCACCGTGCCGAAGTTGCGGAAAGCCGAGTGCTGCTTATGGGCATACTCGGCGTAAACCACGTCGTAGCCTTTCTCTAATTTTCTGATGAGCTTGCCGGCATCAATGCCGGGGGTCTGCCCGTCGTCGTCCAGACAGACGACGATCTCGCCCGCCGTGTGTTTGAGCCCCGCCATGAGGGCCGCGTGCTGGCCGAAGTTTTTTGCAAGGTCCACGGCGGTGACATGTTCGTCGGTCTCGGCCATCTCCCGCAGAACGCTGAATGTGTCATCGGGGGAGCAGTCGTTGACCAGAATAAGCTCATAGCCGTAGCCCGGCATTGCCTCCATCGCGGTTTTCAGCTCGTCCGCGACGCCGCGGATCGTGTGCGCCGAGCGGTAGCAGGGGATCACAAAGGATACAAGCGGCATGTTACGCACCCTCCCCGGCAAGCCTCGCCATAAAAATCACGTCCGTATAGACGCCGTCCAGCTTGACAAAATCACGGAAGACGCCCTCGGTCTGAAAGCCGGCCTTTTCGTAGCTGCGGCGCGCGACCTCGTTGCCGCCGAGGACCTTGAGGTTGATGCGGTGCAGGCGCAGCACGTCCAGTCCGAAGGCGGTAAAGAGTCTGGCCGTCTCCGTACCCAGGCCGCGGCGGCGGGCCCAGGTCTCGCCGATGAAGATGCCGTACTCCGCCGACTCATTCTTCTCGTCCACGTCGCGGAAATACACGCTGCCGACGCTCTTTCCGCTCTCGCGCTCGACGATGATGTACTGGATGACCTTGCCGGTCTCCACCTTGTTTTTGAGCCAGGCCCGGTGCATCTCGGGGGTGAAGGGCTCACGGAACAGGAAGTAGCGCCAGACCTCGGGGTCGTTGCGCCAGCGCACGATGTCCGGGGTGTCCGCGTCCGTGATGGGCCGCAGAGAGAGCTTTTCGCCGTTGATGACCGGCAGCTCGGACGGTTTCAGAATCAGCATATCAGACTCCGTAAAAATCACGCACGGCCTTGATGACCCTGGCCTGATCCTCGTCCGTCAGGCCGTAGTAGAGCGGCAGGCGCACAAGGCGGTCAGACTCGGCGGTAGTGTATTTGTCCTCACCCTCAAAGCGGCCGAAGCGCAGCCCCGCCGGGGCAGAGTGCAGGGGCACATAGTGGAACACCGCGAGGATGTCCCGCTCCTTGAGAAACTGAATGAACGCCGTGCGCTCGGTGAGGTCGCGGCACTTGAGATAGAACATGTGCGCGTTGTGGACGCAGCCCTCGGGAATGACAGGCAGCTCAACCAGGCCCTTGGCCTTAAGGTCGGCAAAAGCCTCGTTGTAGCGGTTCCAGGATTTCAGACGGTCGTCATTGATCTCGTCCGCCATCTCGAGCTGGGCCCAGAGATAGGCGGCGTTGAGCTCGGAGGGCAGGAAGCTGTCGCCCAGGTCCACCCAGGTGTACTTGTCCACCTGGCCGCGGAAGAAGCGGGCGCGGTCGGTGCCCTTCTCGCGCAGGATCTCCGCGCGCTCGACATACTGGGGGGCATTGATGAGGATCGCGCCGCCCTCGCCCATAGAGTAGTTTTTGGTCTCATGGAAGGAGAAGCAGCCGAAGTCGCCGATGGTGCCGAGGGGACGGCCCTTGTACGTGCTCATGACCGCCTGGGCCGCGTCCTCGATGACCAGCAGCTTGTGGCGGCGGGCGATGTCCATGATCGTGTCCATCTCGCAGGCGACGCCCGCGTAGTGCATGGCGACAATGACCTTCGTCCTGTCGGTAATGGCGGCCTCAATTTTCGTCTCGTCGATGTTCATGGTGTCGGGCCGGATGTCCACAAAGACCAGACGCGCCCCGTAGTTGACGAAGGCGTTGGCGGTGGAGGAGAAGGTGAAGCTCGGCAGGATGACCTCGTCCCCGGGCTGGAGCTCGCACAGGAGACTCGCCATATCCAGGGCGGTGGTGCCGGAGGTGGTCAGCAGGACGCGGTGGGCGTTGAAGCGCTGCTCCAGCCAGGCACTGCATTTTTTGGTGAACTGGCCGTCGCCGCAGATTTTGTGAGAGGCGACCGCCTCGGCAATATATTTCATCTCATGGCCCGTGCAGGGCGGTACGTTAAAGCAGATCATAATCTATAGTCCTTTCTCTGAACGCCGTAATATAGCGGAGACTGCAAAATATGTCTATATATTATAACAACTGTGCGCGTTTTTTACAATCTTTTTTTCGACGTATACTCTCCCGGCCCCTCCGCATAAGGTAAAACATCATTTACCGCGGAGGTCATGAGATCATGAGAAAACGCATCATCACGCTTGTTCTGTTCTGCCTCGCACTGCCGCTTGCCGCCTGCGGCAAAAGCCGGGGAGAGAGCGAGGTCAAAGCCTTTGCCGAGCGCCTCGGCCATCTGGACAGCCTCAGCTTCACGGCTAATGTCCGTGCCGAGTATGAGCACAAGACTGCCCGTTTTGTCCTCTCTTACGAGGAAGACACCGAGGGCGGCCGTGTTACCGTACAGGCCCCGGAACTTATCCGCGGGGTCTCGGCCCATGTCAGCCCCGGCAGCTCCACGCTCGAATACGACAGCGTGGTGCTGGACACAGGCTCGCTCGACTCCTTCGGGCTCTCGCCGCTCTCATCCCTGCCGGCGATGCTGCGCGCCATTCGCACCGGCCACATCGACAGCGTCTGGGAAGAGGACGGCAAGCGCGCCGCCCTCTTTGAGCCGGACGACGAGCTCCGCTGTACCGTCTGGTTTGGCAAATCCGACATGCACCCCATGCGCGCCGAGCTCATTACCGATGGCCGGGTCACCGTATATATAGAGCTCAGCGAGTGGACGGAAGGATAATAAATCTGTCATCCTGAGCGCCGGCGAAGGATCTCTTCTTCCAAGGCGGCGATTTCCAAGATTCTTCGCTTCGCTCGGAATGACCCAAAGATAGCCTGTTGCTTTTCTGTAAACAATTTGCCGCCGTACTTGACAGCAGCGGTTGTGCTTTTTAAAATGAGCCGTGTTGATAAAATAAAAAAGCGCTTTGCGAGGCAACAGACATGAGAGAAAAAATCCGGCAAATCTTCACAGGTCGGCAGGGCATGGACGAGCTGTCCAAGCTCCTGTTCTGGACAGGGCTGGCGGGCTTTGTGCCGGCGCTGCTGATCGGCGGCGGGCTCGGCTCGCTGCTGTTAACGCTGGCGCTGATGCTGCTGGTGTTCTCCTTTGTCCGCGCCTTCTCCCGGAACCTCCCCCTGCGGGAGGCGGAAAATCTCCTGCTACTGCGCTGGGCTGACAAAAAGAAACGCGCTTACGCCGCCTGGAAAGATCGCCTCAAGGACCGCAAGGACTACCGCTATTTCAAATGCCCCGGCTGCGGCCGCTGGCTTCGCGTGCCGAGGCACAAGGGCAAAATCCACATCAACTGCCGCTGCGGCTATACCTTATATCGAAGAACATAAAACGACGCCCCATTTCAACGTGAAATGGGGCGTGAAAATTTTATCTGCTTCTGCGGCGCTGCCGGTGATCGGCATACATCCGGCTGTCGGCAATGCGGCTGTCCGACTCCTGCATGAAGCGCTTGAGCCGATCCTCAAAGTCCTGGTTGCCGCTGGTCTCTGCGGCGACAGGCGTCGGCCTCACATAGACCTGACTGGGCATGGGCGGCTGCTCCTGCCGTCTCGGTCTGGCGTCGCTCTTCGGCGGCTCCGGGACCGCGCGCTTGATGGAGAGGTTGATCTTTCCCTCCGGCGTGGTCTGCCCGAGCTGTACATGATCGCCCACATTGCTGACAAAGGCGTTGGCCACCTCCGAGATGTGCACCAGACCGCTCTTGCCGCCGGGGAGGGCGACAAAGGCCCCAAACTTCGTGATTCCGCTTACCTTACCTTCCAGAATGTCACCGACTTGCCAATCCATGGATTTCCCTCTCTGTCTCTTATGTTTTGATCCGTGATCGTCGGATCAGTTTTCAAAATGAAAAACCCTGTCGCCCGGCAGAACGAGCCCCAGCCTCTCCCGCGCGAGTGCCTCCAGCTCCTCCGCGCTCCAACCGCTCTCGAGCCGACAGCCCGTCTTGCGATTGTCCCGTTCGACCGCCGCGAGCGCCTCGCGGAGCGCAGCCTCTCTGACCTCTGCCGCAGAGAGCGTCCGCCTTGCCGAAGCGAGGCAGATCGCCGAATAGAGCAGCAGCGCGGGCAGCACGATGCGAATCAGGGTCTCACGCGCGTCCGTGCCCGTACGGCTGCGGCGGGGACTTTCCCGCTCAAATTCCTTGCGCGAATACTGTTCTATCATAAATCATCCTTGAGAATTTTGGAAGAGTTTTTTTACTGAAAAAGCAACTTTTTTTATCAAAAGTTGAGTATTTGCCAACAATACTCCAATTTCTGAAACAAGGGCCTCCATAGCGGGAAGGCAGGCGGGACTCAGAAAGTGAAAATAGGCGAGCAGACCAAGCAGGCTCATCAGCAGCTCCCCCGTGCCGAGCACCCCGCTCTCGGCGCGCATGGCGAGAAAGAACGCGGCGCCCGCCGCGCACAGGCAGAAGAGCCCGTCCCAGAGCGCGTCCCCGCCGCGCCGACGGAGGGGGCGGAGCATATCGTACAGAAGGCCCAGCCCCAGGCCGAGCCCGCAGGCAAGCAGCAGGGAGAGGGTCTGGCCGCGGATGCTCAGTGCCATTCAGCCGAAAAGCCGCGACCAGAAGCCGCCCTCGGGGGCCGCCTCCTCGTAGCTCAGCTCGCGCACCCGGCCGCGCACCTCGAGCTGACCGGCGGCCAGGTCAATGCGGTCGATGTGCAGCGCTTCGCCCCGTATTGTCAGCGGCCCGAGCCCGGTCACGAGAACGATGACGTTTTCGTCGAAGCCGCTCACATCCACCACGCCCGTCAGGCTCAGCTTCTCCCGGTTCTCGAGATTCAGCAGATGGCTCTTCTCTGCGCCCTTCTGCGCCTGTTCATATGCCATGCACTCACCCCCTGCAAAAAGCATATGCCCGTCCGAAGGGAAATATGACACGAGGCTTTTTCTCCCGAAGTCCCCGGGCGGCAAGAAGAAACCGCCGGAAACTCCGGCGGAAGCGAAAAACAGGGCGCTGCCGTTGTGGCAGCGCCCCTTTGAAAGGTTATGCGTTCAGAAATTTGATCATGCAGTCGGCTGCGACGATGCCGCTGGTGTAGGCAATGCCGAGGGACGCGCCCTCGTTCTCGTAGTAGGGGCTGCAGTAGAGGGAGCCGTTGTCGACGCCCGCAACATACAAGCCGGGGATCACGCTCAGGTCCTTGTTCAGGGCGCGGCAGTAATCGTCCGTCTTCACGCCGCCGAAGGTGGACCAGATGGAGGGCTCGTACTCAAAGACGTAGAAGGTGTCGCCGCTGAGCTTGTGGAGCAGGTAGGGGGCCTTGTAGTACTGGGTGTCCTCACCGGCCTCACAGAGGGCGTTGTACGCCTCGACGGTCTTCTCAAGGTTGGGCATGTTGAAGACCTTCGCGCACTCGGCCAGGGTACCCTTGGCAGCCCAGCCCTGCTCAACCGCCGCGTCGACGGAGTCGGGCAGATCGGCGCGGACGACGTTCTCGCCGTTCTTGAAAAAGACGCTGCCGTGGCAGCCGACGTACCAGTCCTCGGGATCGCCGTAGTAGCCGCGAATACCCACGGTGGCGACGGCGTCCATCATCTCCTGGTCCATGACCGCGTAGTACAGGCCTTCACGCAGGGCCATCTCGCCGCCGAGGGCGAGGGGACGGTCAGACAGGTACTGCTCGTTCATGAAGCGGTCGCCGTTGCGGTTGACCATCAGTCCGCCGTAGAGCGCGGGCTCGAGCGCCGGGCTCGCGGAGCGCATCTGGCCGCCGTTGACGCCGGGGATCTTGTGGTTGGAGCCGCCGAACTCGTTGCAGCAGAGGGCCCAGTTGCGGTCGGCAATGCCGCCGGCCTCCAGGACCATGTCGAAGCCCTGACCGGTGGAGAGAGTGTTGCAGAGAGGCCAGATCTTGAGGTCGCCGAAAATCTGGCGCAGGCGCTCGTCGTTGCCGGCATAGCCGCCGGTGGCGATCAGCACAGCCTTGCAGTTATACTGGATGATGCTCTTGTCCTCGCCGTTTCTGGCGAGCACGCCGGTGACGGCGTCGCCGTCCTTGACGAGCTGCAGCGCCTCACGGAAGCACTCGAGCACGCCGCCGTCGGCCTCAAACTTCTCGACCAGGGGCCCAAAGCGATCAAGGCCGCGGAGCTGGGTGCCCTCGAGGTTGGCGAAGTTGTGGCGGGCGCGGAAGCCCATGCCGTAGGAGTCGATGCGCAGGCCCATGTTGACACCGTTGTCCATGAAGTTGCCGACCACGCGGTCGCCCTGATCGGTGCACTTGCGCAGCAGAGAGCCGTTGACAGTGCCGCGGCTGAAGCCGTACTCGCAGTCATAGAGGGTCTGCGCGGTGACGGTGGCGTCCTCGGCGGCCTGGACGCGGGTCTCGGCCAGGGCGGGTCCGCCGGCCTGAGAGCCGTTGGAGACAGCGACGGTGGGGCCCTTCTCAAGCAGGTAGGTCTTCTTGCCGGCGGCAGCAAGCTCCATGGCGGCCATCAGGCCGGCTGCGCCCGCACCGACGACGACGGCGTCGCAGTCAATGGTGCTGGAGGGGACGAGAGTTTCCTTTTCTTCGGCCTTGGCCTCTTCGGCAAAGGCAGGAATGCCGGTCAGACTGAGGGTCGCGGTGGTGACGGCGGCGGCAGCGGCGCCCTTCAGAAAGTCCCGGCGGGAAATGTTTCTCATGGCAGGTTTCCTCCTATAAAAAATTTGAAGCATTTACGGAAGTTTTTGCGCTTCCATCAAAATAATAATATCATGCGCATCCGCACATGTAAAGGTAAAAGATTTCCGCTTCATGGCAGAAAAAGTCTGCATACAAGCGCAGGAGCCGCCTCGTTTGAGACGGCCCCTGCGGCTGGTTTTGCACGAGCTTCAGAGCGGGCTTGTCTCCAGCTGCGCACATGGCGGAACGTAAACAATTCCGCCGGGATTTAACCAAAGGTAATATTATGATTGCGCTCACTCGGCAAGTGCCTGAATCTCGTTCTCAAAGTCTCTGTAATCCCGGATGTACTCATCGGGATCATAGTGCGTGCTTGCCAGAACGAGCAGGACGGAATCGGGGGAAAAGTCGTACATCTCTTTCCAGACCATATTCGGAAGATAGACGCCCGTATGCGGACGGTTCAAGCAGTAGATCGCCTCGTTCCCTGTCCCGTCCTTGACCTTCACCTTGCTTTTCCCGGCCACGTTGATCAGCACAAATTCCGACAGCCGGTTGGCGTGCTGTCCCCGCACGACGTCGGCGTCGGAGCCTCTTTTTTTCAATCCGGAGCCGAAGTCAGGGGGGTGCACGGCGTCAGGGGATGCCGAACACAAGCCGACTCAGAAAAACAAAAAGGCCACCGATTTCCGCAAAAATCAGTGGCCCTTCTGGCGCGCGATAAGGGATTCAAACCCCTGACCTTCCGGCCCGCAGCTGCTCCGCAGAGACTACATCCACAATTTGCGTTTATAAGTGCTAAAAACGCCGGAAACAAGATAAATTACATCACAAACAGAAAATTATCAAAAGCGCACAATGCAAGATTCGGAAGAAAAGATTGCTGCCTTGTGCGCATTTTTCCATGTCCCGGCGTCAGTCTACGGTAAAGGCATGGGTGGTGAGCATCCCTTCCCATGTGTTCCCGTCGCAGCGCATCAGCTCACGAAATACCCCGCCGCTTCTGCGCGTATAGTCGATGACAAAAACCTGTCCCGGTTGAATAGCCATCGGATAATTGCTCTCCGGGAGATTATCACCGGCAAATGCACAGTTTTTAAAATCCTCGTAGGCATTCTCCAGCCGCCAGAATTCCCGGCTGGAATACCTTTCGTCACTATCGGGAAGTTTCTGCGGTCCAAAATAGCTTGCTGTGTATTGCTTCCCGTTGATCGTCAGGATTTCGGCATAGATTGGTGAATCTGCGGCAATCGCCTGTGAATCAAGCCTTCCGTCACCCAGGATGATACCGTCACAGCGCATCACATTCCGATAGCTGCGGCCATTTTCCATGTGATAATCGATCACATAAACCTGCCCGGCTTCGATCCCCATCGGGTAGTTGCCATCCGGAACGTGTGATCCATAAAAGCGAACGTTTTTGAAATCATTATAGGCGTTCTCAAGACGCCAAAATTCCCGGCTTGTATGACCGTCCCGCATGTATGGTGATGAGCCGAAATAGCTTGCCGTGTAGGCCTTCCCGTTGATCGTCAGGATATCCGTGCGGATAGGCGGCACATCCACTACAGCAAGGGCATGTGTAGTGAGCATGCCCTCCCAGGTGTTGCCGTCGCAGCGCATGACTTCCCGATATACACCGCCGCTTTTCAGCGTGTAGTCAATGACAAAGACCTGCCCCGCTGCAATAGCCACCGGATAATTGTCTTCAGGGAGATTGTCGCTGATACGATGAAGATCCTTAAAATCGTCATAGGCGTTTTCCAGCCGCCAGAAATCCCGGCTTCCATATTTTTCATGCCAATGGGAGATATCCTCCTGCCCAAAATAGCTTGCCGTATAGTTTTTCCCGTTGATGGTCATGATCTCCGATGCGGGATGGCCGCCGAGAAAAATATGCTTTGCACTGTCCAGCGGTGCGTTATCTGTGCCGATGCTGACGGTAGTCCATTGCTCAGCGGTGCCGCCATAGCAGACACACCTGAGATTGGTGCAGCTGGAGAAACAGCCGCTGCCAATCGTTGTCACATTTGCCGGAATCGTCACACTTGTTATGGATTCACAGTTTGCAAAGGCTTCGGCTTCAAGGCGTGTTACGCTGCCTGGAATGATAACCCGCTCTCCATCGGCACAGGCCGTAATGCCGATGCATAAGCAGAGCCCTATACATAACAGGAATAAAGCACATGTGCGCAAAACATTGTGCATAATGAACCCTCCGTCAAAGGAAAATAATATATGAATGATATCATATTCATTTCTGTGGCTACAATTGTGAAAACCGCTAAAAAGGCGATCATGTTTCTGGAGATAGTGCACATATGCCATTGAGTTATATTTGCGGTTTCTATTTAAGTATTTTGTTTTGTGCGTTTAATTAGGATTCGTTGTCTGAGGCACTCACTATTGTGCGGACAAACTGCGATAAGGGATTCGCATGCATTTTCGGCTTACGGGGGAGGCCGAAAATAAAGGAATCGACCAGTTTGAGAACTGGTCGATGAACGCGCCCTCGGTGCGTTCCATTACACATTCGAATCCCTTACATGCCAAAAGACCATCCCGTTCGGGATGGCCTTTTTGGCACGCGATAAGGGATTCGAACCCCTGACCTTCTGGTCCGTAGTTAGAAGATAATCGTTTACTATCATTTAATAAATGCTGTGATTTCTTGACTTTGTGGCTATAATGATGTATTATTGTTTTAGTTAATAGAGTATCGTTTAAGATGTTTGTTGACATAGTTGTTGACAAGAAAGGGGAATTCAAATGGCAACAATAGACATCAGAAAAAACAAAGCCGGGGAAATCACAGGGTATAGGATTAGGGCCTGTGTTGGGCGAGATGAACAATACAAGCAAGTATGGAGAACATGTACTATTGCCCGGCCTGAAGGACTGACTCCAAAGAAAGAAGAAAAAGAGGTCAAGCGGATTGCGGATGAGTGGGAAAAAGCTCAGAAAGACGAATACGAAAGGACGCATGTCAGAAGCGACAAGGCAAAAATCACTTTCAAAGAGTTTGTTGAAGAGCACTGGATGAAGGATCATGTCAAAACCCCAGACCACACGCCAAGCAGTATAGAGTTTTTTGAATACACTTCAAAAATGGCAATAGCCTATTTTGGAGACAGAAAAAAGCTTAGAGAAATAGATGTTGAAGCAGTAAAGCGATATATAAACCACCTAAAATCCACGCCGACAAAAACCACCGGGAAACCTTTTGGGGCTACCAGTGTGAAACATTTTTACGGCACGCTGAAAAACATTTTAAACTATGCGAAACGGCTTCACTATATTGACTCTAATCCTTGTGAAGACCTTTCACAGAAAGAAACACCGGGACGGCAGAAGAAAGATATTGATTTTCTTGAGCCGTCTGAAGCAATTCGGTTTTTGCAGTGCCTTGAGAATGAACCGCTCTTTTGGCAATGCTTGCTAAATGTTCTTTTGAAAGTTGGTCTCCGTAGGGGTGAAGCAGTTGCTTTACAGTGGCAAGACCTTGACGAAAAGAATCTTGAAATACATGTCAACAGGAATATCACATTGAACAAAGCTAAAGATTCAGAGGAAACATTTCATATAGGACTGCCAAAATCCAAAGAAGCAAGAATAGTTCCCGTTTCTTCACAGTTGTGCTTTATGCTGAAGCGTCTAAAGAAAGAACAGGAGGAAAAATATCAGGCCATCCTTCTCCCACATGCGTTTATATTCGGTAATGCTGAAGACCCATATAAACCTGTTAGACCGGACAGCGTAACAACAAAAGTAAGAAGATTCGTTGAAAAAAACCACTTGCAAAATGTTTCTCCGCATGATTTGCGACATACGGCAGCAAGTCTTGCACTTGAAGCAGGATCAGACCTGAAGGAAGTTCAAGAGCTTTTAGGTCACGCTGATCCGGAAACCACGATGAGGTATTATACCGGAATATCAGAGCAGAGAAAGCGCCGTACTGTGGAAGGAATCGAAGCTCTCTTAAGTGCAAACGGCAAATAACAATTGAACTTTTTTCCTTTTATTATCTTTATTTTCCGTCAAAATATACGAATTTCAAAACATATCTTGACGAAATCGCACATTAGTATTATCATCTAAACAAGAAGAAAAAACCGAATAAAGACATTGAATTCAGTGCTTCGGGCATGAGGTTTTGCCGGGAAGTCAGAAATCGCAGAAATGCATTTCTGTCTTTCCGGTTTTTTTATATCCATATGAAAGGAATGATTAATAAATGGACGTTATGCAGGTTGATGTGCCGAAGATGCTCACAATCCGCGAAACAGCGCGAACCGGGATTTTACCGGAATACGCATTGCGGCAGCTTGTGAAGCAAGGGAAAATCCCACATATTCAGTGTGGAAACAGAGTGCTGATAAACTATAGCCGCCTTGTTGAAATGTTGAACAGCTTATAAGGGGGCGAAATCTTGAACCCTACGGAGAGCAAAAAACCACTAAGCCTTGAAGTATTGCGGAATATTCTGGAAATTGATGGTATATCTATCAGGTTAAATCTGATAACAAAAGAAACTGAAATTTCAGGATTGCCGAAAGAGTACAATCAAGAAGACTTAGCAAATGATCTTCCTATCTTGATTTATGATAGGATAAAAACTTCTTTTTTCTGCAATAAAGATCAAATATGTGACCTGTTGAAGCTGATTGCAGGACAGAATCGTTATAATCCCCTTGATGATTTGATTTCTGGTATCCGATGGGATGGACAAGACAGGATACAGGATTTATTTGAGATATTGGGGATTGAAAACGATTCTCTTTCAAAAACCTTACTGAAGAAATGGTTAAACATGGCTTGGGCACTTGGGCATAATAGCGCGCAAGAGCCTGAAGGTGCAGACGGTATGCTTGTGCTTGTCGGGAAACAAGGCATTGGAAAAACAACATTTGTAAGGAAAATAGCGGCTGACCGCAAATTATACAAGCTTGGAATGTATCTTGATTTTAGGGACAAGGACCTTCAGCGCCGTGCAACAGGAGCATGGATCACAGAATTAGCAGAGCTGGAAGTCACAATGCGGACTGACATGGAGCGGCTGAAAGCATTTATCACGTCAGAGCGGGATGAAACAAGATTGCCTTATGCAAGGGCAGACCGCAAGGCAGCGCGCCGAACGGTTTTTATTGGGACTTGTAATTCTGCGCAATTCCTTGTTGACCCAACAGGATCACGGCGATTCTGGACAATTCCGGTTGACAGCATTGATCTTGAACGCTTGTCTTATTTTGATGGAAAACAGCTATGGGCACAGGTTGAATTTCTTGGGCGCTCTGAGGGTTATCCCTTCAGGCTCACAACAGCAGAGCAGACGGCACTTGCAAAGAGAAATACAATCCATGAACGCCCGCTAAAGTCACAACTTGAAATTGAAGACATTCTCGGAGATGCAGCAGAAAACCACAGTTTGTATGCGTGGAATTACATGAGTGTTTCAGATTTCAAAGCGGAATATTCATCTTTGACTCCGTATTCTGTAGAGCAAATCGGAAAAGCGCTGGACAGGCTTGGAATTCCAGCAGAAAGAAAAACGGTTGACGGGCGGCAAATCCGCGCAAGGAAACTACCACAACGGAGATGGGCAATAGAACGCCTGAAAAAGTACAGTCAAGACACAGGATGACGTTTGATTTTCATACAACTGTACTTGAAAAAGTCCAGATAAATCAACATGCCATAGGTTTATTAGTACGGTAGTACAGCATATTTCTATAAAATCAAAAAGCATAAGAAAATAGTAAGAAACAGAAAGTGTTTCAAATCCACTGTACTACTGTACTAAATAGCGAAAATATACAGGAGGAATTAAAAAATGACTGAAGAGGCGAAAGAGAAGCGCCGTGCTTATCGCCGGGCATGGTATGCGAAAAACAAAGGAAAGCAGAAGGAATATACAGAACGCTATTGGGAACGTCAGGCCGCGAAAGATACCACAATCACAGAAAAAATGACAGAAAATGAGGTTAATCAATGAGAAAATATAAAATTCAAAGAAGCGGCAAGGGCTTTTCTATCTGGATGCTGACAGACTTCGGCGGGGGCCGTGCGTGGGTAGACCTCGGCAAACGGTTTAAGTCTGCGTCTGACGCTGAAAAAGCCATTGCTGATATGGAGGTAAGCAAGACCGATGATGAATAGGGCCGTTGCTGTGCTTATTCTCTCAGCCGTGGTGCTGGGGAGTGTGCTGTGGACCACAGGACAGCCGCGAGTGATAGCAGATAATGATAGTGTAAAGATCGTTACACGGGGACGCTCTGTGGACATATATGATGTTTCAGAGGATCACACATATCATTTCAAGTGTGTTCATGTTCGCCGTTCTGAAGCGCCTGTAAAGCGATACACAGCAATAGAAACCGATACTGTCAGAATTGATATTGTCCCTTGCGGCGGTTTAGAGGTTTCTGTGGATGGCAAATGTTACAAGATTACACCAAAAGAGGGGAGGTTTGTACAATGGCTAAAAAGGTGTCAGATGAAAAACTCTTAGAGATGTTGCTTGTGCATGGCGGTGCTACAGGAGCGGCGGCAGCGCTGGGAATCAGCCGAAATGCCGTTTTCAAGCGTCTGCAAGAGCCTGTTTTCCGTGCTCAATATGATGCGGCTCAAGGTGTGGTATTGTCCACGGCGGCGGCATCCATGACAACCGCCCTTGATGATGCAATCGGCTGTTTGCGTGATGTTGTTGCAGACAACAGCGTTTCAGCCGGAATCAGAGTGCAGGCCGCAAACGCGCTCTTGACCCATTGTAACAGATACATTGAAAGCGCAAATATTTTGCGCAGGCTGGAAAAGCTGGAAGAGGGGTCCGTGAATGCGTGACACGATATTAAACCGCCTGAAGCGGCTGGAAATGGCAAAAAACACCATGCCCTATGCAGTTGTGACCTTTTCAGATGGGCACAGAGAAAGGCTTGATATTCACGATATAGCAAAAGCCTTCTTTGACCGGAATCCTGCCGGGATTGTGTCTGTAGAGTGGGAACGTTCTAAAGATACATCAACCATTTTTCAATTTTTATCATATCCCGATACATGGGAAAATCTTACTACAGAAAGGATTATCGAAAATGAGCAGAACAAAAGTCTATTATGATGCTGTCGCTACGTTTCGGGAATCGTTACGGAGGATCGACAAAGAGTATAGGGCAGGCTTGTCCGGTATTGAGAAATACAAGGGCAGTGCAGCCTATACCGAAGAACTGAAAAAGCTGGATGATAAGCGGAAAGACGCTATCAAGAAAGCACAGGGAACAGCTTCACAGGCTTTTTCTAAGGTGCTGTCAGAAATGCGAGAAGCGGCAACATCCCGCCCGATGGACGCGCCCACAGGGGAAGTGCTGGGAATCCTGCAAGTGCTCAAGATGCGCTCCAATATCAGCGCCGATGAACTTCAGCAAGCCGCCCGGACTGTGGGAGACTGTCCGCTTGCCTTATCGGTCCTTGATGAGCTTGCACAGGATCACGGGCACATGGGCCTGCATTTCGGAAAAGAAAGCACCGATTCGATTCTGAAGCATATTGACAGTCTTTCGGCGAGTGCCGGAAAGATCGTCCGCATGGAAATGGTGGACCAAAAGCGGGCGGCAACAGATGCAGCAAGCCCTTATTCGGAAAACTACAGGCCGGGGGCGCTTGAACTCTTTGCCGTTGATCGTGATTTCAACTCAGAGCAGGACGCGCTTGCATGGCTGGGCGGTGTGGTCGATTATGACACATTTGCCAATGCTGTGAATTAAAACCGATACCATTCTAAGCCATAATTTCCTTTCAAAATGGAAACCGCCTGAACCAAAAACAGGCGGTTTTTCTTGATTTGTTGACACTTTTTGTTGACACTAATTATTGACAGCGCACAAAGTGCGGTCAAAAAGTGCCAAAAACCGCCCGATTTTTTCAAATCAAGCGGTTTTTTGTGGCACGCGATAAGGGATTCGAACCCCTGACCTTCTGGTCCGTAGCCAGACGCTCTATTTCTGGTCCGTAGCCAGACGCTCTATCCAGCTGAGCTAATCGCGCATGTCTTTCATTGACAGCTTATGAATAATAGCACAGTCCGGACAGATTTGCAAGTCCCTTTTTCACTTTTTTCAAAAAACTTTTTTACTTGTTGTCGACGTAGAAATACTCGAAGGCCCCGGTGGCGCAGATGGTGTCGTTTTCGTCGAGTACGTCCACGTACACAAGGCACATGGTCTTGCCCGCGCGGATCACGTGGCCGCTGGCCTTGATCACCGACCCGGAGACCGGCAGAAAGTAATGAATATCCGCGCTGCGCGTGACGGCGGGGCGCTGCTCGGGCCCGGCGAAGCTCGCGGTGAGGCCGGCGGTCGCGTCCATGATCGTGCCGATCAGGCCGCCGTGGACCTTGCCGTAATAGTTTAGGTGATGCGGCTGGACGTTGATGCAGGCGAGCACGCCCTTCTGCGAGCAGCTCAAGAGCTGATACCCGCAGTAGGCCGCAAAGCCCACAATACGCTTACGGGCGCTTTCAGGGACGGTCCATTCCATGTTCAAGTCTCCTTTGCCTCTGGTTTTACAATAGTATAGCATACACGACAGGGACTTGAAAAGCTCTTTTGAAACACTGCTGAGAAAAACCGGCAGAGGCAAAAAGCGGCCTTGTAAAATTGACGGAAAAACCTTGTTTTTTTCAAACAAAAATTGTATAATTCGTATGCTATGTCAATTGAAATTTTTGATTAATCGTGTTAACATTTTGACGATCCTAAGAAAGGGAGTTGAAACAGTTTGAGCAGAGAATACCCTGTCATTGATACCATCGAAAAGCTGGAGGAGGAGATCGCGCGCGTCAAAAAGGCGCAGCAGATCTACGCCTCCTACACCCAAGAGCAGGTCGACCGCATCTTTCTCGCGGCGGCCACGGCAGCCAACAAGGCCCGCATCCCGCTGGCCAAGGCGGCGAACGCGGAGACCGGTATGGGCGTTGTGGAGGACAAGGTCATCAAGAACCACTTTGCCTCCGAGTATATCTACAATGCCTACCGCAACACGAAGACCTGTGGCGTGATCGAGGAGAACAAGGCCTACGGCATGAAGAAAATTGCCGAGCCTCTGGGCCTCGTCTGCGCCATCATCCCCACGACGAACCCCACCTCCACCGCGATTTTCAAGACCCTGCTGGCCCTGAAGACCCGCAACGGCATCATCATCAGCCCCCATCACCGCGCCAAGAGCAGCACCGTTGAGGCGGCGAAGGTCGTCCTGGAGGCGGCTGTCGCGGCGGGCGCGCCCGAGGATATCATCGGCTGGATCAGCGCCCCCTCCCGTGAGATGACCAGACTTCTGATGAAGGAGTCCGACATCATCCTCGCGACCGGCGGCCCCAGCATGGTCAACGCGGCCTACTCCTCCGGCACCCCGGCCCTCGGCGTCGGCGCGGGCAACGTCCCCGCCATCATCGACGACTCGGCGGATATCCTTCTGGCGGTCAACTCCGTCATCCACTCCAAGACCTTTGACAACGGCATGATCTGTGCGTCCGAGCAGTCCGTCATCGTGCTCGATCCCATTTACGAGCAGGTGCGGCATGAGTTTGCCGCCCGCGGCTGCTACTTCCTCTACGGCGAGGAACTGGACAAGGTCCGCAAGACCATGATCATCAACGGCTCCCTCAACGCCGGCATCGTCGGCCAGCCCGCGGCGAAGATCGCGGCGCTCGCGGGCGTCGAAGTCCCCGAGGGCACCAAGATCCTCATCGGCGAGGTGGAGTCCGTGGACTTCTCCGAGGAGTTTGCCCACGAGAAGCTCTCTCCCGTCCTCGCCATGTACCGCGCCAAGGACTTTGCCGACGCGGTTGACAAGGCTGACGCGCTGGTCCGCGGCGGCGGCCTGGGCCACACGGCCTCCATCTATCTCAACACCGCGACCGGTCAGGACAAGCTCGAGGCCTTCCAGGCCCGCATGAAGACCTGCCGCATCGTGGTCAACACCCCCTCCTCCCACGGCGGCATCGGCGACCTCTACAACTTCGCGCTGACCCCGTCCCTGACCCTGGGCTGCGGCTCCTGGGGCGGCAACTCCGTGTCGGAGAACGTGGGCGTCAAGCACCTGCTGAACATCAAAACCGTGGTCGAAAGAAGGGAAAACATGCTCTGGTTCCGCGCCCCCGAGAAGATCTATATCAAGAAGGGCTGCCTCCCCGTCGCCCTGAGCGAGCTGCAGGAGATGGGCAAGAAGCGCGCCTTCGTCGTGACCGGCCCGCACCTGTACAAGACCGGCTCGGCCCAGCCCATCTTTGACAAGCTCACAGCCATGGGCATCCAGTACACCTGCTTCTTCAACGTGCCCAACGACCCGACCCTCGCCTGCGCGAGAGAGGGCGCCAGGCAGATGGAAGCCTTCAAGCCCGACGTCATCATCGCCCTGGGCGGCGGCTCCCCGATGGACGCGGCCAAGATCATGTGGGTCCTCTACGAGCACCCCGAGGCCGACTTTGCCGACATGGCCATGCGCTTCTCCGATATCCGCAAGCGCATCTACAAGTTCCCGAAGATGGGCCAGAAGGCCTACTTCATCTGCGTGCCCACCTCCGCCGGCACCGGCTCCGAGGCCACGCCCTTCGCCGTCATCACCGACGAGAGCACCGGCGTCAAGTACCCGCTGGCTGATTACGAGCTCATGCCCAACATGGCGATCGTCGATGTGGACTACCACATGACCGCCCCCAAGGGCCTGACCGCCTCCTCCGGCATCGACGCGGTGAGCCACGCCCTCGAGGCCATCGCCTCCGTCATGGCCACCGACTACACCGACAGTCTCGCCATCCAGGCTCTCAAGAACCTGTTCGCCTACCTGCCCCGCGCCTACGAAAACGGGGCCGACGTGGAGGCCCGCGAGAAGGTCGCCAACGCCGCCACCATGGCGGGCATGGCCTTCGCCAACGCCTTCCTCGGCGTGATGCACTCCTGCGCGCACAAGCTCGGCGCGTTCCACCACATCGCCCACGGTCTGGCCAACGCCCTGATGATGGACGAGGTGCTGCGCTTCAACGCCTGCGAGGCCCCCACCAAGATGGGCACCTTCCCGCAGTACGATCACCCGCACACCCTCGCCCGCTACGCCATGGTGGCCGACGCCCTCGGCTGCGGCGGCAATACCGACGAGGAGAAGTTTGAGGCCCTGATCGCAAAGATCGACGAGCTCAAGGCCGCCATCGGCATCAAGCCGACGATCCGCGACTACGTCGAGGACGAGGCCGACTTCCTCGCCAGACTTGACGCGATGGTCGAGCAGGCCTTCGACGACCAGTGCACCGGCGCCAACCCCCGCTACCCGCTGATGAGCGAGATCAAGCAGATGTACCTCAACGCCTACTACGGCAAGAAGTTTCAGGAGACGGCCAAGCCCAACGCCGACCAGCTGGAAGGGAGATAAAGCATGAATCTGGAAAACGTGATCGCTGAACGCAAAAACAAAGTCATCTACCGCGACGGGGACAAGTGCGTCAAGGTCTTCAATCACAGCTTCTCCAAGGCGGACATCCTCAACGAGGCGCTCAACCACGCCCGCGTGGAGGACTGCGGCCTGAACGTGCCGAAGCTGCTCGAGGTCACCACCATCGACGGCAAGTGGGCCATTGTCACGGAGTTTATCGAGGGCGAGACCCTGTCCCACCTCATGCGCGACAACCCCGACGATACCCAGAAGTATCTGGAGATGATGGTCGATACCCAGCTCCTGATCCACACGAAGAAGTGCCCGCTGCTGTCCAGACTCAAGGACAAGATGAACCGCAAGATCCTCACCGCCGATCTTGACCCCGTGACCCGCTACGAGCTGCTGATCCGTCTGGAGGGCCTGCCGACCCACGACAAGCTCTGCCACGGCGACCTCTGCCCCTCCAACATCATCCTCACCCCGAAGGGCGAGCTGTATGTCATCGACTGGGCGCACGCCACCCAGGGCAACGCCTCCGCCGACGCGGCCCGCAGCTTCCTGACCTTCCACCTCCGCGGCGAGGCCGAGCTTGCGGACATCTACCTCGACATGTTCTGCGAGGGCAGCAACATCGAAAAGAGCTACGTCCAGAAGTGGATGCCCATCGTCGCCGCCTCCCAGTCCGTCAAGGGCAAGCTCGAGGAGCGCGATTTCCTCCTCCGCTGGGCCAACGTCGTGGACTACGAGTAAGAGAGAATTAAACCAAAGAACGCACAGCGCCGCCTCCGACTCGGAGGCGGCGCAATCATTATTATTATCTTATCCCTCCACAGGTTTGAGCACCATGGCCGTCCGCGGGGGCAGGGCGAGGCTGAGCGCCGGGGTGTTCCGACCGGGGACACAGGCGGAGCGGAGCTCGTGTCCGATGTTGTCGAAGCCGCCGTAGCAGCCGTCGTCGGTGGTGAACAAAACCTCGTGGTCGCGCCCGACGGAGACGGGGATGATATAGTCCTTGCGGGTG
>CADAAM010000048.1 GCA_902785905.1 Oscillospiraceae bacterium | reverse complement strand
CCTGGTGTTCTGCTTTGCGTGTTTCGCCCCGTCCGCGCTGGCCGCCGACAAGGTTCTGAAAGTTGCCACCAACGTTGCGTTCCCTCCCTATGAGTACTATGAGGACGAGAAGGTCGTCGGCATTGATGTCGACATCATCCAGGCCATCTGCGATAAGCTCGGCTACAAGATGGAGCTGAGCGACATGGAGTTTGGTTCCATTATCACCGCTGTGGCCGCGGGCAAGGTTGATGTCGGCTTCGGTGCCATCACCATCACCGAGGAACGCGCCAAGAGCGTGAACTTTACCACCAGCTACTCCACCGGCATCCAGTCCATCATCGTCAAGGAAGACTCTCCCATCACCTCCGTTGAGGATCTCCACGGCGACAAGATCAAGATCGGCGTGCAGCAGGATACCACCGGCGATATCTACGCCACCGGCGACTTCGGCGAGGACCACATGGCCCGCTTCAACAAGGGCGCTGACGCTGTTCAGGCGCTGATCACCGGCAAGGTCAGCTGCGTCATCATCGACAACAGCCCCGCCGAGACCTTTGTTGCTCAGAACAAGGGCCTGAAGATCCTGCCCACCGTCTACGCCGAGGAGGATTACGGCTTCGAGCTGAACAAGGACGCCACCGAGCTCTATGAGGAGTTCAACGGCGCGCTCGAGGAGCTGCTTAAGGACGGCACCGTCCAGAAAATCATCGACAAGTACATCAGCGCCGACTGATCTGACGCAAAAATGAACATATCCGGGGGCGCCTCGGCGTCCCCGGGATTTCTGATATCCGGAGGATTTTCCTATGGCACAAGCCTTTGCGGAGCTCAAAGAGAGCTTTATTTTTAACTTTATTGAGGGTTCGCGCTGGAAGTATATCACGAACGGCCTGTGGGTCACGCTGAAGGTCACCTTCTTTGCGCTGCTGCTCGGCATCGTGATCGGCGTGGTGGTGGCGATGGTCCGCTCCTCCTACGACCAGATGAAGGACGAAATGAAGCCCGGTCTCGGCAAGACGCTGATGACGGCGCTCAACACCCTGGCGCGGCTGTACCTCACGGTCATACGCGGCACACCCGTCGTCGTGCAGCTTTTGATCGGCTACTTTGTCATCTTTGTCTCGACGACGAACACGGTCTTTGTCGCGTCCATGGTCTTCGGCATCAACTCAGGCGCGTACATCACCGAAATCATCCGCGGCGGCATCATGAGCATTGACCACGGCCAGTTTGAAGCGGGGCGCAGCATCGGCTTTACCTATATCCAGACGATGCGCTTCATCATCATCCCACAGGCGTTCAAGAATGTGCTGCCGTCGCTGGCCAATGAGTTTATCGCCCTTTTGAAGGAGACCGCCGTCTGCGGCTACATCGGATTGATGGACCTCACCAAGGGCGGCGACGTGATCCGCGGGCGCACGTTTTCCGCATTTATGCCGCTGATCGCTGTGGCCCTGATTTATCTGCTGCTGGTCATCTTCTTCAGCTGGCTGATCGGCAAACTGGAAAGGAGGCTGAGGAGCAGTGAGCGCTGATATTATCATCTCCGTCAAGGATCTGGAAAAGCACTTCAACGCCGGCGCGGTCCACGCGCTCAACGGCGTGTCGGTCGATATCGAGCGGTCAGAGGTGCTGGTCGTGATCGGCCCCTCCGGCTCCGGCAAGTCCACCTTCCTGCGCTGCCTGAACCTGCTGGAGCGCCCCACAGGCGGTAAGGTTATCTTCGAGGGCACCGACATCACCGCCCCACGCACCAACATCAACCTCTGCCGCCGCCGCATGGGTATGGTATTCCAGCACTTCAACCTCTTCCCGCACATGACAGTGCTGAAAAACCTGACCCTCGGCCCGACGGAGCTTCTAAAAAAGAGCCAGGCCGAGGCAAATCAAAAGGCTATGCAGCTTCTGGAGCGCGTCGGCCTTGCCGACCGCGCGGACGCCTACCCCTCGCAGCTCTCCGGCGGACAGAAGCAGCGTATCGCCATTGTCCGTGCCTTGTGCATGGAGCCGGACGTCATGCTCTTTGATGAGCCGACCTCCGCCCTCGACCCTGAGATGGTGGGCGAGGTGCTGGATGTCATGAAGGAGCTTGCAAAGGTGGGCATGACCATGGTCGTGGTCACGCACGAGATGGGCTTTGCCCGTGAGGTGGCAGACCGCGTCCTCTTCATGGACGAGGGCGTCATCGTCGAGCAGGGCACGCCCGAAGAGATCTTCGACCACCCGCAGAGCGACAGACTCAAGAGCTTTTTGTCAAAGGTACTTTGAGAACTTGGCTCCCCCACCGGGGGAGCATAGCGACGCGCGAGAAACGCGCGACGATCAAAGCTCTGCTGTCGCGGCGCGTCTCCCGCAAGCGCCGTGACTGAGAGGGTGTTCGTCATTTCATAACCCTCTCCGCCCCAGTGTGCGCACTGGGGCACCTCCCCCCTCTGGGGGGAGGCAAGTTTTCGCAAAAGGAGAAACAACCATGAACTTGCACGGACGAGATTTTCTCACCCTGCTTGACTATACACCGTCTGAGATCACATATCTGCTTGATCTCGCGGCGGAGCTCAAGGCAAAGAAGAAGGCGGGAATCCCGCATAAGCTGCACGAGGGAAAGAACATCGCCCTGATCTTCGAGAAGACCAGCACCCGGACCCGCTGCTCCTTTGAGGTGGCGGGGCACGATCTCGGCATGAGCGTGACCTATCTGGACCCCACAGGCTCGCAGATCGGGAAAAAGGAGAGCATTGCCGACACCGCCCGCGTCCTCTCCCGCATGTTCGACGGCATCGAGTACCGGGGCTACGGACAGGCCATTGTGGAGGAGCTGGCGAAATATGCCTCCGTGCCGGTGTGGAACGGCCTGACAAACGAGTTTCACCCGACGCAGATACTGGCCGACTTCCTCACAATCCGGGAACACTTCGGGCAGCTTCGGGGGATCAAGCTCGTCTACCTCGGCGACGCGCGCTACAACATGGGCGACTCTCTGATGGTGGGCTGCGCGAAGATGGGGATGCACTTTGTCGCCGCCGCGCCGGAGGCATACTTCCCCGACCCGGCGCTGATCGCGAAGTGTCAGGCGATTGCCGCGGAGACCGGGGCTGTACTGGACTTTGAGACCGATCCCATAAAGGCTGTGCAGGGCGCGCATGTGCTGTACACCGACGTCTGGGTGTCCATGGGCGAGCCGATGGAGGTCTGGGCAGAGCGTATCGCGGCCCTCGCCCCGTATCAGGTGAACAAGGCCCTGATGGACGCGGCGGGCCCCCAGGCCGTGTTTCTCCACTGTCTGCCCGCCTTCCACGATCTCAAGACCGGGATCGGGAAGGAGATGGGCGAGCGCTTCGACAGAACCGAGATGGAGGTCACGGACGAGGTGTTTGAAAGCCCGCAATCTCTCGTCTTTGACGAGGCCGAAAACCGTATGCACACCATCAAGGCCATCATGGCCGCTACACTGTAAAATGAACATGAAAAAGGCTTATCTTGTATTATCCGACGGACGCGCTTTCGAGGGCGTCCGTATCGGCGCGGAGGGGGAGGGCCTCGGCGAGCTGGTGTTCACCACCGGCATGACCGGCTACCTCGAGACACTGACCGACCCCAGCTACGCAGGGCAGATCATCCTGCAGACCTTCCCTTTGATCGGCAACTACGGGGTCATCCCCGAGGACTTTGAGGGGGCATGTCTGGCAAAGGGCTACGTTGTGCGCGAGCTCTGCGAGACCCCCTCCAACTTCCGGAGCGAATATGCGCTGGACAGATTTTTAAAAGAACACAACATTCCCGGCATCACGGGCGTGGACACCCGCGCCCTCACCCGCATCATCCGTGAGGAGGGCGTGATGAACGCCGTGATCTGCGATGAGATACCGGCGGATTTGACGTACATACAGGCCTGCGCGGTGCGGGGTGTGGTCGCCGCCGCGAGCTGCCATCAGGCGCGGAGCTTCCCGGCCGTCGGGGAGGAGCGCTTTCATGTCGCCCTCATGGACTACGGCGCGAAGCACCACATTGTGGAGAACCTGACGGCGCGCGGCTGCCGCGTGACCGAGCTTCCGCACGATACCCCGGCGGAGAAAATCCTGGCCCTGAGCCCGGACGGCCTCATGCTCTCCAACGGCCCCGGAGATCCGAAGGAGAACGTCTTCGAGATCGAACAGCTCAAAAAGCTCATGGGCAGGCTGCCGGTCTTCGGCATCTGCCTGGGCCATCAGCTCACGGCCCTCGCCCTCGGCGGAGAGACCGTCAAGCTCAAGTACGGCCATCGGGGGGCCAATCAGCCGGTGAAGGACCTCAAAACCGGGCGCTGCTTCATCACCAGCCAGAACCACGGCTATGCGGTGCTGGCCGACAGCGTGTCGGATATCGCGGAGCTCCGCTATATCAACGCTAATGACTTTAGCTGCGAGGGGCTGGACTACCCCGGCAAGCGCTGCTTCACGGTGCAGTTTCACCCCGAGGCCAGCGCCGGGCCGCACGATACCGGCTTTCTCTTTGACCGCTTTGTCGCCATGATGGGAGGCGAGGACTATGCCTAAAAATCTGAATATCCGCAAGGTGCTGGTCATCGGCTCCGGCCCCATTGTGATCGGCCAGGCGGCGGAATTTGACTACGCCGGGGCCCAGGCCTGCCGCGTGCTGCGGCAGGAGGGCATTCGGACCGTGCTGGTCAACTCCAACCCGGCCACCATTATGACCGACAAGCACCTCGCCGATGCCATTTATCTTGAGCCGCTGACGGCCGAAACCCTGCGCCGCATTATCGCGCTGGAACGTCCGGACGGCCTGCTTGCCGGTCTCGGCGGGCAGACAGGATTGACTCTCGCCATGCAGCTGACGAAGGACGGGACGCTGGAAAAGTACGGCGTGAAGCTGCTCGGCTCCGGCATCGACGCCATCGAGCGCGCCGAGGACCGCGAGCGCTTCCGCGAAACCCTCGCCGAGATGGGCCAGCCCGTCATCCCCTCGGCCACGGCGGAGGATGTGGAGACCTGCCTTGCGATCGCGGACAAAATCGGCTACCCCGTCATCGTGCGCCCGGCCTATACCCTGGGCGGCACGGGCGGCGGCATTGCCCAGAACGCCGACGAGCTTGCGCAGATTTCCCGGCAGGGGCTCGACCTGTCGCCCATCACGCAGGTGCTGATCGAGAAGTGTGTCTCCGGCTGGAAGGAGATCGAGTTTGAGACCATGCGCGACAGCGCGGGCAACGTGATCGCGGTCTGTTCCATGGAGAATGTCGACCCCGTCGGCATTCACACGGGCGACTCCATCGTCGTCGCCCCGGCGCTGACGCTGGCGGATAAGGAATACCAGATGCTGCGCTCGGCGGCGCTGAACATCGTGACCGCCATCGGCATCGAGGGCGGCTGCAACGTGCAGTTTGCCTTAAATCCCGACAGCTTCGAGTATGCGGTCATCGAGGTCAACCCCCGTGTGAGCCGTTCCTCGGCTCTTGCCTCCAAGGCGACTGGCTATCCGATTGCCAAGATGTCCACCCGCATCGCCCTGGGCTATACCCTCGACGAGATCAAAAACGACATCACGGGCAAGACCTGCGCCTGCTTTGAGCCGACCATCGACTATGTGGTGGTGAAGTTCCCCAAATGGCCCTTTGAAAAGTTCCACGGGGCCAGCCGCAGGCTCGGCACCCAGATGAAGGCCACGGGCGAGGTTATGGCCATCGCGCCCTCCTTCGAGATGGCTCTGATGAAGGCCGTGCGCGGCGCGGAACTGGGCCTTGATACCCTGAACGCCCCGCCCCTCTCCGACGCGCCGGTGCGTGAGCGCCTGGCGGCCCAGGACGACCGGCGCATTTTCACCGTCTTTGAGGCGCTGAAGACCGGCGTCAGCGTCGATGAGATTTTCGAGATCACCAAAATCGACCGCTGGTTTTTATGGAAGCTGCAGGGGCTTGCGGCGTTTGAAGCCCATTTGAAGGCCGACGGGCTCAGCGGTGAGGATTACAAAAAAGCGAAACGCCTCGGCTATACGGACGAGGCGCTGTGCAGGCTCTGCGGCGTGGATTCCGTGCCGGGCATGGAGATGCACTATAAGATGGTAGACACCTGCGGCGCGGAGTTCGAGGCCGAGACGCCGTACTTCTATTCTACCTTCGACTCGGAGTGCGAGAGCCGCCTGTTCCCTCGCTCCGGCAAGCCTGTGGTCATGGTGTTGGGCTCCGGCCCCATCCGTATCGGCCAGGGCATCGAGTTTGACTATTCCTCGGTCCACTGCGTCTGGACCCTGCGGGAGCTGGGATACGACGTGGTCATCGTCAACAATAACCCCGAGACCGTCTCCCCCGAGACCGTCTCCACCGACTACGACACGGCGGACAGGCTCTACTTTGAGCCCCTGTGCCGCGAGGACGTGTGGAACATCGTACAGCTTGAAAAGCCTGTGGGCGTAGTCGTGGCCTTCGGCGGGCAGACGGCTATCAAGCTCACGGAATTTCTGGACAAGAAGGGCGTGCAAATTCTCGGCACCTCCGCCGACAGCATCGACACCGCCGAGGACCGCGCCCGCTTTGACACGCTGCTGGAGCGCTTCGGCATCCGCAGACCGCGGGGCCACGGCGTGCTGACACTGGACGAGGCCGTCGCCGCCGCGGAGGATCTGGGCTATCCCGTGCTGCTGCGCCCGTCCTATGTCATCGGCGGGCAGAATATGTGCATCTCCCGCGACAAGGAGAGTACCGTGCGCTATATGAACGGAATCCTCGCCCAGGGCATCGAAAACCCCGTGCTGGTGGACAAGTATATGCCCGGCACGGAACTGGAGGTGGATGTGATCTCCGACGGGGAAGACGTGCTCATCCCCGGCATCATGGAGCATATCGAACGCGCGGGCGTCCACAGCGGCGACTCCATCGCCGTCTATCCGCCCTGGAACCTCAGCGACAAGTTCTTAAAGCGTATCGCGGACGTGTCCGAAAAGCTGGCCCTCGCGCTGGGGACAAAAGGGCTGGTCAACATCCAGTACCTCATCTGGCAGGACGAGCTGTATGTCATCGAGGTAAACCCCCGCGCCTCCCGCACCGTGCCCTATATCAGCAAGGTGACGGACGTACCGATGGTGGACCTCGCTTCCCGGATCATGCTGGGGGCAAAGCTGCGTGATCTCGGCTGGGGCACGGGGCTCTACCGCACGCCGCCCTATTACGCCGTCAAGGTGCCGGTCTTCTCGTTTGAAAAGCTCTCCGACGCAAACTCCATCCTCGGCCCGGAGATGAAGTCCACAGGTGAGGTGCTGGGTATCGGCCGGACGCTGGCGGAGGCCCTCTTCAAGGGGCTGACCGCCGCGGGCTTTAAGCTCCCGGAGCGCTATGATGCGCAGCGCGGTGTGCTCATCAGCGTGGAGAACGAGGACAGCCAGGAGATTTTGTCTCTCGCGCGGCGCTTTTACAAGCTGGGGCTCACGCTCTACGCCACCACCGACACGGCGGCGGCCATCGCCTCCCTCGGCATCCCGGTCGTCTCTGTGGCGAATGCCGGGGAGAGCGGGGAGATCGAAGCACTGATGGACAGCGGAGCTCTGCGCTACCTTGTCTATACCGGCGCGGTCAAGGATGGGACGATGGGGGACTACATCGCGCTTCACCGCCGCGCCATGCAGCGGGGCGTGCCGTGCCTCACGTCGCTCGATACCGCGAACGCCCTGGCCGAGATCATCGAGAGCCGCTTCCATGAGAGCAGCACCGAGCTCGTGGACATCAACGCCATGCGCACCCGGCGGCAGCTCATCCGCTTCACCAAGATGCAGGACTGCGGCAACGACTATATCTTCATTGAAAACTTTGACGGCGCGATCACCTGCCCGGAGTCTCTGTGCGTAAACCTGTGCAGGCCCCACACCGGCGTCGGAAGCGACGGCATTGTGCTGATCGAAAAATCCAAGGTCGCCGACGTCAGGATGCGCAGCTTCAACCGCGACGGCAGCGAGGGCAAAATGGCGGGCAACAACATCCGCTGCGTCGCAAAATATGTCTACGACCGGGGTATCGTGTCCAGGGAGCGCATGACCGTCGAGACCGGCAGCGGCGTCAAGTCCCTGCGCCTCTTCCTGCGTGACGAGAGGGTCAGCTCCGTGGAGGTAGATATGGGGAAGGCCTCGCTCAAGGCGGCGGAGATCCCGGCGGTCTACGGCGGGGAGATCATCGTCGACGCGCCCGTCACCATCGGCGGGGCGGATTACCGCGTCACCTGCGTGAACGTCGGCAACCCCCACTGCGTGGTGTTCTGCGACGCGATCGACGGCCTTGATCTCGAGACGGTCGGCCCGCTCTTTGAGCACGACGCCATGTTCCCCGAGCGGGTCAACGCTGAGTTTCACCTTACGCATGCGGGTCTGGGAGCGCGGCAGCGGCGAGACCCTCGCCTGCGGCACCGGCGCGTGCGCGGCGGTCGTGGCGGCGTGCGAAAACGGCCTGTGCGACAAGGGCAGCGACGTGAAGGTCAGCGTTCTCGGCGGCGAGCTCACCGTCAACTACACCGACGCGCGCGTCCTTCTCACCGGCGGGGCGAGCGTCGTGTACGAGGGACAGTTTGAATACTGAACTGAACAGACAAAAAACCGGGGCAGATTTGTCCCCGTTTTTTGTCGTATTCACGAAAGATTTGCTTGACCCCGGGCGGGGGAGCCTATACAATAGATACACAAATCTTTATTGAACCTGATTGCCTGCGATCTGATACGGCGCCTTGATGGGAAGCTGACGTGAAATTTCGAGCAAAATTCAAGTCAGGCAAGGCAGCTTTCGCAGAGCATAATGGATATATAAGGTCAAGAAAGCTAACGCAGGCCGGCTTGAATTTTGCCGGAAGACCTGTCAGATTTCTATTAAGGCGTCGTATGAAGGAGGAGCTATATGATTACAAACGACCGCACAACCAGCAACATCACCATTGGAACTCCTGCCGGAGACCATCATTCCGGGGCCGCTGCCGCAGTTTCGCTGCTGTATCTACCGTGAGCGCGAGATCATCCGCCAGCGCGTGCGCCTGGTGCGCGGCCTGAGCCCCGCAGCGAACGACACAAAGAACATCGTGCACGTCATCCCCGCCGCCTGCGATGACTGCGCCATCTCCTCCTACACCGTGACGGACAACTGCCACGGATGTCTGGGCCACGCCTGTTTTGAGTCCTGTCGTTTTCAGGCCGTCTCCATCGTGCGTGAGCGCGGCCGCATCCGCGCCCATATCGACCCGCAGAAATGCCGGGAGTGCGGCATGTGCGCGAAAAACTGCCCCTATCAGGTCATTGTGCACCAGGTGCGCCCCTGCAAGCAGGCGTGCCCGGCCAACGCGATCACCATGGATCCGGACACGGGGCTGTGCGTGATCGACGAGAGCAAGTGTATCCAGTGCGGCCACTGCATCCAGGCCTGCCCCTTCGGCGCGCTCGGCGCGAAGACTCGCCTGGTGGACGTGATCCAGGCGATCCTCGCCGGGAAGCGCGTCTATGCCATGGTGGCCCCGGCGGTGGAGGGACAGTTCGGCAAGAACATCACCCCCGACTCCTGGCGCGAGGCGCTTGAAAAGGCGGGCTTTGCGGACATGATCGAGGTGTCTTTGGGCGGCGACCTGACCGCCGCTGCGGAGGCGGACGAATGGGCCGAGGCCTTCCAGAAGGGCGAGAAGAAGACGACCTCCTGCTGCCCGGCCTTCGTCAACATGATCCGCAAGCACTTCCCGGAGCTCGCCGGGAACATCTCCACAACGGTCAGCCCCATGTGCGCCGTTTCGCGCCTGATCAAGAGCCGCGATCCCGAGGCGGTCACCGTCTTTGTCGGTCCCTGCCAGGC
Organism: Oscillospiraceae bacterium; assembly: GCA_902785905.1. GTDB lineage: Bacteria > Bacillota > Clostridia > Oscillospirales > Oscillospiraceae > Limivicinus. Next base: position 48,320 of record CADAAM010000048.1, on the reverse strand, counting down.
CAAGAAGAGCGAGGCGCAGGATCAGCAGATCGAAGGCAACGCCGACTTTGTCCTCACCTTTGACGAGGCGGTGGAGCTCCTGCACGGCAAGGATATCGAGCTTGAGCCCGCGTCGGGATACACGCAGCAGGGCTCGACCTACGGCAAGTATTTCGGCAACAGCGCGGGCGTCACTGCCGCCGTGGTCCAGTGTCTCAAGGAGCAGAACTTCGACCCCGATCAGCTCAAGGTCAAGGTCTGCAACGGCGCGCAGGAGTGCAAGACCGCCCTGACCATGATGAAGCTCGGCAGACTGCCCGAGAGCTTTATCGAGGGCATGGTCTGCGAGGGCGGCTGCGTCGGCGGCCCGGCGCGGCAGAAGGCGGTCGCGGAACTGAAAAAAGACCGCGACGCCATGATCGGCCTCGCGGACTCGAGAGGCGTCCACGAAAACCTCAAGCTGATGGACGCCGAGAACGTGCATATGCACAGAGAGTAATCATCACATAAGGAAAACAGCGGCAGGCCGTGTGCCTGCCGCTGTTAATTTTTAAGAGCTTGCCTCCCCCCTCCTGGGGGAGGTGCTCCGGCCTGCAAACGGCTGTACGACGACGTGCCCTCTCAGTCAAGGCGCTTGCGGGGGACGCGCCTTGCCAGCTCCCCCGGAGGGGGAGCCAAGAATCACACCACGACCTTGAGGAAGCCCGCGACGTTCGCGCCGAGCATCAGATCGCCCGGCTTGCCGCACTCGACAGAGGCGTCGTAGCAGGCCTTGTAGATGCTCTGCATGATGCCGTGCAGCTTCTCGTCGACCTCGTCGAAGCTCCAGGACATGCGGATGGAGTTCTGGCTCATCTCCAGGCCGGAGGTGGCGACGCCGCCCGCGTTGGAGGCCTTGCCGGGGCTGTAGAGCAGACCCGCGCCCTGGACGAGGGCAATGGCCTCGGGAGTCAGAGGCATGTTCGCGCCCTCAAAGACGGCGATGCAGCCGTTGGCGATCAGGGCCTTGGCTCCCTCGGCATCCATCTCGTTCTGGCTGGCGCAGGGGTGGGCGATGTCGCACTTGACGTTCCAGATGTTCTTGCAGCCCTCAACGTACTGGGCGCCGGGGACCTCGTCGGCATAGACGGAGATGCGGGCGCGGCGCTTCTGCTTGATGTCGAAGAGCTTGGGCAGGTCAATGCCGTTGGGATCGTAGACATAGCCCTTGGAGTCGGACATGGCGACGACCTTGCCGCCGAGCTGGGTGACCTTCTCGGCGCAGTACTGGGCCACGTTGCCGGAGCCGGAGACGACCACGGTCTTGCCCACATAGCTGTCGTTGCGGAGGTACTTCAGCGCCTCAGCGGAGAAGTAGCACAGGCCGTAGCCGGTGGCCTGGGTACGGGCCAGGGAGCCGCCGAAGCTCAGGCCCTTGCCGGTGATGACGCCGCCGTCAAAGCGGTCGACGATACGCTTGTACTGGCCGAAGAGGAAACCGACCTCGCGCGCGCCCACGCCGATGTCGCCGGCGGGCACGTCAGTGAACTGGCCGATGTGGCGATAGAGCTCGGTCATAAAGCTCTGGCAGAAGCGCATGACCTCGGCGTCGGACTTGCCCTTGGGGTCAAAGTCGCTGCCGCCCTTGCCGCCGCCCATGGGGAGGGTGGTCAGGGAGTTTTTCAGCACCTGCTCAAAGCCGAGAAACTTCATAATGGAGAGGTTCACGCTGGGGTGGAAGCGCAGACCGCCCTTGTAGGGGCCGATCGCGGAGTTGTACTGGACGCGGAAGCCGCGGTTGACGCGGGTCTTGCCCTCGTCGTCCACCCAGGGGACGCGGAACTCAAGCACGCGCTCGGGCTCGACAAAGCGCTCGAGCAGACCGGCGGCCTCCCACTCGGGGTGCTTGTCAACGACGAGCTCGAGGGACTCAAAGACCTCGCGCACGGCCTGGAGAAATTCGGGCTCTCCGGCGTCGCGGCGCTCAACGTCGGCGTATACGCGGTTCAGATACTCGCTTTTAAACATGTATATGTTGCCTCCTTACATTCGGATGCAGAAATTATACTGCAAAAGGCCTGAAACATACAAGAAAAAACGCATGTCCCCGTGTAAAAATTCAGAGGGGACACGCGCTTTTTCTTGTGAAATTTTACCGTAGATCGCCGAAAAGTGATTGCGGCGATCTTACAGCCATGGTATTATAAAAACAGTAAAGCCGACCGATTTGACATAGAAAGGACAGCTTGAAATGAAAAAAGGAATATTGATTGCGTTTGCCGTCATCCTCTGCGCGGCGCTGACGCTGGGCATCACCCAGGTCGTCATCCTCGAAAAGCAGTACCGGGCGGCCGGGGAGCTGCTGGTCAACGGTGAGTATGAAAAGGCACGCACGGCATTCGACCTGCTGGGCGGGTACAGAGACAGTGCGGAGAAGGCCCGGAATATCATTCGGGACGAGGAGTATGCCCGCGCGCTGGAACTGATGGCCCAGCGTGAGTATCGTGAGGCGATGGTGGCCTTTATGGTGCTGGGCGATTACAAGGACAGCGCCGAAAAGGCGGAAGAAGCGCGGGATGCAATGTACGCCTGGGATTATGCCGCAGCGCAGACCCTGATGGATGAGGGGCGCTTCGAGCAGGCGCGCGCAGCGTTTGCGGCACTGGGCGACTACAGGGACAGCCGCGATAAAGCGGAGGAGACCTTCCTCGCGGCGAGCTATGCCAGCGCCGTATCGCAGATGGAGGCAAAGCGCTATGCGTCCGCGATTGAGACCTTCCGGGCGCTGGGCAGCTACCGCGACAGCGCTTCTCTGCTGAGCGCCTGTGAGGACGCGCTGTACGGTCCGGATTACAGGACAGCGGAAATGCTTTTCGAGGCGGAAAAGTATGAGGACGCTGCAGCGGCTTTCAAGAAGCTGGGCAACTATAAGGACAGCGCGGCGCGGGCAGAGAAGGCCAAGGCCGCAATCCCGGAGCGCGACTATAAAGCCGCCGAAGCCCTGTTCAAAGCGGGAGAATACAAGCGAGCCGCCGAAGCCTTTAAAAAGCTGGGCGACTACAAGGACAGCGCGGCGCGGGCCGAAGAGGCCGAGGCCGCGATCCCGGAGCGGGACTACAAGGCCGCCGAGGCGCTGCTTGAGGCGGGAGAATATGAGCAGGCCGCCGAAGCCTTCAAGAAGCTGGGCAACTATAAAGACAGCGCAGCGCGGGCCGAAGAGGCCGAGGCCGCGATCCCGGAGCGGGACTACAAGGCCGCCGAGGCGCTGCTTGAAGCAGGAGAATACAAGCGAGCCGCCGAAGCCTTTAAGAAGCTGGGCGACTATAAGGACAGCGCGGCGCGGGCCGACGAAATCAAGACGGCCATTCTTGAGCGCGACTATAAAGCCGCTGAGGCGCTGCTTGAAGCCGGAAAATGCCAGCAGGCTGCCGAAGCCTTTATAAAGCTGGGCGGCTACAGAGACGCCGCGGCAAGGGCCGAAGATGCCGAGACCGCGATCCCGGAGAGCAATTACAAGGCTGCGGAGGCGCTGTTCGAGGCCGGAAAATATGAACAAGCGATCGACGCTTTCCGCGCCATGGACGGGTACGGAAACAGCCTCGCACGCATTGAGGAGGCCGGGGCCGCGATCCTCGCCCGGGACTATGGCGCGGCCGAGATGCTGCTGAACACAGGAAAGTATGAGGAGGCCATCGAAGCCTTCCGCGCGCTGGACAGCTACAAGAACAGCACGGCGAAAATTGAAGAGGCGCGGGCCGCAATCCTCGTCCGCGATTATGAGAACGCCGGGGCGCTGCTCAACGCCGGGAAGTACGAGGAGGCCATCGCTGCCTATGAGGCGCTGGGCAGCTACAAGGACAGCGCGGCGCAGATCAGGGAAGTGGAGCTCGCGCGGGACTACGCCGAAGCTGAGGAGTTTTTGAAAACGGGAGAGGTCAAGCGGGCCATTAACGCTTTCCGGGCGCTCAAGGACTATCGGGACAGCAAGGAGCGGCTGAACGTCGCGATCAATACCCGCGACTATCTTGCGGCAAAACAGTTGCTGACGGACGGAAAGTACGAGAAAGCCATTGCCGGATTCGAAGCGCTGGGCGGCTTTGAAGACAGCGCGGAAAAGGCCGTCGCCGCGAAGGAGGCGCTCTACGCCTCGGCAAAAGCGGAGCGGGAGGCCTGGCACTTCCGAGAGGCCATCGCCGCCTATGAGCTTCTGGGCGATTACCGCGACAGTGCGGAGCAGCTCGCGGCCTGCAAGGAGGAGCGAAAGGAACGCCTGTTCGGCGGGAGAGCACTTGGCGGAGTGAGCACGATTGCCGCGGGGGCAAAGCATACCGTGGCTGTGAAAGAGGACGGCACTGTGGTTGCTGTCGGGGAGAACAGCATTCACCAATGCAATGTCAACGATTGGGCGAATATTGTTTCTGTCGCCGCAGGAGACGCTCACACGGTAGGGCTAAAGGCAGATGGTACCGTCGTAGCTGTGGGATCAACAATGTCCGGCAAGTGCGATGTTAGTGAGTGGACGGATATTATTGCCATTGCGGCTGGAACGTATTATACCGTTGGCGTAAAGTCTGACGGAACAGTTGTTGCTGCAGGAGCAAATTTATATACAAGTTGCAAAGACAGCGGCTGGACAGATATTGTTGCCGTTGCCGCAGGATATGGGCATACCTTGGGTCTTAAATCGGACGGCACGGTTGTCGCTGTCGGAATGACTACCTCTGACAACTTTGCAGTTGACGATTGGACGGACATCACGGCTGTTGCAGCCGGAAACTCACATGCGGTTGGCCTAAAGTCAGACGGAACGGTCGTCGCCGCAGGATCGAATACATACGGTCAATGTGCGGTTGACGATTGGACGGACATTGTGGCTATTGCGGCCGGAACCTTACATACCGTTGGCTTAAGATCAGACGGTACAGTTGTTGCAGTCGGGTCAAATATCCGCGATCAGTGTGATGTCGGCGATTGGACAGACATTGTCGCAATCGCTGCGGGCAACTCTTATACTGTAGGCCTGAAGTCGGACGGCACGCTTGTCGCCACAGGGTCTAACGCCTCCGGCCAGTGCGACGTCGGCGGCTGGACGGACATCGCGCTGCCCTGAGCGGCAAGCCACCTGGCACCGCGTCCTGCATGTAAAGCATAAAACAAAAAAGCGTCCCGGTGCATTGCGCATCGGGACGCTCAAATATAAGCTCAAATATTCTCCAGATCTTTCAGAAACAGCGTGGCTTCGCCGTCGGAGGGAATGCGGAAGCCGGTGCGGGGGGAGACGGTGAAGGCCTCCACCGCGGGGCCGTCCATCAGGCAGGAGCGCTTGAACTGCTGGGAGAACAGGCGCTTGCACCAGCTCGTGAGCCAGCGCTTCAATTCCTCATCCGTAAACTCGTCGGCATAGGCCGCCTTCGCCAGGCGGAAGACCTTGGACGGGGTGAAACCGTTGATGAGGATGTGGTGGGTGAAGAAGTCCTGCAGGGCGTAGGAACCGACGGCGTCCTCGCTCTTCTGCTCGATCAGATCGTCGTGGATGGGCAGAAGCTCCGGGGTCACGGGGCAGTCCAGCACGTCGTAGAGCGCGGCTTTGAGCACCTTGTCCTCCGTCGTCGCCGCGATGTGGCTGACGTTGGCGCGGACCTGGGTCTTCGTGAGGCCGAGGTTTACGTCGTACATGCTGGTGTGGTCGCCGTTGTAGGTGCACCAGCCGTCGATGAACTCGCTTAAGTCCTCGGTGCCGACGTCGAGACCGTTGCACTTGTTGGCGATGTCCATGAGCACCTGCGTCCGTTCGCGCGCCTGGGCGTTTTCAAAGGCGAGGGAGTAGTCGTCGTGGGCGTGGCCGATGTCGTCGAAGTGCTGCAAAACGGCCTTGGTGATGTCGATGACCCGCACCTCGCAGCCCCACTGCTCGGCCACCACAACGGCGTTGGACTTGGTGCGGCTGGAGGTGCCGAAGCAGGGCATGGTGCAGGCTACGACGTTCGTAGACGGAAGCCCCATGCGCTTGACCGCCATGGCCGAGACCATGACCGCGAGGGTCGAGTCCACGCCGCCGGAGATGCCGACGACGCAGTGGTCGAGGTGGGCGTAGGTCATGCGCTTGACGAGAGCCGAGACCTGGATGTCCAGCATCCGCTCGCAATAGGCGGGCAGTTCGGCGGGGTTCTCGGGCAGGTGCGGGTGCTTGCTGTAACGGCGGGTGAGGGCGGTGTCGACCGGCGCGCAATCCCAGGCGATGGCAGTGTAATCTTCGTCAATCCAATCGAAATCTCCGCTCTGGCGGCGGAGGTTTTCGAGATATTCCACGTCGATCTCCGTGACGGCAAAGCTGTCCTCACCCTCGGTCTCGGCAAGAATAACGCCGTTTTCCGCAGCCATGCACAGACCGGAATAGGAATTGTCGGTGCTGCTCTCTCCCCTGCCGGGGGCGGCGAGCAGAACGGCAGCGGTATTGTGACGGGATTCGTACCTGGCGTTCAGCTCCGCGTCCCGGGTGGAGTACACCGTCTGCGGAAAGTCCGCCATCTTGACGATGAGCGTCGCGCCCGCGCGGGCGCTGCGGGCCTCGCGGGACCAGACGCCGTCTGTGTCCGGGCCCAGTTCCACGGCGATACCGAGAGCCGGGAGCGCCTGGCACCAGATGACGGAATCGGCACTGTAGGGCACGGCGTCGAAGCCGGTCGGCTCGTTGTCAATGGCGCTTGGCTCGCCGTCGTCGCCGACAAACTGCCCGGTTTGCGTCCGCTGGGGGATGAAGCCCAGAAGCTTGCCGTCAGACACCGCGGCGGCAGCGCTGTTGACCGCATGGCCCAGGGAGACCGGCGCGCCGACAAGCACCAGCATGTCCTTCCCCTCGGTAGCTTTGACTACCTTGGCAAGCGCCTTTTCCGCCCCGTCAAGCAAAACCCTATGCCGGAAGAGGTCGCGGCACTCCACTCCGGTCAGCGTCAGCGCCGGGAAGGCCAGCACCTTCACGCCGAGCGCGTCCGCCTTTTCGATGCACTCGATCACGCGGTCCGCGTTATAGTCGCAGTCGCACACCCGAATCACGGGCGACGCCGCGGCAACTTTGATAAATCCGTTTTTCACAGAAGGTACCTTACTTTCTGATGTTATTTGCCCTCTCAGTCACGGCGCTTGCGGGGGACGCGCCGCGACAGCTCCCCCAAAGGGGGAGCCAAGCCCTGCCTCCCCCCTCCGGGGGAGGTGTCCCGTTGCGCACATCGGGACGGAGAGGGTGCGCTTGTTATCAGAACTTCACGCGCTCGGCGATGTAGCTCTTGACCTCGGTGATGGGGATGCGGACCTGCTGCATGGTGTCGCGCTCGCGGATGGTGACGCAGTGGTCGGCGACGTCGGTCTCGGTGCCGACGGTGTTGAAGTCGAAGGTGATGCAGAACGGCGTGCCGATCTCATCCTCGCGGCGGTAGCGCTTGCCGATGGAGCCGGTCTCGTCGTAGTCGCACATGAACTCCTTGGAAAGCTCACGGTAGAGCTCCATCGCGGGGCCGGTGAGGACTTCCTTCTTGGAAAGCGGCAGAATCGCGCACTTGAAGGGGGCGAGGGCCGGGTGCAGGTGCAGGACCGTGCGCACGTCGGGGTTGCCCTTCTTGTCCTGGCCGACGACTTCCTCGTCATAGGCCTCGCACAGGAAGGCGAGGGCCACGCGGTCGCAGCCAAGGGACGGCTCAATGACGTAGGGGATGTAATGCTCGTTCGCGTCCTGATCGTAGTAGGTCAGATCCTTGCCGCTGGCCTCCTGGTGACGGCCGAGGTCGTAGTCCGTGCGGTCGGCGATGCCCCAGAGCTCACCCCAGTCGGTGAACGGGAAGGCGTACTCAATGTCAGTGGTGGCGCGGGAGTAGAAGGCCAGCTCCGCCTTCTCGTGGTCGCGCAGTCTCAGGTGCTCCTCCTTGATGCCGAGGGACACAAGCCAGTTGCGGCAGTAGTCCTTCCAGTAGGCAAACCACTCGAGGTCGGTGCCGGGCTTGCAGAAGAACTCGCACTCCATCTGCTCAAACTCTCTGGTGCGGAAGGTGAAGTTGCCCGGGGTGATCTCGTTGCGGAAGGCCTTGCCCACCTGGCAGACGCCGAAGGGCAGCTTGCGGCGGGTGGTGCGCTGGATGTTGGCGAAGTTTACAAAGATGCCCTGCGCGGTCTCGGGGCGCAGATAGCAGACGGAGGAGGAGTCCTCGGTCACGCCGATGGCGGTCTTGAACATGAGGTTGAACTTGCGGATGGGGGTGAAGTCATGCTTGCCGCACATGGGGCAGATGATATCGTTATGCTCGGCAATGAACGCGTCCATCTCGTCGAAGCTCATGGCGTCGACATTGACCTCGGGATGCTCGTCCCCGATGAGCTTGTCGGCTCTGTGGCGGGCCTTGCACGCCTTGCAGTCGAGCAGGGGGTCGGAGAAGCTGGAGACGTGGCCGGTGGTGACCCAGGTCTGGGGGTTCATGAGGATGGCGGCGTCGAGGCCGACGTTATACTCGCTCTCCTGCACGAACTTCTTGAGCCATGCCTTCTTCACGTTGTTCTTGAACTCCACGCCGAGGGGGCCGTAGTCCCAGGAGTTGGCGAGGCCGCCGTAGATCTCGCTGCCCGCGTAGACGAAGCCGCGGTTTTTGCACAGGGCGACGATCTTGTCCATTGTCTTTTCGTTGTGTTCCATTTTTACTTCCTTTCCCACGGCTGGATGCCGCGGAGATGTTTTTCGCCGGTAATCCGACAAAAATGTATTCTATCAGAAACAGGGCCGGGATTCAATACAAAACTGCGTGTGAGAAAAAGATAACAAAGACGTGCTATGCAAGGCACGCGCTTTATGCTATACTGTCACCAAAACCGAGAACGGAGCCGATTATGAAATACAACTGCCTGGTCTTTGACCACGACGACACCGTCGTCAACTCCACCGCCACCATCCATCACCCCTGCTTTGCCGAATATCTGAAAGAGTTTTACCCCGGAGAGACCATGGGGCTGGAGGAGTATTTCCTCTTAAACTTCGATCCGGGCTTCGTCCCCATGTGCCGGGAGCGCTACGGCATGACGGACGAGGACCTTGCGCACGAGGCAAAATACTGGCAGAACTATGTGAGGAGCCATATCCCCACGGCCTACCCCGGCCTGCGGGAGATCATGGAGCGGCAGAAGGCGGAGGGCGGCCTTGTGTGCGTCGTGTCCCACTCCTTTGACTACAACATCCGCCGGGATTACAAGGCAAACGGCCTGCCGTCGCCCGACGCGGTTTACGGCTGGGAGCGGCCCGAGCACCAGCGCAAGCCCAACACCTTTCCGCTCGACGACATCATGGCGCGCTTTGACCTGAAGCCCTCGGAGCTTTTGATGATCGATGATCTCAAGCCAGGCTATGACATGGCCGCCGCTGCGGGGGTGGACTTCGCCGCCGTCGGCTGGGCCTATGAGATCCCGGAGATCGAAACTTTCATGCGGCAGAATTGCCCACTGTACTTCAAGAAGGTATCGGAACTCGCGGCGTGGCTTGGAGAATAGCGCAATTCGAGTCTCCGCAGGGCGCCAAAAAAGCGCTGCTTTTTGACGGTGCCGTCGAAGCGGCGCAAGTACAAGTGAAGCAGCGCACCAGCGAGGGACTCGCGTGCATTTGCGCCTCGCGTGAGATCGGCGCAAATAAATGAATTTGCCAGGTGTGCGCACTGGCTCATGCGCAGGCCCCCGGCCTGCGCGATTATGATTCGAGCCCCCGCCGGGTACCAAAAAAAACACCGCCGAAAGGCGGTGTTTTTGGTGCTCCAGCGGGGACTCGAACCCCGGACACCCTGCTTAAAAGGCAGGTGCTCTACCTCCTGAGCTACTGGGGCAAATCAATTGCTTTGTCGCCTCTCCCCAAATCGAAACCCGGCGAAGCGGTTTCGATTTGGAAAGGAAGAGGAAAGGAGCATAGCGCAGTTTTCGCGGCACTTACGGAAACCGCGGAAACAAAGCGGTGCGAGCTTCCTCTGACGTGGCTGGGATGGCGGGACTCGAACCCACTATATCGGAGTCAAAGTCCGGTGTGTTACCATTACACTACATCCCAATGATATTGCAAACCGAGACCGGCGAGGCCGGCCTCGGCTCGTTTTCAGTGGGGTGGGATATGGGGCTCGAACCCACGACACCCGGAACCACAATCCGGTGCTCTGCCAACTGAGCTAATCCCACCATATCTGTCCGTGCGGTTTCCCACACGTCCTATCATAAACTCAAAGCCAAGCTTTGAAGTTGTTGTTCTGCTGCTCTCCCGGCGGAGAGTCTATATCAAAAACCTGACCGCACGACCTCGTGAAACGGAACAGGTTTATTCCCTTGCCAAACACAAAGCCCAGCGAAGCGGGTTTGTGTTTGAAAGGAAGAAGGAACTTACGGATGTGGAGCTTTCGCGGCACTTACGCAAACCGCGAAAGCGGAACGGAGTAAGTTTCTTCTGACGTTCTGGCACGCCAAGAGGGATTCGAACCCCCGACCTACTGCTTAGAAGGCAGTTGCTCTATCCTGCTGAGCTATTGCTTCTTCCGACGCTGGAGCGGGTGATGGGAATCGAACCCACGTATCCAGCTTGGAAGGCTGGTGTTCTACCATTGAACTACACCCGCACGTCGTCCCCATTCAGCCTTGAGAATATACCATATAAAAGTCCCACTTGTCAACAGCTTTCTGAAAATTTTTCCGAAAAGCTCGAAACAAGTTTGACACTGCCGATAAGGCGCGTTTCAGCGCTTGCGGGATCGGCGCTCACGCGGAGGATTCCGCCGGGCTGACGGAGGCAAAGATCGACCGGCGCACCGCTCTTTTTCGCACGATAGATGCCTACCGCGGCGCTGCCGCTGGCGCAGGAGTTTTCCCAGAAGACCGTCCCGCTGCCGGGGATATATACCTGCGGCGTCATGCGCCGTTCGGCTCCGCTCCCGTCCAAAAACAGCAGGCCCAGACCTTCGGCGCGGAGCTCTTTACAGAAAGAGCGCACAGCGCGCTCGGCGGCTACCCGGTTTTCAAGGAGTGAAAAGAAGGGGGAGGCGGGTTCCACAATGACGTGGGAGATCCCTTCGAGGCGGACAAGGGGAAGCACGCCGCTAATACCTTCAAGGCGGAAGACTCTCTCCTCAATGCCCAGCGCGGGCGGCATGGTCAGCTCGGCAAGGAAACGGTCTGACGCCTCACGCCTGAGACGGACCGACACCGGCTGCTTTGTCCCGGAGACCCGGAGACGAATCGCTTCGTCTCCTTGAATGCCATTCAGGCGGCAGAGCGCGGCGGCGCACATGGAGGCGTTGCCGCAGAACTCGCCCCCGGCCATGCGCAGCTCCGCCGCGACGCCGTCCCCGGAGGCGGGGCGCAGGAAACCGACCTGCTCCACCTCCGGATGGCGGCGCATGATCTCCGCGGCGACGGAGGGCTGACGGGCGATCTCAACCTCGCTCTCCACCAGGGCGGTGATGTTGCCCGTGGGGTCGAGGATGCTGACTTGCAGCTCCATGGCTCAGCGCTCGAACACGCGCAGGAACTGCCGGGTGCGTTCCTCACGGGGATTCTCAAAGACCTCCTTCGGGTCACCCTGCTCCACGATCACGCCGCCCGCCATGAAGATGACACGGTTGCTGACCGCCTTGGCGAAGGGCATCTCGTGGGTGACGACCACCATGGTCATCTTCTCATCCGCAAGCTGGCGGATGACCTTCAAAACCTCGCCCGTGAGCTCGGGGTCGAGGGCGGAGGTGGGCTCATCGAAATACAAGATTTCGGGGCGCATGCACAGGGCACGCGCAATGGCGACACGCTGCTGCTGGCCGCCGGAGAGCTGGAAGGGGTAGGACTTCTCCTTGCCGTCAAGCCCCATCTTCTTCAAAAGCTCCATGGCGCGCTCAAGCACCTCGGCCTTGTCCTCGCCGTGGAGGATCGGGGCTTCGGAGATGTTGCGCAGCACCGAGTAGTGTGGGAAAAGCTGGAAGTTCTGGAACACCAGCCCGAAGCGAGTGCGGAAGCGGTTGAGCTCCGACCGGTGGGCGTAGACTCCGTTTTTGAGGGCATACTGTCCGTCGTAGAGGATATCGCCGCCGTCGGCGTGTTCCAGGAAGGAGGCACAGCGCAGGAGGGTGGATTTGCCCGAGCCGGAGGGCCCGATGATCGAGACGACGTTGCCGCGCTCAACGGAGAGGGAGATATCCTCCAGCACGTGGAGGGAGTCGAAGGATTTCTGGAGGTTCCGGATAGAGAGAATGGGGGCGTCAGCGTTTGTCGTGTTGTTTGCGTTCATCATGTTTCCCCCTTCTCACCTGTAGTAATCCAGCCGCTTTTCGATCCGGCCCATCACATAGTCGACGACCACGTTGAACACGTAGTAGAAGACACCCGCGACAAGGAAGGGCGTAAAGCTGGTCTGGGAGTTTGCGATCTGCTTGCCGATGGTGAACATCTCCTGATAGGAGACCGTGAAGGCCATCGAGGTATCCTTGACCAGAGTCACAACCTCGTTGGTGACGCTCGGCATGATGCGCTTGATGACCTGCGGCAGAATGATGCGCATGAAGGTCTGCACCTTCGTGTAGCCCAAAACCTCTGCCGCCTCGTACTGGCCGATGGGGATGGACTCAATGCCGCCGCGGTAAATCTCCGCAAAGTAGGCGGCATAGTTGATGGAGAAGGCGATCACGACGGGGATGAGCTTGTTGCGCGCGACCGTCGCCCCAAAGAGGTAGTAAGGGCCGTAGGTGACCGCGAGGAGCTGGAGCATCAGCGGCGTACCGCGCAGCACGGTGATGATGAAGCGCGTGACCGCGGAGACCACCTTCACCTTGCTCATGCGCAGCAGGGCGACGATCATGCCCAGCGGGAGCGAGAAAAGCAGCGTCAGAAAAAAGATGGCGCAGGTCTTGCCCAGACCCTCGCTCATCTTGACGATCATTGTCATCAGCGACATAGGGAACCCTCATTTTCTTTTTGATTGTGTGTACGGGGAAAAGCGGGAAATAGAACAATATCCCGAAAGCGCAGATTTCTGCGCTTTCGGGTTTGAGTCAATGCTGTTTAGCCGTGAAAGCTCAGGCGGCCTTCTCCGCGTCGGCATCAGCGGCGGCGTTCAGGAAGAGGAGGTTGTTGACGATGTCGGCGTAATCCTCTTTCTCGGCGATCTTGGCATAGGTGCCGTCCTTGACCAGGGCCTGAACGGCGTCGTCAACAGCCTTGCAGAGCTCGGCGTCGCCGGAGCGGAAGGCGATGCCGTACTGCTCGGCGCCGAGCTGCTCGTCGATGATGGCGAGGCCGTCGTGCTTGGCAACGTAGCTCGCCGCGACGGGCATGTCGACGAACACGGCGTCAACCGCGCCGCCCTGCAGCTCGGTGAAGCACTTGAGGAAGCTGTCGCAGGTCAGGACATTGTCGAAGGTGGCCGCCAGATCGGCCAGGTCGCCGTTGAGCAGGCTCTCGCCGGAGGTGCCGAGCTGGACCGCGACGATCTTGCCGGCGAGGTCCTTGGAGGACTTGAAGCCGCTGTCGGCCTTGACGACCAGAACCTGAGTGTTGTCATAGTAGGGCTCGGAAATCACATAGCCGGCTTCCTTCATGCTGTCGAGAATGGTCATGCCGGACCAGACGCAGTCGCACTCCATGGAGTCGAGCTGAACCAGCTTCTCGTCCCAGTTGACGCCGAAGATTTCCAGATCCCAGCCGAGGTAATCGCAGACGGCCTTGCAGACCTCAACGTCAAAGCCGGTGTATTCACCGTCGTCGCCGAGGTAGCTGAACGGGGGATACTCGGGGTCAATGCCCATGATGAAGGTCTTCTCGGCGGCAAAGGCGCCGGGGGCGAACAGGGCGGCCATCATGACGAGGGTCAGCGTAAGGCAGATGATTTTTTTCATGGTGTTGTCTCCTTATTTTCAAAATGGTTTTTGCGGTTCTCTTAACGATTTAGCATATTAGCACACTAAAGCGACACTGTCAAGAAAAATTTCCCCGCGGCTTTGACATGCGCGCGGGGCTTTTGTATAATGTTGATGTGCCAATTGAATCTTGAATCAAGACAGAGACAAATGCAGGCACATCAATATTGATTTAATTGCCGTTTCGCTCGCCCCTGGCGGGGTAACCGCGAAACATGGCAAAATTGCTCCCCAACAAATTTAAGAATTTATTGGCGGAGCAATAAAAAACAAAACGAACAGGGGGAGGCGGTCCTATGGACCTGAACAAAACCATTCACAATCTGGAAGCGCGCGGCTTCAAAGTCTCACACTTTGAAAACGCGCAGGAGGCGGCGGCCTGGATCGCCGGGCAGGTCAGCGGCAAAACCGTGGGCATAGGCGGCAGCAAGACGGTCGAGGCGCTGGGGCTTTTTGAAAAGCTCTCGGAGGACAACACGGTATACTGGCACTGGAAGACTCCGGGGCGCGAGACGCTCAAGAGCGCGGCGCTGACGGACGTGTATCTGTGCAGCGCCAACGCCATCAGCGAGGACGGCGAAATCTTCAACATCGACGGCACCGGCAACCGCATCGCGGCCACGGTCTTCGGGCATGAGAAGGTCTTCATCGTCGCGGGCGTCAACAAGATCGCCCCGGACTTCGACGCGGCGCTGAAACGGGCGCGCAACGTCGCGGCGGTGAAAAACTGCGCACGCTTCGGCAAGAAGACGCCCTGCCAGACCGACGGCGTCTGCCACGACTGCCGCAGTCCGGAGCGCATCTGCCGGGCGCTCACGGTGCTGTGGGCCCCGATGAACGGCATGGAGACGGAAGTCGTGCTGATCGACGAAGAACTCGGCATGTAAAGGAGGAGAACATGAGCGTTATCAGACGTAAAGACGAAGTCCCGGTGGAGATGAAGAAGATGTTCGGCGGCGCGGGCGAGGTCGAGCACCACAGACTCCTGCTGGGCGCGGAGGAGATGTACGGCAAGGGGCGGCTCTTCAACCATGTGGTCATCCGGCCCGGCTGTGAGCTCGGCTGGCATGTCCACCACGGCGACGGCGAGACCTACTACATTCTCAGGGGCCGCGGCGAGTACAGTGACAACGGCACGCTCATCGAGGTCGGCCCCGGCGACGTGATGTACGTCGGCGACGGCGAGGGCCACAGTATGAAGGCCGTCGGGGACGAGCCGCTGGAGATGATCGCCCTGATTCTGTACGTGTGATTACTTTAACAGTGTAAAAGATTCGGAAAACATTGACTTAATACCTGAAAAAGCGTAAAATAATTCTGTTGTCGAACGACAGTACCATCAGCAATCAATAAATATTATAGAGGTGTTTCCATGTACAAGGTCGTAACCAAGCGTTTCCTCAACGACGCCAAGACCATCTGCCTGTTTGAGATCGAGGCGCCGCTGGCCGCCAGACATGCACAGGCCGGTCAGTTCGTGATCTTCCGCCTGGACGAGCAGGGCGAGCGAGTCCCCGTCTCCGTCGCGGACTGGGACCGCGAGAAGGGCACTGTCTCCGTCATGGTGCAGGCCGCGGGCCGCACCACCAAGATGCTCCACACCGTCGAGCAGGGCGACTATATCTCCGACTTCGTCGGCCCCCTCGGCAGAGCCACCGAGATGGAAGGCCTGAAGAAGGTCTGTGTGGTCGGCGGCGGCGTCGGCTGCGCCATCGCGTACCCCATCGCCAAGGAGATGCACAAGCGTGGCATCGAGGTCACCTTCATCGGCGGCTTCCGCTCCGCCGACATCGTCATCCTCAAGGACGAGCTCAAGGAGGCCTCCGACAAGCTCATCATGTGCACCGACGACGGCACCTACGGCGAGATGATGAAGTTCCTGGCCGACGTGACCCGCCCCTACGGCATCAGCACCATCATCTCCCTCGACCCCATCATGGTCGACGGCACCGGCATGTGCGGCGGCTGCCGCGTCATCGTCGGCGGCGAGACCAAGTTCGCCTGTGTCGACGGCCCCGATTTTGACGCGCACCAGGTCGATTTCGACTCCCTGCTCAAGCGCGCCGCCTTCTACAAGGACGAGCAGGACCGTGCTGCCCAGCACATCTGCAAGATGACGGGAGGAAAGAGAAATGGCTAATATGAGACTGACCAAGAACGAAATGCCCGAGCAGGACCCCATCGTCCGCGCCGGCAACTTCGACGAGGTGGCCCTGGGCTATACCCCCGAGATGGCCATCGACGAGGCCAAGCGCTGCCTCAACTGCAAGAACCCCGCCTGCCGCACCGGATGTCCCGTGGCCGTGCGCATCCCCGAGTTTATCGCCAAGGTCGCCGAGGGCGAGTTCGAGGCCGCCTATGACATCATCACCTCCACAAACTCCCTGCCCGCCGTCTGCGGCCGCGTCTGCCCCCAGGAGAAGCAGTGCGAGTCCAAGTGCGTTCGCGGCGTCAAGGGCGAGTCCGTCGGCATCGGCAGACTCGAGCGCTTCGTGGCCGACTGGCACATGGCCGAGCAGGCCAAGCTCGAGAAGGTCGAGGTTGAGGTTCCCGCCTCCAACGGCCACCGTATCGCCGTTGTCGGCTCCGGCCCTGCGGGTCTGACCTGCGCGGGCGACCTGCGCAAGATGGGCTACGACGTCACGATCTTCGAGGCCCTGCACAAGTCCGGCGGCGTGCTGGTCTACGGCATCCCGCAGTTTAGGCTCCCGAAGGAGATCGTCGCCAAGGAGATCGACAACCTCAAGGCCATGGGCGTCAAGATCGTCAACAACGCCATTATCGGCAAGTCCGAGACCGTGGACGAGCTGTTCGAGGACGGCTTCGAGGCCGTATTCATCGGCTCCGGCGCGGGCCTGCCCCAGTTCCTGCACATCCCCGGCGAGAACCTGCTGGGCGTCTACACCGCCAATGAGCTGCTGACCCGCGTCAACCTCATGAAGGCCTACCGCGACGACTACGATACCCCCATCAAGCACTTCCACCGCGTGGCCGTCGTCGGCGCGGGCAACGTCGCCATGGACGCCGCGCGCGTCGCCAAGCGTCTGGGCGCGGAGCACGTCTATATCTGCTACCGCCGCGGCCGCGACGAGCTGCCCGCCCGTCTCGAAGAGGTCGAGCATGCCGAGGCCGAGGGCATCGAGTTCCACCTGCTCAATAACCCGACCCGCATCCTCGCGGGCGAGGACGGCTTCGTCACCGGCATTGAGCTGCTGCGTCAGGAGCTGGGCGAGCCCGACGCGAAGGGCCGCCGCTCTCCCGTCCCCGTGCCGGGCAGCGAATGGGTCCTGGACGTGGACACCGTCATCATCGCCATCGGCACCAGCCCGAACCCCCTGATCCGCAACACCACCGGCGGCCTGACCTTCACCCGCAAAGGCGGCATTGAGGCCGACGAGGGCGGCGTGACCGCGCGCGAGGGCGTCTTCGCCGGCGGCGATGCCGTGACCGGCGCGGCCACCGTCATCCTCGCCATGGGCGCAGGCAAGGCGGGCGCCGTCTCCATCGACAAGTATATCAAGGAGAAGAACGCATAAGCGGGCCTATTCCAAAACGACGACCTCCGGGGCAGACGCCCCGGAGGTTTTTTGATTTTTTCTTTATTAAACAACAAGCCTGTGACCACCATTTTCTCATAAGCTGCACTGCTGCGCGCTAGATATGTTATTTATAAACCTTTCGTTTCTTCAGGATCATCTATATTTAACTCATAAATAACACTTATGGTCATGTCTTTATTCTTCATTATTGAAATAGATGAATTTCCGGAGAGGCTATTCCACTTACATATTTTACTGCCATCAGCGCTAACTTCAGCTGGCCTACCATATAAACCTATTAACTTATCTCTGATCTCATAATAGACGTTATCAAGTTCTTCGTAGCTGGGGTAAAATGTGTAAGTACCATTTTGCAAGATGGTCTGCTTTAGGTTTTTTTGCTGAATATTGCTTCTGTCAGGCATACAGAATGTTGCAGCCCATGTTGCTTGATGACCGGCAACGGTTATATACTCATAATCATCAATGGTAACGATTTTATAAAAAACTCTTTCTTTTATATCGCATTTATAACCTTCTGATTTTAAGTTTTGAATTAATCCTTCCTTAGCTTCTTTATAATTGGTTCCAAGAGGAATATCTCTAAAAGAAAATTCATGGTTCTCACTGTTTTCGCTGATTACAATGTCGCTACTGATTTTTACTGGTGCTGCTTCACGGCTACAACCAAACAAAAAGAAGCAGAAACTCAGGAAAAAATACATCAAATATTTTCTGTTCATAGAAATAGTATTACCGCTCTTCCTCAATCAGCCGCTCGCCGATTTTGTACACGTCGCCCGCGCCGACCGTGAGGACGATGTCGCCGGGGTGGGCGATGGCGCGCAGGGCGTCTTCAATCACGTCGAAGGTTGGGCAGAAGATGGAGCCGTCAACCTCCTTCGCAAGATCCGCCGAGGAGATGCCGATGGTGTTCTTCTCACGTGCGGCAAAGATTTCGGCGAGGAAAACGACGTCGGGCCGCCGGAGCTGCGTTACAAAGTCCCCGAAGAGGGCGGCGGTGCGGGAGTAGGTGTGCGGCTGAAAGACCAGCACCGTGCGCTTGTAGTTGAGCTGCTCCACCGCGTCGAGCAGGACCTTGAGCTCGCCCGGGTGGTGGGCGTAGTCGTCATACACGTCCGCGCCGTTGTACTTGCCCTTGAACTCAAAGCGGCGTCCCGCGCCGTTGAAGCCCGCGAGACCGTACTTGACGGCGAAGGGGCGCACGCCGAGACTGATGCAGGCGGCGGTGGCAGCCAGAGCGTTCTTGACGTTGTGCAGGCCCGGCACATGCAGGGTCACGTCGGTAAAGAGTTTCCCCTTGTAGAGAATGTCAAAGCGGGAGTTTGCGCCCAAAAACTCGATGTTCGCGGCGGTGACGTCGGCCTTGTCGCTCAGGCCGAAGGTAATGACCCGGCCGTCAATGTCCTTCACCACGTCCATGGTGTTGGGATCGTCCAGGTTTGCGATCACATAGCCGTCCTTCGGCACGCGCTGGGCAAACTTGTGGAAGGACGCCTTCACGTCGTCCAGATCCTTGAAGAAGTCCAGGTGGTCGGCCTCCACGTTCAGGATGACGGCGACGGTGGGGTGGAAGGAGAGGAAGGAGTTATAATACTCGCAGGCCTCCATGATGATGGTGTTGCCGTGGCCCACACGGTGCCCGGCCTTGAGCAGGGGCAGGGTGCCGCCGATCATGACGGTGGGGTCCTTGTCTGCCGCCATCATGATGTGAGTGCACATGGAGGTCGTGGTGGTCTTGCCGTGGGTGCCGCAGATGCACAGGGCGTTGGCGTAATCCTTGGAGATCGCGCCCCAGGCCTGCGTGCGCTCAAACACCGGGATGCCCTTTGAGCGGGCGGCCTGGATTTCGGGGTTGTCGTCATGGACAGCGGCTGTGCGCACGACAAACTCCACGTCGTCGGTGATGTTCTCGGCATGGTGGCCGATCAGGACCGGGATGCCCTTTTTCCGAAGGCTCTCCACATTCGCGCCCTCGTTCATGTCCGAGCCCGTGATGCAAAGTCCCATCCCGGCCAGCACCTCGGCCAGCGACGACATGGACACGCCGCCGATGCCGATCAGATGCCCCTTGCGCCCGGGGGACAGAAAATTTTCAAATTCAGCCATAATGCTTCTCCTTTTTGCCGCCGGAAAACCAGTTGCGGACAGAGATAAATAATGATACAATCAAGCTCAGCTATTATAATACCGCGCCGCGCAACTTGCAAGCGCGAGTTATCCGCGAAGGGGGAAGGCCCGTGGACTCCTGGGAGGAACTGAAAAGAGAATGTGCCGGGTGCCGGGGCTGCTCCCTGTGCGAGCGGCGGCATAACCTCGTCTTCGGCGTCGGAAACGAGAGCGCCGAGCTCATGCTCATCGGCGAGGGGCCGGGCGAGCAGGAGGACCTCAAGGGCGTGCCCTTTGTCGGCCCCGCGGGGAAGCTCCTCGACGACATGCTGGCGATGATCGACCTCGACCGCACAAAGGTCTATATCGCGAACATCGTCAAGTGCCGCCCGCCCGGAAACCGCGATCCTCTGGGCATCGAGCAGGACGCCTGCCGCGGCTGGCTCGACCGGCAGATCGCGCTGGTAAAGCCCAAAATCATCGTCTGCCTCGGGCGCATCTCCGCGAAAGCGCTCATTGACCCGGACTTTCGCATCACGCGCGAGCACGGCGTCTGGTACGATATCGACGGCCGCCGCGTCATGGCGACCTACCACCCCTCGGCCCTGCTGCGCGACGTGAGCAAGCGGCCGGAGGCGTTTATGGATCTTCGCAGTTTGAGAAAGGAAATCAGAGCTGTCTGCGACAGCGTGTATCTATGATCGAATTTCACGCCATCTCCATACTGGATAAGGAATGGATCGACCGCCATCTGCGGTGCGAGGATTCCCCCAGCGCGGACTTCAACTTCGGCAATATGTATATCTGGGACGAGCACTACCGTCAGCTCGTCTGTGATCTGGGGGAGCGCACCCTCACCAAGGTGCGCCTGCACGGGGAGCCGGCCTTCGTCTATCCCATCGGCTGCGGCCCGCTGCGCCCGGCGATCGACTCCCTGCGGGAGTACGCCGCGGCCAAGGGCTACCCCTTCCTGCTGCGCGGCATCACCGAGCGGCATAAGGAGCTGCTGGAACAGGAGTTTCCCGGCTGCTTCTGCTTCTGTGAGGAGGTAAAATACGCCGACTATATCTACGAGGCGGAAAAGCTCGCCACCTATGCGGGCAAGGCCCTTCACGGGAAGAAGAACCACTGCAACCGCTTCGAGGCGGAGCACGACTGGCGCTTTGAGTCCCTGACAAGAGAGCTCATCCCCGCCTGCGAAGCCATGCTCACCGAATGGACGGAGGATAACGCCGAGCGCCTGGACGACAGCATCGTCTATGAGCATGACGCCATCGAGCGGGCCTTCCGCCACTATGAGGAGCTGGGCATGGAGGGAGGCGTCCTCTTTGCCGACGGAAAGCTCCTGGGCTTCACCTTCGGGGAAATGACGAGCTCCGACTGCTTCAACGTCCATGTGGAGAAGGCCGCCGCGGACGTAAACGGCGCATACCCCATGGTATGCCGGGAGCTGACCCGGATGCTCCTGCAAAACCACCCGGACCTCAAATGGATCAACCGAGAGGACGACATGGGCCTTGAGTCCCTGCGCCGCTCGAAGGAGAGCTACAAGCCCGCGTATCTGCTGAAAAAATACGCGGCGAAATGGACAGGAGACTGAACATGTCAGACTACAGCCTGAGAGAATACCGCCCCGGCGACGTGCCCGCCCTGTCGTACCTGTGGCGGGATGTGTTCGGGGATCCGCTGCCCTTCACGGCGGAGTTTTACGCCATGCTGCCGGATATGGGCTCGGCAGTCGTGGCCGAGGTCGACGGCAAGCTCGTCGGCGCGGCGCACGTCTTAAACGGCTTTGAGCTGGCGGGCAGGCGCAAAAAGGCCCCGATCGTCGGCTATATCTACGCCGTCATGGTCGCGCCCGAGTATCGCAGTCTCGGCATCGGTAAGGCCCTCACCGTGGAGGCGGCGGCCCTGGCAAAAAAGCGGGAGTCCACGCTTCTGTGCACCCTCCCGGCGGATGCGCCGCTCTACGGCTGGTATCACCGCCTGCTGGGCTTTGAGTGCGTCCTGCACCGCACGGAGCATGAGGTGACGTGCGAAGCTCTGGACGACGTCATGGAGATGAGCGCCACGGAGTACCTGCTCTGGCGGGAAAACCTGCTTGCGGGGAAGAACTATCTGCGCCCCTCGCAGCCGACGATGGAGTTCATGCGCCGCTTCTGCAAGTTCTTCGGCGGCGGGCTCTATGCCTGCGGCAGCGGCATTTGTACGGCGGAGCTGGACGGGGACGTCTGCCTCATCAAGGAGATCATCACCCGCGAGCCGGACGACTGCGCGGCGATTGCCGCCTCGGTCGGCAAGCAGCTCGGCGCAAAGAAGAGTATCTATTACCTCCCCTCCCGCGAGGGCGAGTCCTACATCGCCGCCCAGCCCGGCAGCATCCCCGCCGACTGCGTGTGGAATCTGAGCTTTGATTGAGAACGACACAACACAAAACAAAACAGAGCCTGCCGCTCCGATCGGGGAGAGGCAGGCTCCGAATCTTGTTATCCAACCGCGTGGCCGGTGCCGACCATCAGCGTCACATAGCCGGGGAACTCGTGGAGCTGGATATACATCGGCGCGCCGGGCTGGTCGCCCTCAAAGAAGACCGTGAGATAGTAGTTGTCGAGGGGGTTGGCGATCATGTCCTTGAGCGGGGAATCGGGGTCGACAGGCTCCCGGGGCCCGTCAAAATACGTACCGTCCACGGTCTCCGCGAGGCGGTAGCCGCTGAAGCCCCAGTATTCCGCGAGCAGGGTGCAGAAGCGGTCCACCGTCATATCCGCCGGGAAAATGTCCTCGAAGTTGTCGTAGAAGTACAGCGGCCTTATCTCGACCGCTCCGGCCTTCGGGTTTTCGGGATCGACGGGTTCTCTCAGCGCGTCTTCCCACACGGGCTCCGCGTTTGGATCGGAGCGCGCGTCGATGGTCGCCGCCGTGATTTTGCCGGACAGCGTGTCAATGCTGAGATTGCAGCCGTAGTCGCGGCGCACAAGCTCCGGCGGCGGGGTCTGATCGCCCCAGAACTGGTCAACCGGCCCCAGATACCAGCGCACGTCGTAGTGGTGCTTGAAGAGGCGGCCGTACCAGTAGCTTTCGCTTCCCTGCTCCTCCTGAAGCTCCACGATCTTCGAGGCGCTACCCTCAAAGCGCACCTCCGGGTTCAGCAAGCCCATCTGCTTCCAGACCTCGATCTCCTGCAGGGCCACCCGCTCCGCCGCCTGGGGCGTACCGACCGCCTGATTCACCGCGTAGGCCGCCGCTCCCAGCGCGAGCAGCAGCACCGCCGCCAGGGCAAACGAGATGATCCGTTTCTTTTTCATGTGCACGATCCTTTCCGGAGAGCCCGCCGCTGATTCGACAGGACGGTACGCCTCGGCGACGAAGCTCTCGTCGATATCGCCGATAGCCTTGGACAAAAGTTCCCGCTTCATACCGGATAGCCCTCCTTTGCAAGCGTTTTCTTCAGTTTTTCCCGAATACGGAAGAGGCGCACAGAGACGCGGTTCGCGCTGTCGCCGGTCATCGCGGCGAGGTCTTTCACCGCGTCCGCGTAAAAGTAACGCCGCACGAACAGAAAGCGGTCCTCGCGGCTGAGCGTCAGGAGAAAACAGTCGATCGCCCCGGTCAGCTCCTTCGCCTCCGCCTCCGTCTCCACGTCCATGCCGGAGGGGATGCTCTCCTCCAGCTCGTCCAGGACCAGATCATAGCCGCCGTTTCGCTTTTCGGCTTTGTTCGCGTGATAGCGGTTCACGGCCAGGTTGCGGGCGATCTTGCAGACGTAGCCGATCAGGGGATTCGGACGCTGAGGCGGTATACTGTTCCAGCACCCCAGATAGGTATCGTTCACGCTTTCCGCCTCACCCTGTAACACAGGATTCGCAGCCGAATCTTACACATGATATGAAAAATTCCCCGCGGCGAAAGCCGCGGGGATGGATCGTTTTATCGTCTGAAGGTCTTTGTATACAGCGCGAGCTTTTTGGCAAGCGCCTTGTCGGCCTTGCCGGGGAGCATGCGCCAGCGCCAGTTGCCGGAGGGCTTGCCGGGGACGTTCATCCTCGCCTCGCCGCCGAGCTCCAAGAGGTCCTGCATCTGCACCACAAAGAGGTCGGCGCAGGTCGCCATGCCGGCGCGGATCATGCCCCAGCACCAGCCCTCATCGTCCGTGATATGCATATAGCGGGCGGCGAAGTCGCGGTCGCGCTTGCCCGTGGTCTTAAGCCAGCCCATGACCGTGTCGTTGTCGTGGGTGCCGAGGTAGCAGACGCTGTTGTAGGGGATGCAGTGCGGCAGATAGGCCGAGTCGCCGTGCGCGTCGAAGGCAAACTCCAGAATCTTCATGCCCGGCATACCGGAGTCGCGCACCAGCTTTTGCACGCCCTCGGTGATGTAGCCCAGATCCTCGGCAATAAAGCTCAGATCGTGGAACCAGGAGGTCAGCACGCCGACCAGCTTCATGCCCGGGCCCGGCATCCAGGTGCCGTTCTTTGCGGTCGTCTCGCCGTAGGGTACGGACCAGTAACTCTCAAAGCCGCGGAAGTGGTCGATGCGGATCACGTCGTAGAGCTTCTGCGCGCCCTCGACGCGGCGAATCCACCAGCCGAAGCCGTCGCGTTCCAGCGCGTCCCAGTTATACAGCGGGTTGCCCCAGAGCTGCCCGTCAGCCGTAAAGGGATCGGGCGGCACGCCCGCGACGGCCTTGGGGACGTTTTTCTCGTCGAGCTGGAAAAACTGCGGCTCGCTCCACACGTCGGCGGAGTCGAGAGCGACGTAGATGGGGATGTCGCCAATGAACTGCACGCCCTTGCTGTGGGCATATTCCTTGAGCTTGTCCCACTGGCGGAAGAACAAAAACTGCACAAAGATGTAATACTCGATCTCCCCGCGCAGCTCCTCCGACCAGCGGCGGACGGCGTGATCGCGGTGGAGGCGGATGTCCTCCTCCGGCCACTCGGTCCAGGGCTTCATATCGAAATGCGCCTTGACTGCCATATAGAGCCCGTAGGTCTCCACCCAGCGGTTTGCCTGACGAAAGGCCGCGAGCTCGCCGGCAAAGGTCTCGCGCCCGCGCTCAAAGGCGCGGCGCAGGAGGGTGGGACGCTGCTCGTACATCTTGCCGTAGTCGACCTTCTCGGGATCGTCGCCCCAGTCGCAGGCCGCGATCTCCTTTGCTTTCAGAAGCTTGTCCTTGACCAGCATATCAAGGTCAATAAAGAAGGGGTTGCCCGCAAAGGTGGAGAAGGAAGAATAGGGGCTGTCGCCCGCGCCGGTGGGGACGAGAGGAAGAAGCTGCCAGTAGCGCTGACCCGCCGCTTTCAGAAAGTCGACGAATTCATAGGCGCTTTTTCCCATCGTGCCGATCCCGTAGGGGGAGGGCAGGGAGCTCAGGGGCATCAGGACGCCGCTGCTGCGGTTCATGCAAATCACTCTTTTCTTTTCCGGAAGCGCTGCTTCCTGTTATGTCGGATTGCCGAATGGAATCCATTTAAAACCTTGATTAATTTACCACATGAATGGGCTTTCCGTCAAGGAAAGCGCGCAAATTATCCGCCGTACAGTCCAGAATCCGCTGCCGCGTCTCCTTCGGGGCCCAGGAGATGTGCGGCGTGATGAAGCAGTTTTTCGCTTTCAGCAGGGGATTGTCGGCGCGGATGGGCTCGGTGGACACCACGTCCAGTCCCGCCGCCAGCACCTTGCCGCTGTTCAGGGCGTCAGCAAGATCCTGCTCGACCACCAGTCCGCCGCGGCTGTTGTTGATAAGGATGACGCCGTCCTTCATCTGCGCGATCGTGTCGCGGTTGATCATCCCCACCGTCTCCGGAAACAGCGGACAGTGCAGGCAGATCACGTCCGAACTGGCAAAGAGCTCGCTGCGGTCGACATACCGGGCAATCTTGCGCCCCACCTCGGTCTCCCGGCTGCCGGCGGCGAGCACGTTCATGCCCAGAGCCTTCGCGATGCGGCCCGTGGTCTGGCCGATGCGCCCGAAGCCGACAATGCCCATGGTCTTGCCCGCAAGCTCGATGAGCGGGTAGTCCCAGAAGGTCCAGTCCGGCGCGCTCTCCCAGCGGCCCGCGTGTACGGCCTCGGAGTGGTGCGCGACGTGGGAGCTGATTTCCAGCAGCAGCGCGATGGCAAACTGCCCGACCGCCGCCGTGCCGTAGGCCGGGACGTTCGAGACCGGGATGCCGCGCTCCCGCGCGCAGGCCGTGTCCACCACATTGTAGCCGGTGGCGAGCACTGTGATGAAGCGGATATTCGGGCAGGCCGTCAGCACCTCCCGCGTGAGAGGGACCTTGTTTGTGACGACGATCTCCGCATTCCCGATGCGGCGGATGATCTCAGAAGTCTCATACGGTGTGCGGTCATAGACCGTGAGCTCGCCAAAGGTCTCGAGCTGCGCCCAGCTCAGATCGCCGGGATTTTCGGTGTAGCCGTCCAGAATGACGATTTTCATGCTGATGCCTCCTGTTTCAGTATATTCAGCTCAACCAGCGCCTCCGTACTGACCAGAGCTTCGCACAGAACCGGCTCCATACTTTCGTCCGCTGTAACGACACGCAGGGATTGGAGCCCTGCCAGAGCCGACCAGTCGAGCTTTTCCCCGCTGCGGATCAGCGTCAGCTCCCGCAGACTTGTGAAGTCTTCAAGATTCACGGTGGAATTGAGTTCACAGTCGACAAGCTTGAGACTCACGATGTTCCACTCCCGGTCAAAGCGCTTGAAGAAACGCCCGCGCAGATCACAGTCAGTGAAAACCAGATCGCTCAGCTCGTTCTGCGCCAGGAGAGGCCACAGGTCATCCAGTGCCGCGTTTGCAATCTCGGCCTCAGCGAGTTCCCGCAGAGGGACAAGGGCGGTGAAGTTCGTCACATTTGCGCTGCCGAGATTCAGCCGCCGCAGCTCAAGACAGCGCGACAGATTCCCGAGGGAGCGGATGGGGCTGCCCTCACAGTCCAGCACGCGCAAAAGAGGCAGGTTCCCGATGCCCCTGAGCGAACGGATATGGCAGTCAATAAGCGCAAGTGATTCAATTCCGCAGACCGGCAGGTCCTTGAGATTGTCCGCCTCGTACCCAATGAGCCTCAGCGAGCTGAGATTGGGGAAAAAGCGAAGCTCGGAGAGGGCGCTGGGCTCCGGGGATTCGAGACACAGCTCATACAGCTCCGCCAGGTCTCCGACCATGAGCGGACCGTCCGGCTTCGCGGCGTAGTCTCGGGCGGCCTTCTCCAGCGCGGCGCTTGTAAAGACCGCCGGCGTATTGTACGGCGGGACTGTGATCGCCGGCTGGGTCTTCTCAATATATATGCGCTGGGCGATGCCCGTGCTCCACCCGACGATTCCGAGTGTGACGAGGGTCACAAGCAGCGCCGACGACACGCAGAGAAGCACGATGCGCTGCCATGGCCAGCTCTTTTTCTTTTTGGCTGAGGACGCGCTCGGCTGAAACGGCTCACACGCCGCGCCCTCGGCCAGCAGCGGGGCCAATTGCGGCGCAGCGAAGAGCTTTTCGTAGAAAACATCCTCAGGCATGGTATATTTCATCAGGGCGAAAAGACTGCCGATCTGCATCTCCATGCCGGGGGTCAGAGCCGTCTCCTCGAGAAAAATGTTCACGGTCCTGATCTTCCGCGTCTGGGCAAAGTGCATCTCTTTGCGGCAGTTGTCTGAGCGGATGTAGGCCTTGGACAGAAAGGCCAGCATCACCGCAGCGCCCGCAAGGTGGGCCGCGATGTACTCGGGCCACTCACTGCCGACCTCGATGCCGCCGTCGTACCAGACGCGGCACCCGGCCGCCTGCAGGCGCGCCCCGATCGCCATGACCGCCGGGGCATCCGCATGGGCGTAGCTGATAAAGATATAGGGCTGCGTCCCCTCATAGGGTGTAATCCCGTTCATAAACCGGGCCTCCGAAGATTATCATAACATTGATAAAATCAGTATAGCACAGTCTGCCAGCGCTTTACAAGGCCGGGATTTGCGGTATAATAGAAAACAAGGAATCAAAACGGGAGGCGGCGTCCATGCTCTCTGAGCTGCTCGACAAAGCGCGCGCAGACAGCCCGCTCTGGCTGCCGGAGCTGCGCGAGGTATTTCTGAACGATCCGACCGCAAGGCCGGTGATCCTGCGCCTGACCCTGCGCGACGGAACAAAGCGGGACTTTCCCTGTGCCGTTCCCAAATGGGAAAACGACGAAGAGAGGCATTTCTGCGCGGAATTTCTCTATGCCTGTGTGTATAACTGTCTCGCGGCCTACAGCGGGCGCGAGCTGCGGCTGTTCTTCGACATCGGCGACACGGAACTGCTCGCCCTGGGCAGCACGCTCGACGCGGTGTTCCAGGTGAACGAGCCCAGGCGGCGGGGCTTCGGCAAGGTCATCAGCATCGCCGACCGCATTGCCCGAAGCTACGGCGGCCCGGCCTTCCGCTTCGTGCTGGAGGCCATCGCCGACTACGCGCCCCTCCCGGCGAAAGCGGAAAAAGAGGCTGCCGCGCCGCTCGACGAAAAGCTCCGCGCATTATGCAGAGGCGCTTCAACCCTGCGCCTGTGCGGAATCGACGTGGGAGGCACAGATATCAAGCTCGCCGCCTCGGACGGGGAGCGCCTCATCTGTACCAGGGAATTTGACTGGAACCCCGCGGCCTGTGAAACCGTCGAGGAGATCATCGGCCCCATCCTGCTGCTGACCCGGCTCATGCGGGCCTGCGTCGCGGCGGAGAAAGCCCTGCTGCCGGTGGAGACCAGCGCGGCGCTCACCGAAGCGCTGGAAAAAGACGCGCCGCTTCCGAGGGTTCGCGCGGCGGTGGAGGCTGTGGAGGACTATCTCGGCGGTAAGGTGAACGTTCTTGACGGCGTGGGACTGAGCTTTCCGGACATCGTCATCCGCGACCGCATCCTCGGCGGTGAGACCCCGAAGACCGACGAGATGAGGAAAAACACGGCGGTCGATTATGAGACGGCCTTTGCCAAATTGGGCACCCTGGGCGACGCGCTGCTCAGTCTCTGCCGGGAGCGATCTCGGCACCGGGGTGCTCACGGCGGAGGGGGAGATCCCGCCCCTGCCGCTGGAGATGTACGACCTGATCCTCGACCTCGGCAGCTTCCCGTCCCGCGCCTTCCCCCCGGAAGATCTCCGAAGCACGCGCAACGAAAACTCCGGCCTTGCCGGGGCGCGGCGCTACATGGGTCAGGCGGCAGCCTACCGCCTCGCGTGGAAGCTGGAGCCGAAGCTGCTTGACGGCTTCACGGCCCTCGACGGGGATTGCCTGCGTATTGCGGGCGAGCCGCAGGACATGCGCAAGCCCTGCCTCGAAGCTCTCATGCGCGCCGCGGAAGAGGGCGAGCCCGCCGCCTGTGAAGTCTTTCGGGAGATCGGTCAGAATCTCGCCGTGGTCTCGCAGGAGATGGTGCATCTTGTGCACCCGGAGACGGACACCCGCTTCCTCTTTGGACGCTTTGTGAAAAGACCCGCTGTCTTCGCTTTGCTGAACGAGGGCTTTCGGACTTACGCGCCGGAGCTGCGTCTGCTGCCCTCGGACGAGGGGCTTGCCAAAACGCCGCTCATGCGCGCGCTGGCCAAGACGCCGGAGGTCACGGTCGCCCAGTTCGGGCAGGCTGTCGGCGCAATGTATTACGCTTTAAGTTAGAAGGGATATATATATGAAACGCAGTGAGATCAACGCAGCGCTCCGGGAGATGGAGGGGATGATCCGCGACTACCGCATCTCCCTGCCGGACTTCTGCCATTTTACGCCGGAGGACTGGCAGACCAAGGGCCATGAATATGACGAGGTGCGCGATAATCTCCTCGGCTGGGACATCACGGATTACGGCCTCGGAAAATTCGACGAGGTGGGCTTCTCCCTCATCACCATCCGCAACGGCAATCTCAAGATGAGAGACAAATACCCCAAGCCCTACGCAGAAAAGCTGCTCTGCCTCAAGGAGGGGCAGTACAGCCCCATGCACTTCCACTGGACAAAGATGGAAGACATCATCAATCGCGGCGGCGGCACGGTGCTGATCCGGGTCTACAACTCCCTGGCGGACGAGGAGCTGGATAAAGAGAGCCCCGTCACCGTCCACATCGACGGCCGCACCATGACTGTCCCCGCCGGGACGCAGGTCAGGCTCCGCCCGGGGCAGAGCATCACCATCTACCCCTATCTCTACCACGACTTCGAGGTCGAACCGGGGACAGGCCCGGTGCTGCTGGGCGAGGTGAGCCAGGTCAACGACGACGCAAGCGACAACCGCTTCAACCCGCCGGTGGGCCGCTTCCCCACCATCGAGGAGGATGAGCCGCCGTACCGGCTCCTGTGTACGGAATACCCCAAGGCAAAGTAAAAAACATAAAACGAGGGCAGGCCTGCGGACCTGCCCTCGTTTTATGTTCGGCTTTGCTTTACAGCGCCGCCTTGATCTTTTCAATCATGTCGGCGTATTCCGCGTCCGTGAGGAAGACCTTACCGGGGTTCATCGCAAAGACGCCGCCCCACTCAAAGCCGTCGCGGTACTTGGGTACCAGGTGCATGTGCAGATGGCAGCCCGTGTCGCCATAGGCGCCGTAGTTGAGTTTTTCGGGCTTGAAGACCGCGTGGATGGCCTTCGCCGCGCGGTTTACGTCGGCAAAGAAAGCGTCGCGCTCCGCGTCGGAGATGTCGGTGATCTCACTGACGTGATCCTTGTAGGCCACGATGCAGCGGCCGGGGTGGCTCTGCTCCTTGAAGAGGATGAGCTGACTCACGCTCAGGTCACAGATTTTGATGCCGAAGGCGTCCAGCAGCTCACCGCCCATGCAGTACCCGCACGCCTCGCGCGGCGCGGCGGCCTGTCTTTCTTCCAGTGTCATGGTGTATTCTCCTTTTCTTTTAATAGTTCCTTACCCTGTTTGCCGCTGAGATGTTCGATCTCCAGGGCAAGCACGCACAACGCCCCGGAGCTCTTCATCTCCCGCTGAAAAGCGTCTTCGCCTTCCGCGGGCGAATACTTGGCCGCCAGCGCCCGCATGGCGCGCATGATCTCCTCGGGGCTGACGACCTCCCGGATCACGCCGAAGACGATGGCACTGCGGTACTTGGTCGTAAACTTTTCCGGGACCACCTCGTCCCTGTCGATCACGCAGAAGCTGGCCCTGCCGTTGGCGCGCACAGCGTTCAGCTTGTGACCGACTTTAGCGCAGTGGTAATAGATCCGCCCGTCGTGACAGACATAACTCAGTGGCACGGCATAGGGGAGACCGTCCTCGTCAATGAGGGCGAGCACACCGGAGCTGCCGCGCTCCAATACCTCCCACGTCTCCTGCTCGGAGAGGGCCTGCCGTTTTCTCCGCATCTCATGTACCATTTAATCCGCCTCGATTTCCTTGATTGTCAAATCCGTGCCCGTCAGCGGGGTGAGCCGGCGGCCCGCACATTTGGGGCACCAGAGCTTTTCCAGATCGGCACTGAACTCATGCCCGCAATCCTCGCAGCGCGCAAGGCCGTTGACGGTCTCGATGCAGAGCTCCGTATCCTGATAGGGCGTGCCGTCGATGACCGCCTGCCAGCAGTCGGTGAGAAAGCGAGGCACCACGCCCGAGAGCATGCCCACCTCGAGCGTGACCTTGTGGACCACGGTCAGCTGTTCCTCCCTGGCGATGCCGTCCACGGTTTTGAGGATGGCGTCGCAGATCCCGAGCTCGTGCATTACTTTTTGAGGTTGTTGCGGATGATCTTGCCGGTGCGCTTGACAAGACCCTCGGCAACCTTAATGGGCATGGTCTCGAAGGCGCCGGCATGCCAGTCGCGGACCTTCTTGAGCTTGATGGCGTCGAACTTGCACTTGGTGGTGCACAGGCCGCAGCCGATGCAGAGATATTCGTCCACCTTGGTCGCGCCGCAGCCGAGACAGCGCGCGCACTCCCTGCGCACCTGCTCCTCGGTGAAGGTGACGCGGGCGTCGGAGAAGCTCTTTGCCTTGGCTTCGTTGTAGCCGGGCTCCTGGCGGCGTTCGGTATCGAAGCCGCCGAGGGAGACCAGGGCGTGGGTCTTGTCGAGCTCGCGGTAGATGCGGCGGTCGCGGCCCATGGTGAGGGTCTGGCCGGGATGCACATAGCGGTGCAGGGAGATGGCGGCCTCCTTGCCGGCTGCAATCGCGTCGATGGCAAACTTCGGCCCGGTGTACACGTCACCGCCGACAAAGATGTCGGGCTCTCCGGACTGATAGGTCAGCTCGTTTGCTTCACAGGTGCCGTTCTTGCGCTTTTGGAGCGCGCCGACGTCCAGTCCGCCCCAGTCGACCTGCTGGCCGATGGCGGAGATAACGCTGTCCACGTCGATAAACTCATATTTGCCGGTGCCGACGGGCTTGCGGCGGCCCTTCTCGTCGGGCGCGCCGAGCTCCATGACCTCGACCATGAGCTGCCTGACCTTGCCGTCCTTGCCGGTAATCTCGGCCGGGGCGCAGAGATAGCGGAACTTGACGCCCTCCTTCATGGCCTCTTTGACTTCGTCGGGGTCGGCGGGCAGCTCGGCCTCGGAGCGGCGGTAGATGATCGTCGTCTCGTCCGCGCCGAGTCTGACGGCGACGTCCATGGCGACGTTGCCGCCGCCGATGACCGCGCATTTTTTGCCGATGTCGGGCCGCGCGCCGAGGTTCACTTCGCGCAGGAACTCCACGCCGCCCCAGACGCCGTCCAGCTCCTCACCCTTGATCTTGAGCGGGGAGGACTTCTGCGCGCCGATGGCGAGGTAGAAGCCCTTGTAGCCCTCGTCGCGGAGCTGCTGGATGGTGATGTCCCTGCCGACCTCGACGCCGCACTTAAACTCCACGCCCATCTCGCGCAGAATGTCGATCTCGGCGTTGAGCACGTCCTTCTCCAGACGGAAGTTCGGGATGCCGAGCACCAGCATACCGCCGGGGACGGGGTTTTTATCGAAGACCGTGACGGGATAGCCCTTGTTGGCGAGGTAGTAGGCGCAGCTCATACCAGCGGGGCCCGCGCCGATGACGGCGATCTTCTCTTCGTATGGCCTGCCGATCTGGTTGAGCATCTTGGGCACGAAGCGGGTCTCCTCGTGGAGGTCGTGGTCGGCAATGAAGCGCTTGACCTCGTCAATGGCGACGGCCTCGTCCACACTGCCGCGGGTGCAGGCCTGCTCGCAGCGCTTGTTGCAGATACGGCCGCAGACGGCGGGGAAGGGGTTCTCCTTCTTGATGAGCTCCAGCGCGTCGGTGTAGCGGCCCTGGGCTGCGAGCTTTAAGTATCCCTGTACGGCGATGTGCGCGGGACACGCGGTCTTGCACGGCGCGGTGCCGGAGGGCAGCACGTCCTCGCGGTTCTCG
This sequence comes from Oscillospiraceae bacterium, assembly GCA_902785905.1. Taxonomy (GTDB): domain Bacteria; phylum Bacillota; class Clostridia; order Oscillospirales; family Oscillospiraceae; genus Limivicinus. The sequence continues at coordinate 15,477 of CADAAM010000048.1, read as the reverse complement.
CGGTAGTCGGGGTTGAAGGCGTTTTTAAAGTTGAAGGTGTTGACGATGGAGGCATACTCCGGCACGGGGATCTCCTCGCTCGAGCAAAGCTTCTGGCCGAGCTTGAGGGCGTTGGCCGGACAGTTTTCCACGCACTGGGCGCAGGCGACGCACTTGGCCTCGTCCACCACGGCGACGAAGTTGGAGCGGATGGCGTCGCGCGCGCCGAACATCAGCCCCGCGCGCAGGCCGAAGCAGGCGCAGGCGCAGCAGTTGCAGATAGCGGCGGATTCGCCCGCCTCCTCAATGTTCGGCATGTCGTGCATGAGGCCGTTTTCCTCTGCGCGCCTGATGACCTCAAGCGCCTCCTCCTTTGTGATCTCTCTGGCGCGGCCGGAGCGGATATAGTGCTCCGCGCCCTTGCCCATCTGGATGCACATCTCCTGGTCGAGGTGGCCGCAACCGTCATTGATGCTGGTACGGGAGGCGCGGCAGGAGCAGGGGGAGAGAGAAAAGGTCTTGTATTTGTCGAGGTAATAGCTGAGCTTTTCATAGGGGCTGACGCCGGGAATGTCCTTGATGGCGCTCTCCACCGGCACCACGCGCATCAGGCCGTAGCCGTCGGGCAGAATGGGGCCCATGGACTGCATGCGCAGGCGAGTATATTCCTCAAACGCGCGGCCGATCTCCGGGTGGGCGGTCATGAGGGGAACGTTGTTGACCATCATCTCAAGGATGCCGGGGGCAAAAATCTGCATGTAGTAGACATCCTGCCCGTCCTTCTCGCTGTAGGTGCGGCGGAACACGCCGTAGTAGACGAGATTGTCGAGGGAGGGCATGATCTCCTCCACCGTTTTGCCGACCTTTTTGGCGAGCCAATCTGCGGTGCGCTCCTTGCGCAGACCGGCGGCGATGGCGATGTCGGCCTCGTCGTCGCTGACGATGTCCGCGAGACTGTAGTACTCGGGGGCGTTCTCGTCAATCTTGTTGACGACGCCGGAAATGCCGCCGATGACGTGGCAGAGTTTAACGATTTTCGGTCTCAGATGAGCCATTGATTTTCTCCTTTATGATTCCTAAGTTTATGTACAAATATCTCACCTTTTCCTGTCGGGATTTGCCGCTAATTAATGCCGCTAATTAATATGGAGGAAGCGCAAAACCATAATCATCGATATCAAGTGCATTACAATACTCAGCAGCTATAATGTTATCGCTTTCGTTTGTAATATCAGAAAGAATTTTTTCATAGAACGAGTTATAACCGTGTGACAACATCCGGACCATACGATCAAAAGACTCCAAATATGATAATTGTTGAGTTGCCAAGGATGTTGAGAAAAATCTATTTTCTCCGTTTGGCAATTTCAATAGGAATTTATCTTTTGCCTCGTTAAGCAGTATTATTTCATGATCAGAACCCGCAAAGTGTACTATGGATCCAGGAACTAAAGACGGCGAATCATCCCGCTTCCCAGTATAATGTTTGTCAATGTACAATGTTAGAGCTTTTAACAAATTGATGTAATCATAATAATTATCACGAATTTCTTCAAAACATCTCTTTCGCCATACATGGGAAGTTCCATCATTCATGTACATATCATTAATATCGCGACATAGTAAAGAAATGCCAGAAGGAATGGAACGCTGGATTTCAATAGGTGCTTTTAACTGTTCTTTTGGATTCAACGCTTTAATTTTTAGGTGCAAAATCAGATGTTCAAGTATATTGCAATAAACCAGACGCTCTTTCTTTTGCCATTCAAATGGCTGTGTTTTTGCGAATGCTCTGTCACTTAAGCAAATGCCTTTGTCCTCATCAATATGGTGGCAAAACAATCCTTCGCCTGTGCGCGATACTTTTTTGTTTTTTGATTTACATTCAGGCGTATAAAAAAAATCAACGACTGCTCCGCCATACTTGCTTAACAAGTATGTACATAATGCCTCATAGGACATTTGGATTTCTCTAGATATTTCTTCTCTGTCCAAAAAGAAGCCTCCCAAACATAAGAATAATGCTTCTTAAAAAAGAAATGAGGTGGGTTATCCCGTCATTGCCACGCCAGTGCTCACACTGGCGTGGCAATCCGCATCTCCCGGCGGCCAGCTTTAAAGGAAAGACTTTGCAAATCCAACGCAGTCACGGGATCACGGATTGCCACACCAGTGACATCGGTCACTGGTTCGCAATGACAGACTTGAAGCGTCCGCGTATGCGCCCGAAGTGATTTACAAAACGTGTTATTTACTGCCGGGCCGATGAGGGCATCGGCCCCTACGGGAAGAGAAACGCAGCGGCGCGAGCAAAGCGAAGCCTTCCGCGGAAAATGAGGCAGGCAAGCATCGACATGTGACCGAATATGTACAGCCTCAATTATCCGCGAGAGACAAGCGAAAAGAACGAGAACCTAATCCGCGTCTGAGCGCCCTTTTCTTTCTTACACCGGGCGCGGCGCTATCTTTCTTTTCGGCAAGACGAAAAGAAAGATAGGGGGGCGCATACTCTCCGGCTTTACGCGTACCGTATCAGCATCCGGAAAATCTTTTTCTCCGTGTCGCCGCTGAGGCTGTACCCGGCCCCGGTCTCTTCAATCGAGACGCTGATCTCCTCACCGAGGCGGACTTCGTTTGCGTATTCCACGGCGATTTCGCGCAGGCTTCGCCCCTCCGACGCGGCGGGGATCAAATCCTCCGCCAGGTCGAAGTAGCGGGTGTTGTTCATATGGCCGTTGAGATCCACATAGCTGAACGGAACCTTGAAGCGCGCGACCGCCTCTCCCTGGGCGCGCCTGGGCGGGGAGGGCAGGGCAATCTCATGCCCCGTGACCTCGCCCTCAATCACCACGCCGTAGCGGTCGGGGAAGACCATGCGCCGCGTCTCCTGATCCACCAGAGCCCAGAGCGCGCTCGCCGAGAGCAGAACCGCGCCCTTCTCGTCCAATACGCGGTAGTAGCGGGGGAAGAGCAGGTGCATGGTCTCGCCGGCCCAGGACTCGAGCGTGATGAGCTCGTCATACTCCGGCATACGCGCGATCTCTGCCCGCTGGAGCGTGACCATCCAGAGAAGCCCCCGGTCAAGGGTCATCTCGCGGCCCATGCCCAGCTCCTCGGTGTGCCGGATCGACGCCTCCTGCATCAGCTCAAAGAGCCTGGAGGTGCGCAGACGCCGGTAGAGATTCACGTCCTTGTTGCGCAGGCGAAGCTGCGTTGAAAACACGCTCATGACTTCGGCAGATACTTGATGATGGCGTCGGCCACGTCGCCCATGGTGGACAGCTTCTTCCACTGCCGCTCGGGAATACGGACGTTGAACAGGGCCTCCAGCTTGCAGATGACGAGGATGAAGCCCATGGAGTCGATGGCGGTCTCGGTGTTGATGACGGTGTCTTCGTTCAGCTCTTCGCCTACCATCTCGGGCACGCAGTCCCGGATAACCTGGCGGATCTTGTTCAGTACTTCTTCTCTGGTCATAATGTCTCCATTTCGTTTTGTAATTCCCAACGTTTGATTTTTCCGGTGGCTGTTCTCGGCAGCGGGCGGTCCGTGACAATGACGCCGCTGAGCTGCTGCCCGCGCGGTTTTTCCGCCATGAGCGGGCGGAGGCTTTTTTCGATCTCCTTCGCGTCCCCCTCGCCGGAGAAGACAAGGATGGGCTTGCCGCCTTTGAGAATGACGGCCAGCTCCTGGTAGCCGAGAACGCGCATGATCTCGCCCTCATACTCTGGCAGGAAGAGCTTGGTTCCGTCCGGCAGAACCAGCATGTCTTTCTTGCGCCCCGTGATGTGGAGCCTGCCGTCCTCGTCAAAGCGGCCGAGGTCCCCGGTATACAGTACGCCGTCTTTGAGCACGGCCTCGGTGTCCGCCTGGCGCTTGTAATAGCCCTGCATCATGCAGGTGGGGGCCTGAATCAGGATTTCGCCGTCCTCGGCGAGGGTGATGGTGTCGTCCGGGCAGACCTCCATGGCGAAGGGATCGCCCGTTACGCTGATCGCGACGCCGGAGCTCGTCTCGGTCAGGCCATAGCCGAAGCTCACGCGCACGCCCACGGCGGCCGCCGCGTCCAGAAGCGGCCTCGGACAGTCGCCCGCGCCGACGAGCACGAGCCGGAGTTCGGGGTTTAACAGCCTGTGTTGGAGCAGAAAGCCCAGCAGCAGCGGCACGACCGACACGGCGGTGGGTTTGAAGAACGCGCAGTCGTCGGCGTAGTGCCTCGCCCCCCTGCCGAGAGCGACGGCGGCCCCGCAGCTCAAACCCCAGAGCAGGCCGCACACGAAGCCGAACACATGACCCAGCGGCAGCAGGCAGAGAAGCCTGTCCTCCGGCGTCAGCGGCAGCTTGGCCCCGCCGTTGTACGCGCTCTGGCAGAGACTGTGATCGGTGAGCACGACGGCCTTGGAGCGCTCCGTCGTGCCGGAGGTGAAAAAGAGCAGCTTCCCCGCGCCGTCCTGTACGCCCTGCGTGAGGAAGGGGCGCAGCTCCTCACAGAGATCGTCGTCGCCCCAGAGCCTGTCCGCGTCCGTGTAGCGCAGCAGGGCGCCGAGCGCGGCCTCCGGCAGCGCTTCATCCAGCAGCACAACCTGCATTCCCGCAAGTGTGGCGGCAAAGATTTCAATTACGCACGCCGCGCTCCCGTCCGCGAGAATACCGATGCAGCTTCCCCCGTCGGCGCGCAGCTCCCCGGCCCGCTTTTCCACAGCTGTGAGCAGTTCTGAAAAGCTCAGCTCGCCCCGGTCATGGATCAGCGCCGGATGCTCCGGCGATACCTCCGCCCAATGGCGGAGCATATGGGAAAAAGACTCAAATCGCAAGCGTTCGCCTCCCTTACAAAAGATTTGCCGAAAAGCGATATTTAACTGACAATACTATAACATAGCGCGGGGAGAATGCAAAGGACTTTTTCCGGAGCATTATTAAAATTTGACATTTCTGCGGCAATTGTATAATGCAAAACCGGGGCTTTTGTTGTATATTTATCATAGAGTTTTAGTGTAAAAACATATCCTTTTTTATTCTATTTTTACAGGAGGTTCACTATGGATAAAAACACGCGCATCTGCATCATCGGCGGCGGCCCCGCGGGCCTGTCCGCGGGCATGTACCTCGAGCAGAAGGGGTATAACAACTATACGATTTTTGAGCGCCTTGACCGCGTCGGCGGCAAGTGCTGGTCCCCGCACTACAACGGCAAGCGTTATGAGATGGGCGCCATCATGGGCGTGCCGTCCTACTACGCTGTTGAAGACGTGGAGAAGTTCTGCGGCATCACCCACGACGGCCCCAAGCTCAACCGCAACTACAAGGACGCCCAGGGCAACGTGATCGAGCCCTTTGCCCGCACCCTCGGCAACATCATCAAGAACCCCTGGCTGCTCAAGATGAAAAAGCAGCTCACCAAGTTCGGCGAGCTCCTGGAGACCAAGTACAAGGGCTATGACCTCAACGGCCACCGCGGCGTCGCCGAGGGCCGTTATGACGGCTATGCCGTGACTCCGGGCCGCGAGAGAGTCCAGGGCGAGAACCCCAACCTCAAGGATCTGGCCATGCCCTTCAAGGATTTCTGCGAGAAGAACGGCTGCGAGCTGGTGCAGAAGATCTGGATCGGACCCTTCACCTCCTTCGGCTACGGCTACTTTGACGAGATCCCCGCGGCCTACGTGCTGAAATATCTGGACTTCCAGACCTGCATGAACTTCGTCAAGGTCAACCTCTGGACATGGGAGCAGGGCACCCAGTACATCTGGGAGCAGCTCAACGCCCACCTCAAGAATCCCGCCCGCCTCAACTCCGCCATCGAGAAAGTCGAGCGCAAGGACGGCAAGGTCTTTGTCACCGTCAACGGCCAGGTCGAGGAGTTTGACAAGGTCATCGTCACCGCGCCCCTCTACATCCCCAACAAGCGCACCGACGGCCAGAAGGGCATGGTCGAGTACTTCGACGCCCGCGAGGACGAGAAGGCCCTCTTCTCCAAGATCGACTACGAGCGCTACGACGTTCTGGCCGTGGAGACCAAGCCCGAGCATCACCCCGAGATCTCCTACTATGTCTTCGACAACATGGTGCCCGAGAAGCTGGGCCACCTGATGGTCTACTACCGCCGCTGGAAGCAGAGCGTCGACCAGGTCATCACCACCTACGCCCTGCGCAAGCACAAGAACATGGCCGAGGTCCCCTACGACACCTGCAAGCGCATGGTGCTGGACGATCTCAAGATCATGCGCAACCCCGCCTCCAACGTCGTCAACGAGTGGTCCGTCTACTACTTCCCCCATGTCTTCTCCGACGACTACGCCGCCGGCTGGTATGACAAGGTCGAGGCCATGCAGGGCAAGTACGACACCTACTACGCGGGCGAGATCATGGCCTTCGGCGACATGGACGAGACGGCCGAGTACTCCCGCGAGCTGGTGGAGAGATTCTTCTAAGACACTAAAAATAGGGGGCAGGCATCTGCCCCCTGTTTCTTGAAAGGAAGTTTGTATGAAATTCTACAAAGACCACTACGACGTCGTCATTATCGGCGGCGCGCTGGCCGGCATGTCCGCCTGCCTGCAGTTGCAGGCCTGGGGCATCAAGGATATCCTGATCCTTGAAAAGCACAACATGCCCGGCGGCCTCGCCACCGATTTTGTGCGCAACGGCTTCGAGATCGAAGCGACCCTGCATGAGATGATGTCCATCGGCCAGCCGAACAAGCGCCTCAAGGTCGGCCAGTTCTTTGACGATATGGGCGTCAAGATCGACTGGCTGCCCGTGCCCGAGTGCTACCGCGTGGCCCTCCCGAATTCCGGCATCGACAAGGTGCTGCACCCGGACTACGACGACAGCTACACCACCGTCGCCAGAGAGATCAACGAGGTCTGCCCCGGCACCTATGAGAAGGTGCACGAGCTGATGCTGCTCTGCCGCCGCGTCTACGACAGCATGAACTACCTCTCCACCCATCAGATGAGCAAGCCCATGATGCTCTTAAAGCACCCGGACTTTGTCAAGACCGTGGGCTACACCGCGACCGAGGTCATCAACACCTTTGATCTGCCGAAGAAAGCCGTCGAGATGCTGACGCCCTACTGGATCTACGTCGGCAACCGCATGGACGATCTGCCCTTCACCATCTACGCCTTCCTGATGGCCGACTATTTCACCGGCTCCTACGTCTGCCGCGGCTTCAGCCATGAGATGAGCCTGAAGCTCCAGACCAAGTGCGAGGAAAACGGCGCGCAGTATGAGTTCAATCAGGAGGTCGAGAAGATCCTGGTCCGCGACGGCAAGGTCTATGGCGTCCGCACCGCCCGCGGCGACGAGATCCACTGCGACTACGTCATCTCCGGCGCCTATCCCAACCGCGTCTACTCCCAGATGATCGAGCCGCTGAGCGAGGTGCCCGAGGGCGCGATCCGCATGATCAATAACCGCAAGCTCTCCGTGGTCCCCGTGTCCGTCATCATGCTCATTGAGGGCAGCCCGGAGTCAAACGGCATCACCGACTACTCTACCTTCTCCGGCTCCACCATGGACACCAACAAGATCTGGGAGAACTACGCCAATATCACCGAGCCCTATAACTACATCACCACCATCTGCTTAAACTATGCCAATCCCGGCCTGCCCAAGGGCTACACCCAACTCTCCATCACGGCTCTCGTCCCCTCCAAGCCCTTTGAGGGCGTCAAGGAGGAGGAGTACTTCGACCTCAAGCGCCGCCTCGCCTCCGAGATGATCGACGAGTGCATCAAGATTACCAAGGTAGACTTCCGCAAGCGCATCACCGAGATCGAGGTCACCACGCCCATGACCGTCTCCCACTATGTGGGCGCATGGAAAGGCAATATCTACGGCTACCTCCACTCCATGGAGGACCACGCCGTGGCAAGACTGCAGATGAAGGAGAAGGATCACTTCATCGAGGGCCTTGAGTTTGCCGGTGCGCACGGCATGTCCGGCGACGGCATGGGCCCGCAGATCACCAACGGCCGCGCCGCGGCCAAGGCTGTCAAGGAAGACATCGAGAAGAAAAAGGAGGCGAGGAAATGAGCAGCATCAAGGTCAAAGGCTTTCTGCAGGACGTAGGCGGCGCATCCCGCGTCGTCAAGCTCCGTGAGGAGAACTTCGCCAAGGGCTCTCCCATCCCCGATCCCAAGGACCCCATCCGCGAGCTTGCCGATCTCCTGCACCCCGAGCATATGCTCTTCAAGGTCGTGAGCATCCGCGAGGCGTCCCTCTCCTCCCGCGTCTTCCGTTTTGAGTCCGCTGACGGGCACATCCCCCCGTTTCAGAGCGGTCAGTATGTGAACTTCCGTCTCAAGATCGGCGACAGCCTGCTCTCGAGGCCCTACACCATCTCCTCCGCCCCCTTCGAGGCGAGAGGGGAGAATCCCTTCTTCGAGATCACCGTCCGCCGCAATGTGCCCTACCTCGTCCCCGATTATCTCTTTGAGAACGTGAAGATCGGCGACATTCTCGAGGGCGCGCTGCCCTTCGGCTTCTTCTACTGGGAGCCCCTGCGCGATTCCAGAGAGCTCGTGGCCCTGGCCGGCGGCTCGGGCATCACGCCGTTTCACTCCATGGCCAAGGAGATCGCCTACGGCAAGATGAAGGGCGTCAAGCTCACCATCCTCTACGGCTCCGTCAAGGCAAACGACATCGTCCTGAAAGACGAGCTCGCCAAAATCGAGGCCGACTGCCCCGACGTGAAGGTCGTCCACGTCCTCTCGGATGAGCCCGACTGGGAAGGGGAGAAGGGCTTTATCACCCGTGAGATCATCGAGAAGTACTCCACGCCCGACTGCACCTACATGTTCTGCGGCCCCCTGCCGATGTTCCGCTTCGTCAAGAAAGCCCTGGACGACATGGGCGTGCCCGTGCGCCGCTTCCGCCATGACGTGGTCAACAACCCCGCCGACGTCTCCACCCTGCCGGGTTACCCCAAGGGCACCGAGACCAAGACCTTCAAGATCACGGTCGTGCGCGGCATCCACGAGGACGTCATCGACGCCAAGGCCAGCGAGCCCGTGGCCGTCGCCCTGGAGCGCGCCGCCATCCCCATCGACACCCACTGCCGCAACGGCGAGTGCGGCTTCTGCCGCAGCCACCTGCTCGAGGGCGAGATTTTCGTCTCCCCCGTGGGCGACGGACGCCGCATGATGGACAAGGAGATGGGCTGGTTCCACGCCTGCTCCTCCTGGCCCCTCACCGACCTCAAGATCAAGATCCCCATCATGTGATCAAAAACGAGATAAACAGCCTTTGGGCGGATACGTACACGGTACGTATCCGCCCAAACAATTACCACACAAAGGGAATGATCCGGTATCTCACGCGGCGCTTGTAGTCAGCGTAGCCCGCGAGACCCTGCTCCAGCACCTGCTCCTCGTTCCGGATGCGTTTGGCGATGATCGGAATGTAGAGCAGCATGAGGATGAAGGAATACAGCGAGCCCAGGATCAGCGGCATCGAGAGAAAGAGCAGCAGCGTGCTCATATACATCGGGTGGCGCACAAGACCGTAGAGCCCTGTGTCGATAATCTTCTGCCCCTCCTGCACCTCGACCGTGCGGGAGAGCCAGACGTTTTCCCTCAAGACCTCCGCGTACAGGGCATAGCCAAGCAGGAACACAAGCGCCGCCGCCCAGGAGACCGCACCCGGCAGGATCAGCCAGCCGAAGCGCCGGTTCAGCCCGGCCAGGACAAAGGCCGCGATGAACAGCAGCCCGCTCAGCGCGACGACGGTCCGCTGTTCGCCCTGCTCCTCCTTCGCACTCAGCCGCTTTCGCAGAAGCTCCGGGCTCTTGAACAGCATCACAAAGCCCGCGGCCAGCATCGGGACGAACAGCACGCCCATCAGCAGCCAAGCCTGCCAGTAATGAAGGCTTCCCGCCGGAAGAAAGAGCAGCAGCCCCACCAGCAGCATACCGCCCAGTACCTTGACCATCGCCTGCTTGAACAGCTCCAGATCCATATCTTTCCCTCCCGCAAATTCTTTCTGTATATGAGAGTATCACGCCTTTTCCGTGTGCGCAAGCCTAATGTGCGCAAAAATCCGGGCTGTACTGAAAAGAAAGGGTTCGGCAAAAAGCTGAGACAATTTTGACAAAGGAAGGGGCTTGATTTTAACGATGATTTGGTATATATTACAACATGCCGCGGGGAAACTCGCGGTAATATTTACGGGGTTATACTATTCCCTGATAGAAAGTGCAATTAGATTTCTTCCGCAGAGCATAATGGAGATATATGGTCAAGGAAGGCAACGCAGTATGGCACAAATTCTGCCGGAAAGATTTTGCTGTTTCTATTAGGGGATAGTATGAAACCCCAAAGAGAGAAAGAATAGGAGTCAGACATGAAAAAAGCAAAGATCGGTCTCGTACCCAAACTCATTATCGCAATCATTTTGGGCATCCTGATCGGACTGTACACCCCCCTGTGGTTCTGCCGCATCATCGTCACAGCGTCCAGCCTCTTCGGCACCTTCCTCAAGTTCGTCATCCCCCTGCTGATTCTCGCCTTTGTCACCATGGGCATTGCGGATCTCAGCCAGGGCGCAGGCAAGCTGCTGCTTATCACGGTCGCCATCGCCTACGCCTCCACTCTGATCGGCGGCACCTGTTCCTTTATCGTTTCCAGCAATCTCTTCCCCAGCTTCATGAATGCCGAGGCGCTTGAGAAGATCGCCGCCACCGCCGGCAACAGCGTCGACAGCTACTTCTCCCTCGCCATTCCTCCCGTGCTCGACACGCTCTCCGCGGTCGTCCTGGCCTTCATTCTCGGCCTGTGCCTGTCCGCCATGAAGGGCAAGACCATCGGCATGACCCTCTACAACGCCATGAAGGATTTCAGCGGCATCGTTGACGCCGTGCTCAACACGGTCATTGTCCCCCTGCTGCCCCTCTTCATCTGCGGTACCTTCGTTGACATGACCTACTCCGGCAAGACCTTCACCATCCTGAGCATCCTGTGGAAGGTCTTCCTCACCGTCATCATCATGCACCTGATCTTCATTGTGCTCCAGTTCCTGGTCGCCGGCTCTATAAGCGGCAAGAACCCCTTCAAGCTCATCAAGAACCAGATCCCCGGCTACACCACCGCCCTGGGCACCCAGTCCTCCGCCGCCACCATCCCCGTCAACCTCCAGTGCGCCGAGGCCGACGGCGTGTGCGAGGAGATCCGCAACTTTGTGGTTCCCCTGTGCGCCAACATCCACATGTGCGGCTCCATGATCACCATCACCGCCTGCGCAACGGCCGTGTGCCTGATGAATCAGCTGCCTATCTCCCTCAGCACGGTCATCCCCTTCATCATGACCCTCGGCGTCGCGATGGTCGCCTCGCCCGGTGCGCCCGGCGGCTCCATCATGACAGCCCTGCCCTTCCTGTACATGATCTTCGGCCAGGAGGCCGGTGATCCCAACGGCCCGATCTGCGCGATCATGGTCGCCCTCTACATCACGCAGGACTCCTTCGGCACCGCCTGCAACGTCTCCGGCGACAACGCCATCGGCGTCATTATCGACAAGATCTACAACAAGTGGATCAAGGCCTGAGTGTTCTGCAAGGGAGTACCTATGAACGTATTTGATATTATCGGCCCTGTGATGATCGGCCCGTCCAGCTCCCACACCGCGGGGGCCGTGCGCATCGGCCGTGTGGTCAACAAGCTGATGGACGGGCAGACCCCGGAAAAGCTGGAGATCGTCCTCTCCGGCTCCTTCGCCCAGACCTATCGCGGCCACGGCACGGACCGCGCTTTGCTGGCCGGGATCATGGGCTTTCGCAGCGACTCGGCGGAGATCCGCGACGCGCTTGAGATCGCAAAGGAGCGCGGGATCAGCTACGAGTTTATCAAGAGGGACATCCCCGGCGCGCACCCCAACACCGCCCGCATCACCTACACCCTGGCCGACGGCTCGACCGGCTCGGCCCAGGCGGCCAGCGTCGGCGGCGGCAACATCCGTGTCGACCTCATCAACGGCATGAAGGTGGATTTCAGCGGCGAGAGCAATACCCTGCTGGTCATGCACCTGGACCGTCCCGGCGTCATCGCCGCGGTCACGACCCTGATGCGCTGGGAGTACGCCGATCTGAACATCTGCAACTTCCACCTCTCGCGTGAGCAGCGCGGCGGCAACGCCATCATGACCATCGAGATCGACAACATGCCCCCGGAGACCCTGATCGAGGACGTGCGCAAGCTGGACCATGTCACAAACGCCATGCTGATCCGGCGGCTGTAGGAGGGGAGGACGCAGTATGCTGAAATATCAATCCATCCAGGAGCTTGTGAGTGCCGCCGAGGAGCGCGGCCTCAAAATCAGCGAGCTTGTCATGCTCGACCAGGCGGAGGCTATGGAGCAGACCCCCGAGGAGATTTACGAGCGCATGCGCAGGAGCTTTGAGGTCATGCGCGAATCCGTCGCGGAGGGTCAGAAGAAGGACCTGCGCTCCATGTCCGGCCTCACCGGCGGCGAGGGCTATCTGATGAAGCAATACGCCGAGAGCACCAACGGCGGCCTCTGCGGAGATTTCCTGTCGAAGGCCATCGCCCGCGCTCTGGCCGTGGCGGGCTGCAACGCCGCCATGGGCCGCATTGTCGCCGCCCCGACGGCGGGAAGCTGCGGCATCCTTCCCGGCTGCCTCGTCTCCCTGCATGAGGATCGCGGTATCCCGGAGCGGGACATCGTCATGTCCATCTTCACCGCCGGCGCCTTCGGCATGGTCATCGCGGCCAATTCCAGCATTGCGGGCGCCCAGGGCGGCTGCCAGGCCGAGTGCGGCAGCGCCGCCGGGATGGCGGCGGCCTCGCTGGTCGAGGTGATGGGCGGAACGCCCTCCCAGTGCGGCGACGCCTGCGCCATCGCGATCGCAAACCAGCTCGGCCTGGTCTGCGACCCCGTGGCGGGCCTCGTGGAGATCCCCTGCATCAAGCGCAACGTCTCGGGCCTGATGATCGCTTTTTCCAGCGCGGACCTCGCCCTCGCGGGCGTGGGGCCGAAAATCCCCGTGGACGAGTGCGTCGACGCCATGCGCGAGGTCGGCAACGCCCTGCCTGCCGCCCTCAAGGAGACGGCGGGCGGCGGCCTTGCCACCACCCCGACAGGCGTTAAGCTGCGCAAGCAGGTCTTCGGGAAGTAATACTGTTTTTCGTTATAACGGCTCGTTTTAACGAAAAGGCATCGCGCAAAGCGCGCTGCCAGTTTTGTGCCCTTGGGCACAAAACACGTCTCACAGGTCTCCGACGCGCCGTTGGCGCTATAAAACGGCTTTAAGCCGTTTTATGGGAGACCGGTATAAAAAACAAACAGCAAAAACTACCGCCCCGGGCAATTGCCCGGGGCGGCGTCTGTTTTCAATTCAGCGGGAGGAAGCGCGGCTTATGACTCCAAAAACGCCATGATTTCGTCGTAGGATCTGCCGCTCTTTTTGACCGCCTTGAGGATGGCCGCCAGTTTCTTTTCCTCCTCAGCCTTCTTCGCGGCGCGGAGTTCGGCTTTCGTGGCCGCCTTCTTCGGAGCGACGGCCTTGACCGTCCTCTTTTTCGGCGCGGTCTTCTCGACGGAAGCGCTCTTCGGCTGCACCCAGTTGAAAGCAAAGGCCGTCACGGAGTAGGGCGGCACGTCAAACTCCACAGAGTATTCCTTGTTATCCCAGGGGATGGGATCGGCTTTGACGTTGCGGGAGGGGTAGTTCCCGGTGCCGCCGAAAACGGCGTCGTCACTGTTGAGAACCTGGCGATAAGTCCCTCCGCACAGCGCGCCGATGCGGTGCTTCGGATAGGGCACGGGGGAGAAGTTGAAGTGGAAGAGCAGGCACTTCTTGTGGTCGGTGCTGATGCGGCAGAAGCTGAGCATGTTGTGGTCGGCGTCCGCGCCGTTGATCCACTCAAAGCCGACGCTCTCGCAGTCGTTTTCATAAAGGGACGGATAGCTGCGGTACATCTCCAGCAGGGCGCGCGTGTAGTTGTTGAGCGCGCGGTGCGCCGGCTCGTTGTCCAGCAGGTACCAGTCGAGGCTGCGCTCCTCGCTCCACTCCCGGAGCTGGGCAAAATCCTGGCCCATGAACAGGAGCTTCTTGCCGGGGTGAGCCATCATCAGACCGTAGGCCAGGCGGAGGTTACCAAACTTGGCGTCCATGTCGCCGGGCATCTTGTTGATCATGGAGCACTTGAGATGCACGACCTCGTCATGGGAGAAGGGGAGGACGTAGTTTTCGCTGAAGGCGTAGGTGAAGCTGAAGGTCACGTTGTTGTGGTTGTATTTGCGCAGATAGGGGTCGGTCTTGAGGTATTCCAGAACGTCGTGCATCCAGCCCATGTTCCACTTGAAGGTGAAGCCGAGGCCGCCGTCCTCGGGCGGTCTGGACACCATCGGGAAGGCGGTGGACTCCTCCGCAATGACCATCGCGCCGGGCACGCGCTGACCGACGATGGAGTTGAGGTGCTTGAGAAACTCAATGGCGTCGTAGTTGATGTTGCCGCCGTCGGCGTTTGCGACCCACTGGCCGTCCTTCTTGCCGTAGTCAAGGTAGAGCATGGAGGCCACGGCGTCCACGCGCAGGCCGTCCACATGGAACTTCTCCAGCCAGAAGAGAGCGTTTGCGATCAGGAAGTTTTTGACCTGCGGGCGCTGGTAATTGAAGATATAGGTGCCCCAGTCGGGATGCTCGCCCTGGCGGGGGTCGGCGTGCTCATACTCGGCGTAGCCGTCGAAGCGGGCCAGGCCGTAGGCGTCGCGCGGGAAGTGGGCCGGAACCCAGTCCAAAATCACGCCGATGCCGTGCTGGTGCAGATAATCCACCAGATACATGAAGTCCTCCGCGTCGCCGTAGCGAGCGGTCGGGGCATAGTAGCCGGTGACCTGGTAGCCCCAGGAACCGTCGAAGGGATGCTCCGCAATGCCCATCAGTTCCACATGGGTGTAGCCCATGTAGTTGACGTAGTCCGCCAGCTCCGGAGCAAGATCGCGGTACTTGCGGAAGCCGCAGTTTGCCCCGCTCTCATCCTTTTTCCAGGAGCCGAGATGTACCTCGTAGATGGACAGCGGGCGCTTCTTGGGATCGTTCTCCGTGCGGGAGCCCATCCAGCTCTCGTCCTGCCAGACATAAGACGAGAGATCCGCCACGACGGAGGCGGTTTCCGGACGCAGCTGGCACTGGTTGCCGTAGGGGTCGGCCTTGAAGAGAATGTCGCCTTTCTGCGTTTCCACGGCGAACTTGTACAGCGTATGCGGGCCGAGCCCGGGGATGAACAGGTCGAAGATCCCGGATTCCTCGAGCGGCTGCATCCAGTCCCGCCCCGGCGTCCAGCCGTTGAAGTCGCCCACCACGCTGACCGAGCGGGCGTTCGGGGCCCACACGGCAAAGTAGACGCCGTCTTTCCCGTTCTCCGAGGCCGGATGCGCGCCGAGCTTTTCGTAAACGGTGTAATGCGTTCCTCTTCCGAAGAGGTAGATGTCCAGATCTGAAATACGGTGACGCAGCATGTTGTTCCCTCCATTGTGAGT
>CADAAM010000047.1 GCA_902785905.1 Oscillospiraceae bacterium | reverse complement strand
CCGGGACGAGCGGCAGCGAAGGCTCGGCGTATTCCTGCGCCTGGGCGAGCAGCAGATCAATGTGGCGAGCTCCTATTGGAACTGGGGCGCGTTCTATACTAAAATCATGAAGTCGGTGCTTGACGGCTCCTGGGACGAACTCAAGAGCACCAGCGACGCCGGCCAGACCATCAACTACTGGTGGGGTCTGTCTGCAGGGGCGGTGGATGTGCGCGTCGGGGAGAAGGTCCCGGCAGAGACGGCGCGGCTCGTGGAGCTTTTGCGCAAGTGCATCGCCGACGGCAGCTTCCGCCCCTTTGACGGGCCGGTCTACGATCAGGCAGGCAATCTGCGTATCGAGGAAGGGGAGCTGCTGAGTCCCCATCAGATTTTGATGATGGACTGGCTGGTGGAGAATGTCGACGGCGAGATCCCGAAGCTCGAACAGCTCACGCCCACGGCGCAGGAGCTGGTCAAGATCCAGGGCGTGCTCAAGCCGGAGACGGAAAAGACGACAGAATAAAAAACGCGGCGGAGATGCGAACAAATGGCATCTCCGCTGCATTGTTATCTTCTCCTCTTTTTCTGCGGTTTGTCCGGGCCGACGATATCCTCCCGCCGGTTCCAGTTCGGGTCGGAGTAGGCAGACTCCTGAACCATGACGTCCCTGTCGCGATGCTCTTCATCAGTAAACACGGCGCCGTCAGACTGAACGGTTTTTTGGCTTAATGCCTCGTTTCCAAACTTCTGGAAGGCCTTTCGGATGAAAAAGCACTGCAGGTAGGCGAGCAGCGCAAATCCGCATGTCGCCCAAAGATATACGAAAGTATCCACCGCCGCCGGATTCATCACAAAGCTGACGTAGACCGCCGCGACAAACAGCAGCAGACTCAGCACGGTCCAGGGCAGGGCTGCGATACTGAGCAGCCAGGCGTTTCGCAGCGTGTTTTTGATCGTGTTTTCAAAGCGCGCCTGGAGCGGAAAGATGTACATAAAACCGCACAGAAAGACGAAAACCAATAGATAAAAGGTCACCATATAGACCTTCCCGTAAGCCCCGGCCAGACTTTGCGCGACCCAGTAGTAGGCGGCGAGAAAGACGATAATCAGCAGACAGATCAGCCACAAAAGCGTAGCTTGCCTGAAATCGCGGCGGAAGGCCTGCCAGAAGTCCCGGAAGATAAGCCCGTTGTCCTTATCCTCCTCATAGACAAGCTGCAGCATGCAGGTATAAAGCGCCGTCAGCGAAGCTCCGATCGTGAAGATGGGCAGGCAAAAGAGAACGAACATCAGGTTGCAGAGCACGATGTCCGCAAACTTGCTCATGGCGGTCATCAGCGGGCCGTCCGGATCAAACAGTTTCATAACAGAACCCTCCGGGTGAATAAAGAAGGGGCGTCGAAACCGACGCCCCGAATTGAGCTTGCGGGGAGATTTACTTGATTGCGCCCTGAACCATGCCGTCCATGATGTGCTTCTGCGCGAGCAGGAAGATCACGATCATCGGGATCATGGCCAGCAGAGCCGCCGTCAGGATCATGTCCCAGGACTTCACGAAGGAGCCGACGAAGGCCTGCACCGCAACGGGCAGGGTCTTGTTCGGATTGCTCTGGCCCAGCAGGATGGAGGGGAGCAGGTAGTCGTTCCAGATCCACATGCCATTGAGGATCGTGACAGTCACGATCGTGGGCTTGAGCAGAGGGAAGATGATGCGGAAGAAGGTTCCCTCGGGCGAGCAGCCGTCGATGGCCGCGGCCTCCTCCAGCTCATAGGGGATGCCCTTGATGAAGCCGGTGAGGATGAAGACTGTCATGGCACCGCCGAAGCCGCAGTAGGCGAAAATCAGGCCCGGCAGCGTGCCGTTCATGCCGAGACCGACGAACTTGCCGACTTCACGGAAGGTGGCGATCAGCGGGAGCATGACGACCTGGAAGGGGATGATCATGGAGGAGATGAAGGTCATGTAGATGACGGTGGACCACTTGGTCTTGTTGCGGCAGATGACCCATGCGGACATACCGCCGAACACGGCCAGCAGGACCAGAGAGATGACGGTGACCAGAGCGGAGCAGCCGAACGCACGCCAGAACACAAAGTTCTTATTATTGATAACAGCGGACGTGTTGGCAATGAACTGCTTGATGCTTGCACCGGCGGTAGAGATAGGATCACTGACTATGGCGGCCTGTGTTTTAAAGGAGTTGATCACAACAAGGAGGAAGGGGAAAAGGATATAACAGGCCAGAAGGATGGCAATGACCATGAGGATGATCATGCGGGATGTCTTCATTTTCATTACATCTCAACCTCCCTCTTATTGGAGATGCGCACCTGGATGAGGGATACGCACGCCAGGATGATGAAGAACAGGATGGCTTTGGCCTGGGCGTAGCCATACTGGTCGCGGGCGAAGGCGGTGTTGTAGATGTTCAGGGCGATCATTTGCGTGCCGTTTGACAGTCGCGAGCCCATGAACTTTCTCACCGTGCCGACGCCGTTTGTCAGGGCCAGGTTGACGTCGAACTGTTTGAAGGCGGAGGTCAGAGTCAGGAAGGTGCAGATGGTGAAGGTGGCGGCGATCATGGGGATCTTGATCTTGAAGAGGGTCATGATATCGCTTGCGCCGTCGATCTGCGCGGCCTCCAGCACGTCCTTGGGGACCGTGGCGAGACCGTTGATGTAGATCAGCATGATGTAGCCGGCATACTGCCAGACATACACGACGATGATGGCGATGAAGGCCGTCTTGGTCTGGGCCAGGGCGGAGTGCGGGGAGTTGAGGATCTTGGTCAGAACATTGGAGAAAATGAACTGCCAGATGTAGCCCAGAACGATACCGCCGATCAGGTTCGGGAGGAAGTAGGCGGCGCGGAAGAAGCCGACGCCCTTGATTTTGGTGGTGCAGAGCAGGGCCAGCAGGAAGGCCACGAGGTTGACCAGGATCATGTTGACAATCACGAACAGGCAGGTCAGCAGCAGGGACCAGATGAAGGCGGGCTCTTTGAACATGGCGGCGTAGTTTTCAAAGCCGACCATCTTGGTGAAGGCGACGCCATTCCAGTCGGTGAAAGAATAGAAGAAGCCGACGAACATGGGAATGATGACGGTGACGGCGAAGGTGAAGAGCAGGGGGAACAGGAAGATCACATTGATGATGGCCCGGTGGTGCAGTACGGTCGGGATGTAATACACGCCCGCCAGAACCAGCAGCGCGCCGCAGACTAGGAACGCGCCGCGCATGGAGCCGAGGCCGGTGCTTGTCTTTGTCAAGTCAAAGTACAGCGCGGCGATCAGCAGCACGATGCCAAGGCCAAGGAGAGTCATCGACAAGGTTTTCTTGCCGGAGGCGGATTCAGTCATATCTCAGAACGCTCCCTTTCCAGTATCTTTTCTCCTAAACGATATGACAGGAGGGCGGCGGCTGGGCCGCCGCCCTCCTCAATACATTTGACTGGGGATTACTTGAAGAAATCGGCGATGACGTCGGTCATAGCCTCAGTGAAGCTCTGGACGTCCTCAAGACCCATGGCGAAGTCCTGGAAAATGGCGCCGGTGACATCCTGCGCGAGGTTGGAGGGCTGGCCCATCCAGTGCCAGGAAGAGGTCTTGCCGGCAGCGGCGTACTCGGAGACGGGGGCGGCAAACGGGTCATTGGCGACGACAGTGCAGCTCTTGAAGGGGCTGACGCAGCCGGCTTCCTGAACCATGATCTGCTGGCCGTCGGGACCGGCGAGCCAGTTGAGGAACTCCTCAGCCTCGGCGACATTGCCGTCCTTGTAGACAGCCCAGTGGGAAGGAGCGTTGGTCAGGATGGTGTCGATGCCCTCGATGAAGCAGTAGGGAACGTAGCCGCACTCGAAGTTGCCCGCAGCAGCATACTGATCCTTGTACTGGTTGGTCAGGGAGGAGCCGATCCAGGAGCCCTGGGTCACGAAGGCGTACTTGCCGGCGGCAAAGCCGGAGACCTGCAGGTCATAGTTGCCGGAGACGAGCAGGGCGGGATCGGAGTACTGGTTGAAGAGGTCAACCATCTCGGCGAAGGCGGTGAAGCGGTCCTGATCGAGCTTGCCCTCCATGAGCAGGTCGAAGTAGGTGGTGTCGTCGCGGTCAAGGCCGGCGTCGAGGTACTGGCCGAACAGGTGCTGGCCGGTGGACCAGTAAAGCTCGGTGGCGTTGGCGCAGTAGCCGATGACGGCGGTGATGCCCAGCTCGTCCTTCTTGGCGTCGATAGCCTCAAAGGCGGCCTTCATGGACTCGGGACCGGTGATGCTGGCGGGGTCAACGCCGGCCTTCTCCAGGATGCTCTTGTTGTAAGCAAGGCCGATGGCCTCGGTGGTGTAGGGGAAGCCGACGAGCGCGCCGCTTTCGTCAACGAAGCCGGCGTCGGTATCGGCAGCCCAGGGCTGGTCGCTCATGTCGACGACCATGCCGGTCCAGTTGGCCAGGTCGGGCGCACCCTCGAAGACAAAGATCTCGGGCATGTTGCCGGCCTGATAGTACTGCTTCAGCGTGGCCTGGAGGTCAACGCCGCCGCCGAGAGACTCCACCTCGACATGCTTGCCGGTGGCTTCCTCATAAGCCTTGGCCGCATGCTCCAGAGGCTCGGCGATCTCGATCTTGCCGTTGAACAGACGAATGCCGTCAGCAAAGGCCGCAGTGGGCATGAGCGCGACGAACATCATCAGTACCAGGAAGACTGCTAAAAACTTCTTCATACTTTTTTCCTCGCTTTACTAAAATTTTTTGTGGCGGGACCTCCCGCCTGCTTGATTGATTTTAACATTTTAAGATTCTAAAATCAATCATTTTTGTGCGCATCGCCCATTCTGGGCGTTTTGCACGAAGGTTAAATGAAAAAATTATAGCATTTTAACAATTGACAAACCGATATACCATATGAAATTTTTTGCTGTGCCAAAGCACAGGGAACTCACGGGAATGGAAAAACGGGGTGCCGGACAGCAGGGGACAGAGAAGCCGCATTTTAAGGTTGCAATTTTTCAAGAGTTTAGCTATAATCATCGAATGTCAGCATATATCATACAGATATTTTCGGAGATTGATCTATGAAAACAACGATGTTCAAACGCCTGTCCGCCGTCATTCTGGCCCTTTGCGCGGTTTGCCTGCTCGGCGCGTGCTCACGCCTGGCAAATATTGAGCTGCCGCCGCTGCCGACGCTCGAGCCGAAAAATGTGATCCCGACGGAGGAAGCCTTTACACTGGACCCGCGCGCCGCTCTCTCTGAGGTACAGCAGCAGGAGCTCCTGTCGGATCAGAACCTCGCGCCCGTTCCGCCGACCGATCCCGCTTTCACGCTCACACCGGAGACCATGCCCGCCGCGCAGCCGGAACCTATGCCCGAGCCGACGCCGGAACCCGTGCCTGAGGTGACACCGGAACCGACGCCGGAGCCCGAGGACCCGAATATCCCCCACATGCACATCGAGAACGCAACCTATCCCGAGAGCATGAGCCCGGGCGGCGTCGCGTACCTCTACGGCAATATCGTGGTGGACAAGGGCCTGATCGTCCAGGTGCGCGGCCGCATCGTGGACGCCGACGGCTATAACGTCCAGCAGTGCATTTACTACCCGTACGAGAGCAGCTTCAGCCTCGCGGGCACGGTCAATTCCGAGCTGGTCTTCGGCCTGCTCGAGCCCGGCCACTACTCCTACATCGTCAGTGCCATCGCCGAGAATAACTCCTACACCAACGGCGAAGAGGTTCTGATCGAGCACCCGTTTGAGATTTACTATCCCTGATTTTTGAAAGTCAGCACGGCGCGGAGAAAACTCCGCGCCGTGTTTTTCTGCTTGACAAATACCCATAGGGGGTATATACTCAGGCCATGAAGAGGTGATCAAGATGTCAGAAGAAACGCCGATGCATGAGGGCTGCGGCTGCCATCAGAAAAAGGCGCGGTCCGAAGAGGAACTGAAAAAGCTGACCAATCGGCTCAGCCGTATTGAGGGGCAGATCCGCGGGATACGCGGCATGCTGGAGCGGGACGCCTACTGCCCGGACATTCTGGCCCAGGCGGCGGCCGCCAACGCGGCGCTCAACGCTTTCAGCCGGGAGCTGCTGTCCAGCCACATCCGCTCCTGCGTGGTCAACGATGTGCGCGCAGGCAACGACGAGATCGTGGACGAGCTGCTGGATACCCTGCAGAAGCTGATGAAATGATAATGAGGCGAAACAATGAAACAGTATAATGTGACCGGCATGAGCTGTGCCGCCTGTCAGGCACGGGTGGAGAAGGCCGTGTCCGGACTGCCAGGGGTCGAGAGTTGCGCGGTAAGCCTGCTCACAAACTCCATGGGCGTCGAGGGCACGGCGGACGAAAAGAGCGTCATAGCGGCCGTCGAGGCCGCAGGCTACGGCGCGAGCGTCAAGGGGGCTTCGATGAGCGACGCGCCGGATGACGACGCGCTTGCGGACAGGGATACGCCGGTATTGAAGCGGCGTCTGATCGCGTCTCTCGGCTTCCTTTTGATTTTAATGTATATCTCCATGGGCCACTCCATGCTGGGACTGCCGCTGCCCGCGTTTCTGGACGGAAACCATGCGGCGATAGGGCTTGCGGAGCTGCTGCTGGCGATCACGGTGATGGTCATCAACCAGAAGTTTTTTGTCAGCGGCTTTAAGGGCCTGATGCACCGCGCGCCCAACATGGACACGCTCGTAGCCCTCGGCTCCGGCGCGTCGTTTGTCTACAGCGTGTACGCCCTGTTTCGCATGACGGGGGCGCAGCTTACGGGCGGACCGGACGCTGCCATGGCCTGGATGCACGAGTTTTACTTCGAGTCTGCTGCCATGATCCTGACGCTCATCACGGTGGGCAAGATGCTGGAGGCCCGCTCCAAGGGGAAGACCACAGACGCTCTCAAGGGCCTCATGAAGCTCGCGCCGAAGACGGCGACGCTGGTGGTGGACGGAAAGGAGAAGACCGTCCCCATCGAGAGCGTGCGGAAGGGCGACATCTTCGTCGTGCGCCCGGGAGAGAACATCCCGACGGACGGGATCGTGCTCGAGGGCGGCAGCGCGGTGGATGAGTCCGCCCTGACCGGTGAGAGCATCCCGGTCGACAAGGGGCCGGGGGACGCGGTGTCCGCTGCGACGGTCAACCAGGCGGGCTATATCCGCTGCGAGGCCACGCGGGTAGGGGAGGACACCACTCTCAGCCAGATCATCCGTATGGTCTCGGACGCCGCGGCCACCAAGGCCCCCATCGCGAAGGTCGTGGACAAGGTCTCGGGCGTGTTCGTCCCGACGGTCATCGCCATCGCGCTTGCGACGGCGGTCATCTGGATGATCGCGGGGAAGGAGTTCGGCTTCGCCCTTGCGCGCGGCATCTCGGTACTGGTGATTTCCTGCCCCTGCGCCCTGGGCCTTGCCACGCCGGTGGCCATCATGGTCGGCAACGGCGTCGGCGCAAAGAAGGGCATCCTGTTCAAAACCGCTGCCGCGCTCGAGGAGACAGGACGCGTCGGTACCGTCGTGCTTGACAAGACCGGCACGATCACGGCGGGCACGCCGCGGGTGACGGAGATGATCCCCGCCGCGGGGACGGACCGCGAGAAGCTGCTGCGCGCCGCCGTCTCCCTCGAAGCAAAAAGCGAGCACCCGCTGGCAGCGGCGGTAATGGATTACGCGGCCGGGAAGGGTGTGAGCCCGGAAACGGTCAAAGACTTTGAGGCCCTGCCGGGCAACGGCCTGAGCGCCGAGATGAACGGGAAGACCCTGCTCGGAGGCAGCGGCAGCTATATGAAGAAGCGGGTCAAAATCCCCGCCGACATGCTGCAAAAGAGCGAGGCACTTGCCTCTCAGGGGAAGACGCCGCTCTTCTTCGCCTATGACGGAAAGCTGCTGGGCATCATCGCAGTGGCGGACGTCATCAAGCCGGACAGCGCCGAGGCGATACGGGAGCTCAAAAATCTCGGCATAAGGGTCCTGATGCTCACCGGTGACAATGAGCGTACCGCAAAAGCCATCGGCGCGGAGGCCGGGGTTGACGAGGTGGTCGCGGGCGTGCTGCCCGACGGGAAGGAGAGCGTGATCCGTCAGCTTGGCGAGTTCGGCAAGGTCGCCATGGTGGGCGACGGCATCAACGACGCTCCGGCCCTGACACGCGCGGACATCGGCATCGCCATCGGGGCGGGCGCGGATATCGCGATAGACGCGGCGGACGTGGTGCTCATGCACGGAAGTCTGCTGGACGTGGCCGCCGCCATCCGCCTCAGCCGGGCAACGCTGAAAAATATCCACGAGAACCTGTTCTGGGCGTTTTTCTACAACGCCGTGTGCATCCCGGTCGCGGCGGGGGCCTTCGTGCGCTTCGGTCTGACGCTCAACCCCATGCTGGGCGCGGCGGCCATGAGCCTGTCGAGCTTCTGCGTCGTGACAAACGCCCTGCGGCTGAATCTCTTTGACCCGCACGACGCGTCAAAGGACAGGCTGAGGAAAAAATCAACAAGCAAACCCATTGAAATTCAAACGATACAGGAGGACAAATCCATGACAACCACTCTGAAAATTGAAGGCATGATGTGCCCGCACTGCGAGGCCCGCGTGAAAAAGGCGCTTGAGGCCCTGGACGGCGTGGAGAGCGCCGTGGTCAGCCATGTCGAAGGTACCGCCGTCGTCACCGGCAGCGCCGACTTCGAGACCATGAAGGCCGCCGTGGAGGCGCAGGACTACAAGGTTATCGGCTGAGGCAGATTCTCTGCTAAACAGCGGGCGTTCCATAGCAGGGACGCCCGCTGTTTTTGTTTTTTGTGTAAACTGTAACTGCTTTGTGATTGCATGTTAGAGAAAAATAACGTATAATTCAGCGTGAGTAGATATAATTACGTATACATAATATCTAAACAACAGCAGTAGGGAAGGGGGACCGTTATGAAAAAAGGACAACAAAACAAGGACAGAAGTCATACCGGTCTCCGGCTCCTGGCACTGTGTATGGCAGCATCGCTGATCATGGCTCCCAACTATGCATATGCCGAGGACATCGAGAGCGCGCAGCATATCCATACGGACGAGTGCTACAGTACGGGCCGACATCTTGTATGCGGTCTGGAGGAGAATCCCGGTCATGTGCATTCGGAAGAATGCTGGGCCCCGGTGAGAGGGGAGCTCCTCTGTACGGATATTACGGGCGACCACATTCACGGCGACGAGTGCTACGCATGGTCTGATGAGCTGATCTGCGGACTTGAAGAGGGCGAGGGCGCACACACGCACAGTGAAGACTGCTATGAGGAAGAGCTTGTGCTGATCTGCGGATTCGGGGAGAGCGAAGAGTCAATGCCCGTCGATACACCGGAGACGGAGGAGGCCGCCGAACCTGAAGAGGAGGTCCTGCCCGAGGAAGACGCCGGAAAACCGGAGGAAGAGGAAATCATCTACGGCCCTGGCGACGGTATGAGCTCGGCACTTCAGTGGGAGAGAGAGCTCAGCTTTGCGGATGTCAGCGATCCGACCGCCGACGTCGAGGATGAGACGGACTGGTGGCGGATGTTCTGCGACATGGAGCTGAGCGGCAACTGGGCCGAAGATCTGATCATGGTCGCGGAGAGTCAGCTCGGCTATACCGAGAGCGAGCTGAATTTCTCGGATGAGGACCCGTGGAATCCCCACGGTTATACCCGCTACGGCGCATGGTACGGCATCCCGTACGGGGACTGGTGCGCGATGTTCATTTCCTTCTGCATGTATTATGCGGAGATACCCAGCGACATTGTTCCATATAACTGCCACTGCTCGGAGTGGGTCAGAGAACTGACAGAGCGCGGCATGTACCGAAACTGGGACGAGGGCTATGAACCCAAGCGCGGCGACCTGATCTTCTTCGACTTTGACCAGGACGAGAAGGCCGAGCATGTCGGCATTATCACCGACATCGACGACAACAGGGGATGGATCTACACCATTGAGGGCAACCGCTACAACTATGTGGAGAGTTTCATCCTGACCAAGTACGATTACTCCATCATCGGCTATGGCGAGCTGCCGGACAACCCGTTCTATAATCCGTGGAACCCGGGAATCGAGCGCCAGAACGGCGTAGTGGAGCTCCCGCCTGAGGAGCCGGAGCCCACACCGCAGGTCTGGGACAGCATCCTGGAGGCCGCCATCGGCGTCAGGAGCGCTGAAATCACCCCGACGATCGAGACGTCGAGAGTGATTAACTGAAATTTAAGCCGCCGCGAAAACACTTGCGGCGGCTTTCTTTGTGGAACGGTTCAAGCTATGAAATATTATGTGATGAGCGACATACACGGTTTCTGCACGCTGTTCAAAAAAACGCTGCGGGAGGCGGGATACTATGACGACCCGGAGGATAAGCGCCTTGTGCTGCTCGGGGATCTCTTTGACCGGGGCGAGGAGGCCGCTGAGATGCAGGCGTATCTGCTCGAGCTGATGCGCGGCGGTGAGGCAATCCTGATCCGGGGCAACCACGAGGATCTCTTTCGTGAGCTCGTCACCCATGACAGGGGAAGACCACTGCGCCATCATCTGCAAAACGGCACCTATGATACGCTTGAGCAGCTGACAGGGCTGCGGGCCGGCTACAGCTGGACCGCAAACATGCGTATTGCGAAGGCTGGACAGGAGACGCCCCTCTACACGGAGATCATCCCGGCCATGCTGGACTACTACGAGACGAAAAACTATATCTTTACCCACGGCTGGGTACCATGCGAGCTGTGGTACGGGGGGCTGATCTACAGCGAAAACTGGCGCGAGGCGGATCAGTCGGCCTGGCGTGAAGCGCGCTGGATCAACCCCATGGATGCCGTGCGCACGGCGCGCGTGGAGGAGAAGACCGTCGTTTGCGGTCATTTCCACTGTTCCTACGGGCACGCGCGGTACGAGAAAAAGGGATCGGAATTCGGGGCGGACGCAAACTTTGAGCCGTATGTCGCGCCTGGCATCGTCGCCATCGACGCCTGCACGGCCTACAGCAGAAGGATGAACTGCGTGGTGCTGCGCGACTGAAAGCGGCCTTTTTGACTGTCATACTGGTCTCCCATAAAACGGCTTAAAGCTATGAGACGTGTTTTGTGCCCAAGGGCACAAAACTGGCAGCGCGCTTTGCGCGATGCCTTTTCGTTAAAACGAACCGTTTTAACGAAAAACAGTATCAGATCATAAAAAACTGAAACAGGCGTCAAAAAACTCTTGCATTGTGCGGCGCTTCGTGCTATTATCACACAGTAAGGTATTGGTATTGTCAGAGTGGGTTTCGACCCACTCTTTTTTGCGAGAGTTTTTAAGACGCTATTTTTTGTTAAGTGGTGAACATTTATGAGTAAGATCACGGAAAAAGTCGCCGCCCTGGCCGCTCCCGTCGTGGAGGAGGAGGGGTGCTCCCTCTGGGACGTGGAGTATGTCCGCGAGGCGGGCACCTGGTATCTGCGGGTACTGGTCGACAAGGAGGGCGGCCTGTCCATCGACGACTGCGAGCGTATCAGCCGCAGACTCGATCCCATGCTGGACGAGGCGGATCCCATCCCGGACAGCTATGTCTTTGAGGTCGGCTCCGCCGGGGCCGAGCGCGAGCTGAAGCGGCCGCGCGATTTTGAACAGTTTATGGGCAGCGAGGTCGAGCTGCGCCTTTACAAGCCGTTGAACGGAAGCAAGTCCTTTGTGGGACTTCTGCGCGGCTATGACGAAGGTGCGGTCACGATCGAGAGCGGCGGCAGAGAGCAGCGTTTTGAGAAGGACGCCCTCGCCCTCGTCAGGCTGCATATTTCAATATAAGATACAAGACGCATCAATCAGAATGGAGAGTCAGAAATGAACGCAGATTTTTTTGAGGCCATTGAGGACATCGAAAAAGAAAAGGGGATTCCCCGCGGCTACATGTACGATAAGATCCGCCAGGCCATGCTGGCCGCCTTCCGGCGCGACAATCCCGAGTGCGAGGACAATGTGGAGATCGTGCTCGAGGAGGACAGCAAGCGCATCGAGATGAACGTCATCAAGACGGTGGTGGAGGAGGTTGAGGACCCCAGCCATCAGATCAACCTCGAGGCGGCCAGAAAGATCAGCCGCCGCGCCAAGGTCGGCGACGAGCTGCACGTCCCCGTCGAGACCAAAAAGTTCGGGCGCATCGCGGCGCAGGCCGCCAAGCAGGTCATCATTCAGGGCATCCGTGAGGCCGAGCGCGGCATCATCTATGAGGAGTTTACCTCCAAGGAGCACGAGATCCTGACCGGCGTTGTGTCCCACATTGAGCCGAGAAACGGCAGCGTCTCCATCCGCATCTCCTCCAACAGCGAATACACGGAAGCCATGCTCGCCCCCAACGAGAGAATCAAGACCGAAGCCCTGCACGAGGGCGACCGCATAAAGGTCTATGTGGTCGAGGTCAGAAACTCCACCCGCGGCCCGCAGGTGCTGATCTCCCGGACCCACCCCGGCCTTGTCAAGCGCCTGTTCGAGCTGGAAGTGCCTGAAATCTATGACGGCACCGTAGAGATCAAGTCCATCGCCCGCGAGGCCGGCAGCCGTACCAAGATGGCCGTCTGGTCCGCCGATCCCGACGTCGATCCCATCGGTTCCTGCGTGGGCCCGAAGGGCGGACGCGTCGCCAGCATCGTCAACGAGCTCGGCGGCGAGAAGATCGACATCGTGAAATACAGCGAATCGCCTGAGGAATACATCGCGGCCGCGCTGTCCCCGTCTGAGGTCGTGAGCGTCACCATGCTCGAGGACGGCAAGAGCTGCCGGGTCATCGTGCCGGACTCCCAGCTCTCTCTCGCCATCGGCAAGGAGGGCCAGAACGCCCGCCTCGCAGCCAAGCTCACCGGTTACAAGATCGATATCAAGCCCGAGTCCGAGGCCTGAAATTCTGAGATAACGGGTTAACATGCCCGTTCCTCTTATCAAACGCGAAGCCGGACGCTTCGCGTTTGATAGGAGGAGCAACGGTATGAGCCAGCTTTCGTGTCGCCGCACGGAAGCGAGGAATATGGAGTTTTCGACGATAACAGGAGGCGGCAGAAATGGCAGCTGAAAAGAAAATACCGATGAGACAGTGCCTGGGCTGCCGCGAGATGAAGCCGAAGCGGGAGCTGATCCGCGTGGTTCGTTCTCCGGAAGGGACGATCAGCCTGGATTTCCGGGGCAAAGCGTCAGGGCGCGGCGCGTATGTGTGCCGCAGTGCGGCCTGCCTGAAGAAGGCGATCCGGGCCAGAGCGCTGGAACGGGCCTTCTCCGTACAGATACCGGCT
Organism: Oscillospiraceae bacterium; assembly: GCA_902785905.1. GTDB lineage: Bacteria > Bacillota > Clostridia > Oscillospirales > Oscillospiraceae > Limivicinus. The sequence continues at coordinate 3,891 of CADAAM010000047.1, read as the reverse complement.
GAGATTTACGAACGCCTGGAGCAGGAAATGGAGGTCGGAGATGGAGGATAAAACCCTGGGCCTGCTGGGCCTGATGCGCAGAGCCCGCGCCGTGGAGGTCGGGACCGACAGCGCCTGCGACACGGTGCACGCAGGAAAGGCGAAGCTGCTGATTCTCGCCGCCGACATCGCGGACAACGCGCGGCGCAAGGCGGAGAACGCCTCCAACGGACGCAGGGTCATGGTGCTGCCAGTCCACTACACGCGCGCCGAGCTCGGCGCGGCTTTGGGGCTTGGCGAATGCTCCATGGCGGCCGTCACAGAGATCGGCTTTGCCGAGGCCTTCGTGAAAGGCCTCGCTGTCGCCTCGCCCGTGCGCTACGGGGAGACGGCCGCAGAGCTCTCGAGACGCCGCGAGAAGACGCAGCGGCGCAAAAAAGAAAAGACAGAACGCGCAGACAGCAAGAGGAATGGAAAGAGGAGGACTGAAGTATGAGCTTGATCAAATACAGAATCCACGAGGTGGCAAAGGATTTCAACGTCGCCTCCAAGGTGATCACTCAGATTCTCACAGATTATATAGCGCCGCCGAAAAACCACATGCAGGTTCTGGAGACACCGGAGCTGGATGTGATCTTTGAGTATATGACACAGCATAACCAGGCCGAGAGCCTGGAGGAGATCTTCAAGACTCCTTCCATGCCTGTCGCTCCGGCGAAGGCAAAGGAGGAGCCCAAGGTCGGTGAGAAGGCCGCTGCGCCCGCGGACGCCGGGAAAAAGCCCGAGCAGAAGCCCGAGCAGAAACAGGGCGGTGCCAAGCCCGCCGCACCCGCGCAGCAGCAGAGCGCACCGCAGCAGCCCGCCCGCGAGAAGTCCAACAAGCCGCACACGCCCCGTCAGGTGGCGGAGAAGCGCGTCGTGGACACCAGAGGTGGGGCGGCCGTCAACATCGAAAAGTACAACGAGAAGTTTGAGGATATGGCCGGTGCAAAGGCCAACAACAGCAATATGCGCCGGGGCAACAAGGAGAAGATCGCCAGTAAGTCCAAGCAGCAGCGCCCGAACAGCGCCCAGGTCGGCTCCGCCAAGCGGCGCCAGGAAGAGCGCGACAAGATGAACCGCCTCCAGCTTGAGATCGCGAAGAAGCAGCCGCTCAAGGTCGAGATCCCCGATGAAATCAGCGTGGGTGATCTGGCCGTGCGTATGAAGAAGACCGCCTCCGAGGTTGTCAAACAGCTCATGAAGCTGGGTGTCTTCGCATCTGTCTCCGAGATCATCGACTTTGACACTGCGGCCCTCGTCGCCATGGAGCTCGGCTGCAAGGTGGAGAAAGAGGTCATCGTCACGGTGGAGGAGCGCCTGATCGACGACTCTGCCGACAAGGAAGAGGATCTCGTCCCGCGTGCCCCCGTCGTCGTGGTCATGGGCCACGTCGACCACGGCAAGACTTCGCTGCTCGACTACATCCGCCATGCGAATGTGGTCTCCGGAGAAGCAGGCGGCATCACGCAGCACATCGGCGCCTACACCGTTGAGATCAACGGCAGCCCCATCACCTTCCTTGATACCCCGGGCCATGAGGCCTTCACCTCCATGCGTGCCAGAGGCGCGATGGTCACCGATATCGCCATCCTCGTCGTAGCGGCGGACGACGGCATCATGCCCCAGACCGTGGAGTCCATTAACCACGCGAAGGCAGCCAATATCCCGGTGGTTGTGGCCATCAACAAGATGGACACCGTCGGCGCCAATCCTGACCGCATCAAACAGCAGCTCACCGAGTATGACCTTGTCAGCGAGGAGTGGGGCGGCGACACCATCATCTGCCCGATCTCCGCGAAGACCGGCATGGGCATCGACAACCTGCTCGAAAATCTCGTCGTCCTTGCCGAGGTACAGGAGCTCAAGGCAAACCCGAACCGCGCGGCAAGAGGTGCGGTCATCGAGGCGAGGCTCGACAAAGGCCGCGGCCCCATCATGACCGTGCTCGTTCAGAACGGCACGCTGCATCTCGGCGACATCATCATCGCGGGCTCCAGTGTTGGCCGCGTGCGTACCATGATCAACGACAAGGGTCAGCGCGTCACCGAGGCCGGGCCCTCTACGCCGGTTGAGATCTCCGGCATGGACTCCGTGCCCAGCGCGGGCGACACCTTCAACGCGGTCAATGATGAGCGCATGGCGAGAGAGCTCGCCGAGGAGCGCCGCATCTCCAGCGCGAACAATGCCCTGGCAGGCACCAAGAAGGTCAGTCTGGACGATCTGTTCAGCCAGATTCAGGCGGGCGAGATGAAGACCCTGAACATCATCGTCAAAGCCGACGTGCAGGGCTCCGCCGAGGCGGTCAAGTCGTCTCTCGAAAAGATCTCCAACGAGGAAGTGCGGGTCAAGGTTATCCACAGCGCAGTCGGCGCGATCAACGAGTCCGATGTGATGCTGGCCGCGACCTCAGGCGCGATCATCGTCGGCTTCAACGTCCGCCCGGACAACGCCGCCCGCGACAGTGCGGCCAGAAGCAAGGTCGATATGCGCATGTACCGCGTCATCTATGACTGCATCAACGAGATCGAAGCCGCCATGAAGGGCATGCTCGCGCCCAAGTTCAAGGAAGTCATCATCGGCCACGCCGAGGTTCGCGAGACCTACAAGGTCTCCAAGGTCGGTACGGTCTGCGGCTGCTACTGCACCGACGGCAAGATTCAGCGCGGCTGCGAGGTGCGCGTCCTGCGCGACAACATAGTCATCCACGAGGGCGAGCTTGCGTCCCTGCGCCGTTTCAAGGACGACGTCAAGGAGGTCGCCAGCGGCTACGAATGCGGCATGCAGGTCGAAAAGTTCAACGACATCAAGGTCGGTGACGTGATTGAGTGCTTCGTCATGGAGCAGATCAACTGAGTTTTGACCGTAATTACTATCATATTGTTCTCTACTTCACCATAATACCCGCTTTTATGTAACTTTTAAATCTCTCATATTACTCGTACTACTCAAAACTACTCAAATTTTACTCAAACGCGATGCTATAATACGCAAGAATACAACAAAAAATGCGGGAAATAAAAAAGCAAAAAATATGTTAAACTCGCTTTTTACTACTCAAAACACTTGCTCGGGAAACTCAATTTGAGTAACCCGAGCAGTTTTTTCCTTTTTTTGAGTAACACAATTTTCTTTTTTTGACGATATTGATTCATTATCCGGAGATGTGATAGGCTCAAGTTCCGACAGACAAAATGCTGGCATATTTTCTTCTGAGCGGAGAGTACGAGTTGAGCGTTGATACCAAAGGCATCGAGATCACCGGCTATTTCACATCTTTAGAATGATGTACTCAAAAGAAATATTAATTGGAGATAAACGAGGGATATGCAACAAATTAAGAAAATGGCCGAGGCGACAACAGATATACAGCGTTTGAGTGATAATCTATGGCGCCGAACGATGAAAAAGGCGAAGGACCAGCCAAAGCCTGTTGTGATTCTCCAACTGAGGACGCTCAGTACAGCGATAGAAATCCTAGATTGGATCAGCAATATCCCATTTGAGGAACTGGCTGTAAGTCTGTATTTTTATTGCCAAGACGTTAATATGGCTCAGTTTACCCGCTGGTATGAGGCACAGTTGGAACTCGCCGGAGCCAACAAGGAGAAGTTTGCCACTGGCCTGCACAGGTTCTTCACCGAAACGGCAAAGAAAATCCAAAAAAATAATCTCTATGATGAGTTCTTCGAGTTTTATTATCGGTGTGTAAAGCTTCGACTCCAAAACGACAATGAGCGGGTCAATCAAACGGTGATCACAGCCTATCAGAACCTGCTCATTCAGCAGCTGGAGTATTTACGACCGTCCAAGTTTGATTTCAACACGTTTGTGGCCGGCAGAAAGACAACTGGGGAGATTATTACACGGAAA
>CADAAM010000046.1:4116-15328 GCA_902785905.1 Oscillospiraceae bacterium | reverse complement strand
GCCTGCCGGTCGACGAGAAGCGGCTGGCGGAGTTTACGCGGATTCTGCAGAAGTACAAGGCGGGGAAAGCCAGCGTCGAGCGCCGCGCGGTGGCGGCGGAAAACTGGTGGAAGCTCCGCAACAGCGCCGAGGAGCGCAGGAGCCATGAGGCCGGCGAGGGCTTTCAGGCCGTGTCCGGGTGGCTGCACAACGTGATCGTCTCCAAGCACGCCGACGCGATGGACGCCTACCCCGAGCCCAACATCCTGCCGCGCGAGCCGGACGACCGTCAGGAGGCGAAGGTGCTGTCGAAGATCCTGCCGGTCATCCTGGAGCAGAACGCCTTTGAGAAGACCTACTCCGACGCGATGTGGCAGAAGCTCAAGACCGGGACCGGCGTCTACCGCGTGGGCTGGGACCCGGAGAAGGCTGGCGGTCTCGGCGACATCGCCATCGAGCGGGTGGACCTGCTGAACGTGTTCTGGGAGCCGGGGGTGCGGGACATCCAGGACAGCGCGTATTTTTTCCACACGAAGCTGGAGGACAACGAGAGGCTTGTCGAGCAGTACCCGGAGCTGGAGGGCAAGCTGAGAAGCCTGGCCTTTGCCGCGACGCGCTTTCTCTACGACGACAGCGTGAGCACCGACGGCAAGTCCACGGTCATCGACGTGTACTACAAGCGCAGGGAGGCCGGACGCGATGTGCTGCACTACTGCAAGTACGTCGGTCAGACCCTGCTGTACGCGAGCGAGAACGAGGCGGAGATGCGCAGGGCAAACGGCGGGGAGGACTTCGTTCCGGGGCTCTATGAGCACGGGCGCTATCCCTTCGTGTTCGACAGCCTGTTTCCGGTGGAGGGCAGCCCCTGCGGCTACGGCTTCATCGATCTCTGCCGGAACGGGCAGACGCAGATCGACATGCTGCAGACCGCCTTTCTTAAGAATACGATGGTCGGCGCGACGCCCAGGTACTTCCAGCGCTCGGACGGGGCGGTCAATGAGGAGGAGTTTCTGAACCTCAATAACCCCATCGTCCATGTCAGCGGCAACCTAGGCGAGGACAGCCTGCGTATGGTGGACTACCGGCCTCTGAGCGGGAACTATCTGGAGATGCGCGCGGGCGTGATCAACGAGCTGCGCGAGACCTCCGGCAATACGGAGACCTCGGTGGGGCTTGTAAACGCGGGCGTGACCGCCGCCTCGGCCATCGCGGCCCTGCAGGAGGCCAGCGGCAAGGGCAGCCGCGACGCCACAAGGGCGAGCTACCGGGTCTACGCGGAGATGATCGAGCTGTGCATTGAGCTCATCCGCCAGTTCTACGATCTGCCGAGGCAGTTTCGGATTACGGGCGGGCTCGGGATCGAGCAGTTTGTGAGCTACGACAACCGAGGGCTCAAGGCGCAGGCTCTCTATGGGCCGGAGGGCGTGGAGCTCGGGCTGAGGCGGCCGGTCTTCGATATCCGGGTGATCCCGCAGAAGAGCAGCGCCTATACCCGCATGAGCCAGAATGAGCTGGCGCTGCAGTTTTATCAGCTCGGCTTCTTCGCCGCCGACCGGAGCGATCAGGCTCTCGCGTGCATGAGCATGATGGAGTTTGAGGGCAAGGACGAGCTCATGCAGCAGCTCTTCTACAACGGGACGATGCAGAAGGAGCTGGCCATGTATCAGCAGTACGCGCTGGCCCTGACGCAGAAGTACGAGCCCGAGAGGGCAGAGGCCCTGATGGCGGGGATCACCGGGCGGCGGGCCCCGGCCCGGATTCCGAAGTACGCGCCGAAGAAGGGCGGCGAAGGCGCAAGAATAGAGCGGGCGAGAGGCAGAGCGGCGACGGCGGCGATGCCGGGAGGCGGACGATGACGAGGGTTTGCTATGACCGCGAGGACCTGCGCCTGACCATGGAGGGACACGCGGGCGCGGGGGCCTTCGGCGCAGATCCGGTCTGCGCGGCGCTGAGTATGCTGATGATGACCCTCGAACGGCGCATGGAGGACAGGGCCGAGGAGGCACTGCCCGTGATCAGCCGGGGGCCGGGGCGCTTCGAGATCCGCTGCGATCCGGAAGACGGGGCGGAGGCGCTGTGCCGGGAGAGCTTTGACACGGTGGCGGCGGGGCTTGCCCTGCTCGCGGAAAACAGGCCGGAATTTGTGTCCTTCCGGCTGACGGAAGAGGAGGAGCCATGAACGGGATCGACGAGAGAAGAGAGACGGATTACGCCGACACCATGGAGGCGCTGCGCCGGGCCGAGAGCGCGCTGCCGGACTTTACATCGAGCTACGACGGGGAGATCAGCAGGCTCTACGAGCAGATCGTGAACCGGCCCGCGTTCCGCTATGACCCGGGCAGCGACCCGCTGTACCAGAGCTATCGCGAGCAGATGGTCACGGAGGGAAGCCGTGCCATGCGGGATACCATGGGACAGGCCGCGGCGCTCACGGGGGGCTACGGCTCGAGCTACGCCCAGAGCGCGGGTCAGCAGCAGTACGGGCTGTATCTGCAAAAGCTGGGCCAGGCGATGCCGGAGATGTATCAGGCAGCCTATGAGCGCTGGAAGGATCAGGGCGACGCGATGCAGGAGCGTCTTGACACGGCGGCGGGCTTTGCCGACAGCGAGTACGGGCGCAAGCGCGACCGCTTCAGCCAGGCCGCGGCGCTCGAACAGCAGCAGTATGAGCGCGGTGAGAAGAGCTACGATAAGCTCGCGGCGCTGATCGGTCAGAGCGGCTATGTGCCGAGTGACGACGAGCTCAAAAAGGCCGGGATGAACCGCGCCCAGGCGGATTCTCTGCGGATGAACTACCTGCAGAAAAACCCGCTCGCCATGATGATGGCGGGGTACTGGCCCAGCTTCGGCGGCGGCGGAGGAGGCGGGGGCGGCGGAGGCACGTCGTCCGGCGGCTCCGCGTCGGCCGGGACGAAGGAGCAGGTCAAGCTCGCCGCCAATCAGAAGGGCTCCGGCGGTAACGGCAAGAGCCGGAGAACGTGAACAGCATTACCCTTTCCCGGCGATATGCCGGTGACCCCCGCTGCAGAGGGGCATAAAGAAGGAGGAAGCATGAACAAGGAAAAGCAGAAGAGACCGGAGGGAGAGCCGGTCGCGGGCGTGGAGACTGCTGCGGTCGGGGAGAATGAAGCCGCCCCCGGGGAGACCGCGCAGGAAGTGTCTGCCGACGCCGGGCAGACCTTGGAGACCCCGAAACCGAGCTGGGAGGAGATCCTGGACGATCCCGACTACCGCAGAAGCTACGACGAGGCGGTGCAGGGCATCGTGAAGGCGAGGCTCAGAGGACGGGCGATGGCCGAGGAGAGGCTTGCAAGGCTCGAACCCGTGCTGCGGACGCTGGAAGAGAGCTACGGGCTTTCGGAGGAGAGCGATTTGACGGCGCTGTCGTCCCGGCTGCGGGAGAGCGCGGGGCTGAGACGGCCCAGCGCGGCGGATGTGGAGGCGCACCTCATGGCGCTGGAGGCGGAGGCGGACGTTCTGCGGGAGAGCGTGCCGGACTTTGACCTGCTGCGCGAGCTGGAGGACCCGGGCTTTCTGCGCCTGACCGCCCCGCACAGCGGGGTGTCCCTCGCGGACGCCTACTACGCAAGGCACAGGGCGGAGCGGGAGCGCGAGACCGCCAGACGCAGTCTCGAGGCGGTCAGCCGCAGCGTGCGCAGTCTCGGCGCGAGACCCAGAGAGCTCAGAGAGACCGGGGCCGGGGCAAGATTTACTGGCGACCCCCGACAGATGAGCAAAGCCGAAAGAGAGGCTTTGAAGAAGCGCATCCTCGAGGCCAAGGCCCAGGGACGACGGATCGAGGTAGGAGAGTGAGGCGGAAAGCCCGGTGTTTTGCCCAGCCAGCGGCGCGGGCGTTAGCGAAGCCCTCCGCGGACAACGCGGCGCAGGACCGTATACCGCCTGGAAGCGCCCTTTTCTTTCTTACCCCGCCTTGCCGCAATGCCATTGGCGGGCCTGCTTCGCGACGGCCAGCCAATGGCGCGGCTGCGGAGATTCCGGGCCGCCTTCCTCTGCCACCGGCAGCGGCGGCCCGCAATCCCGGGCGCGGCGCATGCTTTCTTTTCGGCAAGACGAAAAGAAAGCATGGGGGGCGCATCACCAAGGTGATGCTTTGCGAATATGTTCAAAAAAAGGAAAGGATGAAAAGCCACATGTATTTTAACCTTCAGCATTTTGCCGACGCGGGGACGCTGGTCAACGCCACCGGCAATTTCGTCAACGCCAATACCGGCGCGACCACCGCTTTTGACAATTCCCACAGCCTGTCCGCGGAGCTCAAGGCTTTCTACGACACGGAGCTGCTGGAAAACGCGAGAGCCGAGCTCTTCTACGCCCAGTTTGCCAAGCGCCAGCCCCTGCCCGCCAATCACCACGGCAGCGTCGAGTGGCGCAAGTGGAACACCTTTGACAGAGCCGCCAAACTCACCGAGGGCGTCATCCCCACGGGCCAGAAGTTCGGCGTCACCGCCGTGACCGGAAGCGTCGATCAGTACGGCACCTACACCGCCATCACCGATAAGCTGGAGCTGCGCGCCTACGACGATGTGATCCTCGGCGCGACCGAGGAGATGGGCGCCTCCGCCGCCGAGACCCAGGAGGCCCTGATCCGCGACGCCCTCTACACCAACACCAACGTCCTCTACTGCGACAAGATCACCCGCGCTGACGGAAGCGTCGCCGCGACGCCCACCGCTCAGAGCGGGCTTGCCGAGGACGCGACCTATCACTGCCACCTCACCCCCGAGATGGTCAACAAGGCCGTCACCGTCATGAAGAAAAACCGCGTGCCCCGTATCGGCGGCAAATACTACGCGGTCATCCACCCCTCGGTCGCCCATGATCTGCGCGCCGACGAGAGCTGGATCGAGGCGCACAAGTACGCCTCCCCCGAGGAGATCTTCAACGGCGAAATCGGCGAGCTGCACGGCGTGCGCTTCATCGAGAATGTCTTCGCCCCGGTCATCAAGGGCGAGAACGACACCATCGCCGTCTACGCCAGCTACTTCTTCGGCAAGGACTCCTTCGGCATCATCGACCCCGAGGGCGGCGCGCTCGAAATGATCATCCACGACAAGGGGGAGATCGGCGGCCCCCTCAACCAGTTCAGCACCATCGGCTACAAGTTCGAGACCAACGGCGCGACCATTCTCTATCCCGAGCGCCTGCTGCGCGTGATGAGCACGTCCAGCTTCTCGGGCACGGACGAGGCTAACTAAAGGAGGTACAATCATGGAGAACAAGAGAGTCGAAGTTTTTATCCCCAGAGGGGCCGACCGCGAGGACCCCAATCTGTTCGTCGGCATCAACGGCGTCAACTACCTGCTGCCCAGAGGCAAGAAGTCCATGGTGCCCAAGGCCGTCGCCGACGAGATCGCCCGCAGCGATCTGGCCGCCGAGCGCTTCTATGAGAGCGTCGATGTGATGAAACAGAGCGTGTAATCTGATGCGAAAACCTGACGAAAACCCCTGATTCACAGCGGCCTGTTTTCCGCCATGCGTCGTTATCCGAGGCGGGAAAAACACAAAGCATTCCTCCGCCTCGGCTGCCTCGCCCGACGAAAAACATGCTCGCTGCCCGGTCAGTCGTTTTCATCGTCTTTCCGCATAAAAGTGTGCATCCGGGGGTAAATCCCCGGGTGCACAGAGAGGATAATCATATGAAAGCAATGGACATCATCGAACGGCTCGATCTCCTGGAGCCGAACGATTATTCGCCGGAGCAGAAGCTGAGGTGGCTGTGCTCTCTCGACGGGCGGATCTACCGGGAGGTGATCAAGACCCATGAGGACGTGTGGAACCCCTTCCCGGAGAGCTATGCCAGCGGCGAGGAGGAGCTTCTGGTCGGTGAGCCCTACGGCGAGGATCTGTATTACTACTACCTGCAGGCCATGGTAGCCGCCGAGAACGGGGAGACCCAGCGCTACAACAAGCGCATGACGCTCTTCAACAGCGCCTATCAGGGCTGGGCCAACTGGTATAACCGCAGCCATAAACCGGCGGCGCGCGGCGGATTCCGCTTTTGAGGAGGGGAGAACATGGCGCTTTTGCCCAAGCTGGGCTATGAATACGCCGAGCGCGTTGTGACCGACGTGTTCGGCGGCTATCGGCACAAGGCCAGGATCGGAGAAGGGGAGTTCTACGACACCCGGAATCTCACGAGCGCGGAGTATCCGCTGCTGGCCAACCGGAAAAAACGCGCCCGCGTATGCGCGGTGAAAAACCCCGGAGGCATCCTCGCCAAGGAGAAGCTCGCCTATGTTTCGGACGGGACGCTTTGGCACGGCGGAGAGGCGACGGCGCTGACGGGACTCATGCCGGGCGAAAAGCAGCTTGTGAGCATGGGGGCGTATATCGTCGTGTTCCCGGATAAGAAATACTGGAACACGGCCGATCCCGCAGACTTCGGCAGCCTGGAGGCGAACTACAGCTCTGCGGGCGGCGTGGAGTACAGCCTTTGCCGTGAGGACGGCACGCCCTATGCAAGCCCGACAAGGGGAGACACCGCACCGACCTCGCCAGCGGAAGGGGCGCTCTGGATCGACAGCTCCGGGAGCGAGCGCGTATTGAAGCAGTGGAACGGGGCGCTCGGCGAATGGGCGGAGATTCCGACAGTCTATACGCGCCTGCGCTTCATCTCCGAGGGAGAGCTGCCCGCCCTGTTCAAAAAGTACGACGGCGTCAGCATCACGGGCGCGGCGATCGACGCCTGCAACGGGGATCATGTGATCCATGCCATCGGGGGCGGAGACGGGGAGCTCGATTACATCGTGGTGACGGGGCTGCTGGACGAGACTTTTACCCAGACGGAGGGCACGGTCAGGCTCTCGCGCCGGACGCCGGAGATGGATTTCGTCATCGAGTGCAAGAACCGGCTCTGGGGTTGCCGCTACGGCATGACAGACGGGAAGACAATCAATGAGATCTACTGCAGCTCCCTCGGCGATTTCAAAAACTGGCGGCAGTACATGGGACTGAGCACCGACAGCTGGACGGCTTCGGTGGGCTCTGACGGGCCGTGGACCGGCGCGGTAAATTATCTCGGCTATCCGATGTTTTTCAAGGAAAACCGCATCCACCGCGTCTCCGTGTCCTCCGTCGGCGCGCACCAGATCGCGGAGACTGTCTGCCGCGGGGTGCAGGAGGGCTGCGCCAGGAGTCTTCAGGTGGTCAACGAGACCCTGCTGTATAAGAGCAGATCGGACATCTGTGCCTATCAGGGCGGTTTTCCCGAGAGCGTGAGCGACGCCCTGGGCGAGGAGCGCTATTATGATGCCGCGGCGGGCGTGCTGGGCGAACGCTATTACATCTCCATGCGCGGCGCGGACGGGGACTGGAGCCTCTTCGTCTACGACATCAGGCGCAATCTCTGGATGCGGGAGGATGAGCTGCACGCAAAGGCGTTCGCCGCTCTCGGCGACGAGCTCTACTGCCTGACGGAGGACGCGCTGCTCTCTCTCACAGGGAGCGTGGGGACAAAGGAGCCCTTCGTCGCCTGGGCGTGCGAGACGGGCATGCTCGCCTATCAGCAGCCGGACCGCAAATATGTCTCCCGCTTCAACTTCCGCCTGTCGATGGAGGAGGGCGCACAGCTCGACGTATACCTCATGTACGATTCCAGCGGCGAGTGGCTTCGTCAGGGGCGGATCAGGATGAAGGGCACGAGGACCGTGACCCTGCCTATACGGCCGCGACGCTGCGACCATCTGCGCATCAAGCTCGTTGGAAAAGGCGAGGTGCGGCTCTATTCCATCGCGAAGATTCTGACGGTGGGGAGTGATGTGGGATGATCGAGCTGCCGCCCATGCTCGCGGGAGACGAGAAACAGCAGATCAGGCAGCTGCGGGACTATCTGGTCCGGCTTGTTTTAGAGCTGAATGAGGAGGAAAAGCATGATTGAACTGTATGTCAGCGGCCAGAGCCTGCGGATCTATACCCCGGTGATCGCGGCGGACACGCTGAATTATCTGACGGTGCAGGCCTGGTTCCTCGGCGACGACTGGGACGGCTTCACGCGCTGGGTGCATTTCCGAAAAGGGGAGGGCCCGGGCGCGGAGGTCTATGATCTCATCCTGGACGGCAGCGACCGGGTCACCGAGGACAAGGGCCTGAATCTCACAAGCGGGGAGTGGACGATCTATCTCAGCGGCAACCGGGACGGGGCGAGGCTGACAACCGCGCCGGTCATTGTGACAGTGAAGGAGTCCGGGCTATCGGATGCGCCGCTGCACGCCATGCCGCTGAGCGTGGCCGAGCAGGTCTCAAACGCCGCCGCTGCCGCGCTTGCCTGCGCACGGGAACTGAAGGCCGCAGCGGAAGCCGGGAGCTTCAACGGCCGGGACGGCGCCAGCTTTGTGATCGCGGGCTATTATGAGGACGCCGCCGCGCTCGAAGCGGCTGTGACGCAGCCGACGGCCGGGGAGGCCTATGGCGTGGGAACAGCGGCGCCGTATGACATTTATATCTGGGATGCGGTCAATTCCCAATGGAAGAACAACGGCGTGCTGCAGGGGGCAGAGGGCAGCCCCGGCGACGCCGGCGTCACATTCCGCCCGTACGTTGACGGGGACGGCAACATCTCCTGGTCAAACGACGGCGGCCTTGAAAATCCCGCCGTACAGAATATCCGCGGCCCGGCAGGACGAGACGGCGCGCAGGGCCCTGCGGGCATAAGCGCCTTTGACGCGGCGGTGGAGGCGGGCTATCAGGGAACGGAGCCGACCTTCAATGCGGCGCTCGCGGCTCTGCCCTACCACAACGCGCGGCATCTGCCGGGCGGGGCCGACCCGATCACGGTGAAAACCGGCAATCTGGAAAACGGCGCGGTCACGGCAGACAAGCTGGCGGCCGGGGCGGTGAGCGCAGTCTATGCGGCGGAGCTCCCGGTCTCGGGCTGGGCGGGAAGCGAGACGCCGTACAGTCAGACGGTCACGGTCAGCGGGCTGAAGGCGAGTGACACGCCCATCGTCGATCTCGTGCTCAGCGGCAGCTATGCCGTGGATCGCGTCCGGCTGGAGCAGTACGGGCTTCTGTACAGGGCCGATACCGGCGAGGACAGTCTGACGGTTTATGCGGCGGAGAGACCGACGGAGATTCTGCCGATCCGCCTGTTGTGCATAAGGAAGTGACACGATGGGAGAAGCAATTTTTTGCAGAAAAGGCGCGCCGGCAAAGAACATGGCCGACGGATACGCGATCATCAGCGTGCGCTATCCCGCAATGAGCGACTGCCGCTGTGAAAAGGGCGGGTGCGTTTACACGGTGAAAAAGGGGGCCGGCGCGTCGGCCTTCGCGGTCAGCGAGAGCGGAACCTGGACGGTGACGATCAGCGACGGGACGCATACCAACAGCGACAGCGTGAATATCTCGGCGGCCGGGGAGATCAAGAACATGCAGATAGGCTACTCCTATGCCCCCGCAAGCGGCGAGACGGCGCTGCTGTCCTCCGGAAGCGGACTTGCAGGCGGTTACAGCCTCGGCGGCAATGCGCGGATGAGCGGCAATGCGATCCGGGAGACCGGCGACGGCGGCTTCTGGCTCAGCCCCGCGGTGGATCTGAGCGGGTATTCGCGCGTGACTGTGAGCGGTGTCCTGCACAGTGCCTCCGGCACGCAGAGCATCATTCGTGTGGGCTCCACCGCGGACAAAGTATACAATCTGCTGCAGACGCCGGAGCGTGCGGTCAGCTGGAGCGGGTTTATTGATCTGGAGGGCTCGGTGACGCTGGACGTCTCCGCATTGAACGGGACATACTACATCGGCTCGGCGCTCGTGGGCAACAACCTGGAGATTACCGGGATCGTGCTGTCATGAGAGGAGAGAGGGATATGATGAATCTTACGAGGAGAGCGCCGTTTACGCTTGATATCTCCTTCGACTGCAGTGTCGATGAGCTGGAGGACTTTATACTGAGCGTTCGTCAGAACGGAAAAACCGTGCTCACAAAGAGAAAGCGGGACGCTCTGGTCGACGACGGCGGATACAGCGCCTCCCTCGTCCTCTCCGGGGAGGAGACAGCACTGCTGCGGCCCTGTGATCCGGCATGGATACAGGTTCGGGCCGCATTGCTCAACGGCGAGGGGCAGCACAGCGCGGTATATGAGCTTAACGTCGTCGATGTGCTGGACGCACAGGAGGAGAAAAAGTGGCAATAAGACTATCCTCGGAAAACAAAGGCTCTGTGAATATGGAGCTGAGTAAAACAGCGCTTGCGGCGCGTTACGCACAGGAGGCAAAGACGGCGTCCGAAAGCGCACAGGCAGCGGCGGTGCATCCGCCTGTGATCGGTGGAAACGGCAACTGGCAAATCTGGAATCAGGGGAGCGGCGCGTATGTCGATTCCGGAATTTGTGCCAAGGGACCGGCAGGCGAGCAGGGCCCCCGGGGCGAGGCGGGAAACTACACAAAGCCCGCCGCCGGTATCCCGGAAGAGGATCTGTCCCAGGCCGTGCGGAACAAGCTCAACAGCGGTGGAGCGTCCAACTATGCCGACCTGAATAACAAGCCGGGCATCAACGGCGTCACCCTGTCCGGAAACAAGACGGCGGCACAGCTCGGCCTGGCGGCGGCGGATGACGTCCCGACAAAAACAAGCCAGCTTCAAAATGACGTCGGCTTTCTGGCGCAGCACCAGAGTCTCGCGGCTTACCGCACTGCCGCCGCGCAAGACGTGATCGACGCAAACCTCATGGCTCTCGGCCTGACCGGCGCCGTTGTTGGTGATCTTGCCCGCGTGGCTGCGGTAGACGCGAACGGAAAGCCGACGAGCTGGAAGCGCGTGGCACTGAACGAGGTCAAGACGAATCCGAACCTGCTGGATAACTGGTATTTTATCGGCGGAGGCAGCCAGCTCGGCGATGGCGTGTTTCCCATTAACCAGCGAGGGCAGACGACGTATAGCGGAGCTGGATATGGGATTGATAGATGGAAATCCCAAGATTTCATAAACTGCACATTAACTTCAGATTATATTACAATTGGTATGAATTATAATTATACCAATTTTTATCAAGAAATCTCAAATGACTTAAGCGGGAAAATCATAACTGCAAGTTGCTTAACAAGTAATGGCTTATTTAGTACTACCTTTGTAGCTTCGACAGAAGCAGCAGTTATTAATATCTTCACTTCCACAGGTGGGGTAGCAATTTACTTACGCGTGCATGTGATTAATGGTAGAACCCGTTTTGGATTCTTCGCTGGCACAGGAGCAAGTGAAGAACTTGTATCATTTAAT
>CADAAM010000046.1:0-4086 GCA_902785905.1 Oscillospiraceae bacterium | reverse complement strand
CTCGGCTCCGAGCAAACCCTCGCGCACAACGAAGGCACCGACGCAAATCCTGCGTGGGTGCTGAATGAGATACCGGACTACGGCGAGGAACTTGCGAAGTGTCAGCGGTATTTACAACTGATACCTGCATCTGCTGATTACATGACTCCTTTAGGGTATGGGCTTGCCATGAGCGCAACCGAATATCGCATTACGATTCCGCTGCCGACATCGATGGTTAAAACACCAACTATAACAATTCTAAACTGTTCGCCCAGATTCTATCAGGAAAATCTTTCAAGTGGTTCGTATATTTCAACTTATAGTGCGGTAAGCGTTATCGGCGGCAATGCCGCCACATTGAAATATAAAACTTATGTTTGTTTGCGTTTTACCGTATCCGGAGCTACAAACGCGAAACCCGTCACTATGATTGTCACCGGACAAAGCGTCAGCAATATGACATCAGGAATTTTACTTTCTGCGGAAGACTAAAGGAGGAACAAACAATGTACGCAGTTTATGAATTTCGCACCAACGAGCAGGGCATTATGACCGATACCCTCGCCCTCAAAACGCCAAACGCAGTCTACGCACAGAGCAAAATCTACGAGCTGGCTTCCACCGCAGTCGGGTCATCCGTCTACGTCCACACGATCCTGTGCGTCAATGAGCACGGACAGCCGCAGTTCGGGACGCCGATGTATTTTGAGCATATTCCCACGCCGGAGCCGGAGCCTGTGACGGAGGCCTGACGATGGACGACGACGATGAAAAGAGCCTGTCCGGGCTGCTGACGGAGGCCTGAGCTATGGGGCTTTGGTACTGGATCACCGCCGAGTTTAAGGCGCTCGGTCTGCACTGCGTGGCGCACGGGCCTGAGTTTTGGCTTGTCGTGCCGCTGGCGCTGGGCTTGGCGGTCGGTGCCGTGATTGCGGCGTGTGACATTTGGAGAGGAGGACGCAAGTGAAAGGCGTTGACATTTCACACTATCAAAAGGGCTTGTCGATCAAACAGATCAAGGACACAGGCAATGAGTTCGCCATCATCAAGCTCACCGAGGGTAACTTCCTGATCGACAGCGCGGCCTTTACGTTCTACCACGAAGCGTTCACGCTGGGCTTTCCGGTCGGTTGCTACTGCTACAGCCATGCGACCACGGCGGAGCAAGCGCGGCGCGAGGCGGAGTTTTTGCTCAAGACGATCAAAGGTTTCCCCATGCCGTGCGGGATCTTTCTCGACGTTGAGGAACCGAAGATGCTGGGGCTCGGCTATCAGCAGCTTATGTCCGTCTTGACAACGTGGTGCGACACGATCAGGGCGGCGGGCTACGTTCCCGGCGTTTACGGCTCAGAGTACAAGCTTTGGGCGACGGTCAGCCCCGAAGACCTCCCCGCAGATACGCTGGTATGGGTAGCGCACTATGGCAAAGAGCCGGATGTTGCCTGTGATCTGTGGCAATCCAGCGACAGCGGGAAAATCGGCGGCGTGACCGTGGACACGGACGAGGTGCGCAGCTGGCGGTTTCAAATGCTGGTAAATGGTTTCCTTCAGCAGACGCAGGAGCCGACGATAGAGTCCGATCCGATCGTAATGCAGATGCAGGCCTGTCTGCGCTGTGCCGGACGCTGGCCGGAGAAGATCGACGGGATAAGTTCCGATGCGTTTTGGAAGCGGCTGCGCGAATACGCAATGAGCCGGGGGACATGAGAAACGGAAAGAGGGAGGACATATGAGCGATGCCTGGATCGGATTTCTGGGCTCGGTGATCGTGGGGGCACTGACGCTGCTGGGAGTCATACTGTCCAACTCCAGATCCCAGGCGGTGACGGAGACAAAGCTTGAGGAGCTGACGCGGGAAGTGCGCGAGCACAACGGCTTTGCCCGCCGCATGCCGGTGGTGGAGGAACAGATCCGTGTGATAAACCATCGGATCAGCGACCTGGAGCATTTGAGAGAGTAGAGGAAAGGAGAGCGCAATGGAGTTTATGGGACTTGCGGGCGTAGCCGCAATCAGCGTGATTTGCTGGCTTGCGGGTGAGGCGGTCAAGCTCAGCCCTCTGGAGGACAAGTGGATCCCCGTGATCTGCGGTGCCTTCGGCGGCCTGCTTGGCCTGCTGGGGATGCGCGTCATGCCGGAATTTCCGGCGGGAGATATGATGAGCGCGGCGGCGGTCGGCATTGTGTCGGGGCTGGCCGCAACCGGCGCGGATCAGATCGGCAAGCAGATGAAAAAATAATATAGACAAAAATGGGAACTACCGAAAAAGTTCCCATTTTTGCATGGATTGTACGCGAAGGGGGACTCCCCGTCCCCCTTCACTGATCCCCCTTACAATTCCAACTTGATTTGCAAGGGTTTGTCTACAGTATGAAATGGGAACTTCCAAAAGAGTTCCCATTTTTGCATGTTGACAGACGCGCGGATTCTTGCTACAGTTTGAATATCAAAGAATGACGAAGCCGAAAGAGAGGGAACGCAGAATGAAAATCGTATGTTATGGAGATTCCAACACTTACGGCTACGACGGGGACGAAATGTTTGGAGGGCGTTTCCCAGAGGGACGACGCTGGCCCGACCTGCTGGGACAAATGCTGGGCTGCGAGACGGTCAACTGCGGTCTCAACGGACGGCGTGTGCCCCGGTTCCGGAGAAGCACCGAGGCGGACGCCGCGCTTTTGCAGCGCTGCGGGGACAGCACTGTCGTGATCGTTATGCTCGGCACCAACGACATCCTTGCGGAGGCGGAGGCAGAGGACACAGCGGAGCATATGCGACGCTTTCTCGAGGAGCTGCGCAAGGCCATGCCGCAGAGCACTTTGCTGCTCGCCGCACCGCCTGCCGTGACCGACTTCGGGGAGGGCTTCATCCTGTGTTCCGAGGCCCTTGCCGCTGCCTATGAGCGTGTGGCTGAGGAGTCAGGCGTATTCTTTGTGGATACGTCTCCCTGGCAGATCCCGATGGGAGGAGACGGGGTGCATTTTTCGGAGCAGGGGCATCGCCTTTTCGCGCTGAAAATGGGACAGACGCTTCGCGCCCTTCTGAGATAATCCAACATAAGGGGAATTTTGGCAATTGCAACGCGGGCAAAGACCTGATATACTATAAAAGCTGACGCCTTTATAGGTTTTTTTGAGCGTGCGAAATCCTCGCCGCTCACGCGGCAACCGGATTTCATGCACATGTAAATCCCCATGAGTCAGCTTTTATTTATCGTGGCGAGGCTTGCCGCATGGGGATTTACTATAAGAAAAAGGTCAGGGAGTGAAGATATGGAGAACGCAGAGAAGAGCCGGCCGAGTGAAAGCGGTTTTCGGCTGAGCACAAAGCAGCAGGCGGAGATCGGGGATATTCTGCTCTCGGCGCGTTCCGTCGCAAGACAACTGGTGAGCCAGGCAAAGCAGCAGTCGGAAGAGCTGCTGCGGGACACCCAGCAGCAGGCGGCGCAGATCGCCGCCGAGGCACAGACCAGGGCCGCTTCGGTTGTTAACGAGGCGGACGAAAAGTCTGCCGCGCTGATCGGGGAAGCGGAAAAGAAAGCCGCCGCCATCGTGCGCGAGGCGGAGGGAAAGGCCGAGGCCATCGTATGCGAGGCCGAGGAGAAGACCGGGCCCATTGTGAGCAGCGCAGAAGAGAAAGCCGCCACCATTGTGCGTGAAGCGGAAGAACACGCTGCCGCCATTGTGCATGAAGCGGAAGAACATGCCGCCGTTATCCTGCAAGAGGCGGAGAGAAACGCCGAGGCACCGGTCACGTCCGAACGGATGGGTATTCCCGAGAATATGCAGGACTATGTTGTCCGCTGTGTGGGGGACTGCTTTACCAAGCTCCGCCAGCAGCAGCTCGCGTCGATCGACCTGATCAACGAGCAGTGGCAGAGCTTCCTGAGCAATCTGACGCTGGAAGAGGCTGCACCCACAGCGCCGCCCCCAGCAACGTCCGCAGCGCCGCCTGTAAGCACGGAGGTCAGCCGGGAAGATATCGAGGCCAGGGTCAATGTCATCGCCCGAGAGCTAATGGATATGATAGGAAAATAAAAGCAAAAACACCGCCGCATCAGGTGAACGGATGCGGCGGTGTTTTTTTATTCACAGGAGACCTCGGCT
>CADAAM010000045.1 GCA_902785905.1 Oscillospiraceae bacterium | reverse complement strand
GTCGCTCATGGTCTCGGCGGTGCGGCCGCGCACGGTGCCGCGCAGCTTGAGCCAGACGGACGCCAGGATGGACAGCAGATACTCCTTGAAGCTGGGCGGAACGTACATGTCCGACTCCCGGTACTTCCGGCTGCGGTCATCGTCCTCAAAGGCGTCAAAGTCGTCATCGTCATAGTCGGTGTTGTCGATGCTCTCCGGGGCGGAGAGATAATCCGGCTCATCCCGGTATTCGGCATTGACCGCGTAGATGGCGGGCCCGGCCTTCTCGTCGGTGATCGCCTCGTCTTCCGCGGGCTCCTCTGTCTTTTTGGCTTCGGCTGCCTCGACGGCCGCCTCTTCCTTTTTCTTGCGCATGCGGCTGAGGAAGGAGTGGTGCTGTTTTCTCGGCGGCTCTGCCGTATCGGAGCGCTCGGCCAGGGGATCGTCGTAGTCGGGCGTCCACTGGCTGGGGTTATACTCGGTCTGCGGGGCCTGGACATAGTCCTCGTCCGCGCTCAGATCGACCGCGCTGCCGCCGTAGGAGATCGCGCCGACCTCGCTCTGTCCGCCGAGGTTGAAGCGCTTGTCGATCTCCGGCTCGGCCGCGTCGGGCTTGTAGACCGGGGTCTCGTTTTTGCCGTGATACTGCTTGACATCGGCGTCGTAATCCAAGGCCTGATCGAGGTCAAAGTCATACTCAGCGTTTTCCTCGGAGGCCGGCTCGTAGACGCGCACATCGGCATCCTCGCCGCCCTCCATGCCCAGCAGATCGCTGAGCTCTACCCGATAGTCGGCGGCGGTTTTGCGTTCGCGCTTGGGAACGACGCCGGACTTGGCCTGCAGCTCGGCAATCAGCTCGCGCGCCTCCTGCTCGGTCTTGCCGCGATTGCCGCCGTGAACGGTGTAGAGCCGCCCAACGTCCCGCCCACTGTCGGAGGGGGATTCCGCCGTGTAGTCATCCGCGTCTGTATCCTGCGCGCCGTCGCTGTCCGGGTAATCGTCCGGCCCGGCCATGGGTACGGCCTCCGGCGTCTCTTTGGGCTCCTTGCGCTCGGCGGCGCCTTTGCTCTTCAGAAAAGAGAAGAGGCTGCTTTTCTTTTTCGCGGGGGGATCGGCGTGTCTCCCGACGGCCTCCGCCCCGGCTTCCTCCTCCTGCTGTTCGTACTCGTCATAGGAGAGGTACTCGTCCAGGTTTACATCGGTGTTCAGAAAATCGTCCTGCGCGGCCTCATCGGCGCTGTCCTGCGCCGGATCGTCCGGAACGTAGGAGGATTCATCGTATCTGGTGGGGAGATCGGGGAGCTCCTCATCCGGAACGCCCGCATCGTTATCATCATAATAGAAGTTGTGCCGGGTCTCCTGCCGACGCGGCGGCACAGAAGTCTTGCCCGGTTCCCAGCTGTTGTCGTCCATAGTCATACCTGCCTTTAATCTCTAAGGAGAAGCGCACCGAAAAATCAGCGGCTTCTCTGGCGCAAAATTTCGTACATCGTGACGGCCGCCGCCGCCGAAGCGTTGAGAGAGTTGAGTCTGCCGCGCATGGGGAGGCTGAGCACAAAGTCGCAGCTCTCGCGCACAAGGCGGCTCATCCCGTCGCCCTCGGAGCCGATGACCAGGGTGATCGGCCCCGTGAGCTCCGTCGTCCAGAGCCCGGACTCACCGTCCGCCGCCGTGCCGTAAACCCACAGGCCCGCGGCCTTGAGCTCCTTGAGCGCGGCGGAGATGTTCGCCACGCGGGCGATGGCCATGTACTCGGCGGCGCCCGCCGAGGCCTTGCCCACGATCGCGGTCAGCCCGGCGCTGCGGCGCTTGGGGATCACGACCCCGTGCGCGCCCACGCACTCGGCGCTGCGGATGATCGCGCCCAGGTTGTGCGGATCGCTGATCTCGTCGCAGACGACGACAAAGGGGGCCTCGCCCCGCTCCTCCGCCACGGCGAGAATGTCCTTGATCTCGCAGTACTCACGCACGGCGGCCAAAGCCACCACGCCCTGGTGGGCCTTGGTGCGGCTCATGAAATCGAGCTTGCGGCGGTCCGCCTCGACCACCACGACGCCCTGCTCCCGTGCTTTGGAGGCGATGTGGCCCAGCGTTTTGTCCACGTCGCCCTTGGCAATAAAGATTTTATCAATGGCGCGACCCGCGCGCAGCGCCTCAATGACGGCGTTGCGCCCCTCGATCACGTCGTTTTCATAGACCTCGCGGCCGTTTTCTTTTTCTTTTTCCACAGTTTTGACCTCACTCCACAATAACTCAGTTTACATAGTATCATACACCCTTCTTTTTTGAAAGACCCAGTTTGCAAATTTACAAAATTTTATAGACATCCCTCCGCCGAGGGGGTATAGTGTAAGGCAATCATTGCTTTTCAGGAGAAACCACATGAAAGACCCGAGAAAAAAGATCGAAGTGTTCTGCTGCCGCCACCCGAATTTCGGCATCCCCGGCCTGATGCGCTACGTCGTGATCGCAAACGCGGCATTCTGGCTGCTGGGCGCAGTCAACAAGCCGCTGATGTTTTATCTGATGTTCAACCCGGCGCTTATCCTGCGCGGGCAGGTCTGGCGGCTGATCAGCTTCGTGTTCATCCCGCCCACTACCGGCATCCTGGCCTTTATCGCCATGTACTTCTATTACTGGATCGGCACGACGCTCGAGCGCGAGTGGGGCACCGGACAGTTTACGATCTACTTTTTCACCGGCGTGATCCTCACAATTCTCTACGGCTTCCTGATCTTCTTTATCACGGGAGTCCCGGTGAACCTGAGTTCGACCTACATTTTCCTGTCGATGTTCTTCTCCTTCGCGGCGCTGTTTCCGGATATGCAGGTGCTGTTCATGTTCTTCATCCCGGTCAAGATGAAGTATCTGGCCCTGGTGAATGCTGTCTTCTTCCTTATCTCGGTGATTACGACGCCCTTCCCGGAGAACCTGCTGCCGGTGGTGGCAATTTTGAATTTCCTGATCTTCTGCGGCGGGGAGCTCAAGGCCATGCTGCCGCGCAGGCAGAGCAGGGGGACCATCAACTTCAAGCGCGAGTCGGCGCGCATCCGGCGCGAGCAGCAGGAGAAGCTCTACACCCACAAGTGCGCCGTCTGCGGCCGGACGGACGTCGACCACCCGGAGCTGGAGTTTCGCTACTGCTCCCGCTGTGCGGGCTATCACTGCTTCTGCAGCGACCACATCAACAACCATATTCATTTTACGGAGTAAAGAAAAACCGCCCCGCAGGGCGGTTTTTCATCGGATAAAGGAGAGACTTTTTTGAGAGCGAGAGGCTGGATCATTATGGCGGCGGGCGTGCTGATCATGTTCGGCACGGTGCTTGGGCTGCGCCTGTACCAGCGCTATGAGCGCGCACAGGAGGCGGATCGGCTTTTTGCGGCCGGACAGTTCGAGGCGGCGCACGCGATCTATCTGGAGCTTGAGGACAAAGCCGGCGCACAGGCCTGCGTGGAGGGCTACCGCGCTTCGCTCTACCATGAGGCCGAGGGCCTTGTCCGCGTGGGCAATTTTGAGGCGGCGGAGGCGATTCTCAAGGCCCTCGGCCCCTACGGGGAGAGCGAAGCCCTGCTGCGCGACTGCGATTATTTACGGGCCAATGCTCTTGCCGAAAAGGGCGAAACCCTTGCCGCGCGGGAGATCTATCTTACCCTCGGCGACTACCCCGGCTGCGCGGAACAGCTCGCCGCTCTGACCCCGGCCCTCTACGACGAGGCAAAGGAGCTGGCCCGCGATTTCCGGCTCGCGGAGGCCTGCGAGCTGTGGAAGAATCTCACCGACTACAAAGACTCTGCAAAGCTCCTGGTGCGGGCGGAGCGGGCGCTTTCGCAGCTTGCGGACAAGAGTCGCGTAAAGCTCAACGACCCGTCCCGCCGCTCGGACAAGCTCAGGGACGCGGACGTCTATATCTGCGACGACGCCTATATCCTCTTCCCGGAAAAACCGAATAAGGATACGCGCTTCTTCCTCTATTTCCCCGGCGGACGGGACGAGGAGATCAACCTCGATTTCCTCTTCGGCTATCTGGCAAACCCCGCTCCGAACACCCTGGCGATCTTCCTGCGGCGCAACCACTTGCCGGATATGGAGGCAAGCTGTGAGCGCGCCCTGCGCCTTCTGGACGCGGCGGCGGCGGACTGCGGCCTTTTCCCTGAGACGCTTGTGGTTGCGGGCTCGAGCCTCGGGGCCTATCCGGCGCTCCAGTGCCCGCGCGTCGCGGTGAAGACCGCGCTCCGGGTCTCCGCCGTCCTGTCCCTGGATGCGGGCAACGCCTGGAACGAGTCGGGTCTCGTCCCGCGCAGAGCCCAGTGCGAGGAGCTTGCGAAGACCGGCGCGCAGTTCTATCTCTTCCAGCCCGTCTGGGAGGATATGGACTACGATCCCGTGCGCCTGCTGGTGGAGACCGGCAACTGGGTCATGCTCGTCGGCTGCCTGCGGGACGACCACGAGCTCATCACCTACGACGCGATGGGCATGGGCGTCATCGACTGGGCCCTCACCGACCCCACCGCCCCCTGCCCGGCGGAGATTTACAGTTTCAGAAGACTGAGAATGGAGTAAAACAGCGAAAAAGCGGTTTTCACAATTCAAAAACTGTGGTATACTGAGAATGAAAGAAACGGAGGAAGGAGGGAGAACATGATCTACACATTGGATGAAATCCGGAGCCGTGTAAAACCGCTCGCGAAAAAATACGATCTTCATGCTGCCTTCCTCTTCGGCTCCTACGCAAGGAACGAGACGACGGAGAGCGGCGACATCGATCTGCTGGCAGACCGCAGCGGCTCAAAAATCCGCAGCATGTTCGATATGGGCGGCCTGTATGAAGACCTGTGCCGGACTGTGCAAGGAAATTGACCTTGTGACGACCCAGACGCTGGAGCAGCCCGGAACAATGTCGCGTAATCCCATGTTCATCAAGAGCATCCGGGAGAAAAGAATAAGGCTGACATGACGAGAGGAGACTGGCAGCGCCTGCTGCACATGCGCACATATTGCGGGGATATCGCGGGATTCATTGAGCGCTTTGGCGCGAACTTTTACGAGCTTTAGCACAGACCGGGGCAGAGACAGCCCCGGTTTTGTTCAAATAGCATAAAATATAGGAGATCGAACATGTGGACTGAACTGAAAACCGGGGAAGATTTTGCGGCCTTTATGCGGCTGGTGAATGGCTTCCACGACAGCGTGCTCAAGGAGCTTTCCTATGTCAGCGGCGCATATGTGGACGAAAAGTTGAACATGTACCCCGTGGATGACAAAGCCTGCCTGCGTGTGCTGATCCAGAGGCAGGACGAGACGCTGCCCGCGCTGGAATTGGAGTTTTCGGGCTTGCAGGAGCTGCGGCTTTACCCGACTGATCCGGCTTACACCAGCGAGATTTTGGACGCCGCCCTGTTCCTTCGGGATGGATTCATCTGCTGGTGTGACTGCGGCGACATTGGCCCGGAAAATTACGACGACTACCGTGGGACAAGCATCTGTGCCAAGTCCCTCCGCTGGCGGTCAATTGTTTATTAGGGAAAAATGTCGAATCGAATAAAAAAGAAATGAAAAAGACAGTGCTCATGTTCCTGGCAGCGTACAGTGTGATCCTGCTCGACGTGCTGCTGTTCCGCCTCGGAGGGCCGTTTGATTTGCTTTTGCTTTCTGCGCTTGCTCCGCTGCTGCTCTATTGGTATTTCAAAGAGTCGGCGGGACTGCTCACGGAAGTTCTGCTCTGCGCTAACCTGGCGTTCTCATACTATGCGGGGAGCATGATCGGCACGCGGCTGTACTATACCCACGTCAGTGACGACGGAATGACCCTGGTGGTCGGGGCGTTACTGGCGCTGGCCGGGGCTGCTTTGATTGCCATTCTTTCCGCAGGCCACATTATTGCCCACGCAATCGCGATACACAGACGCGACAGGCAAGAATCACGTAAATAAAATGATGCTGACTTAGATTAAAGCCCACACAGGAGAGAAAGAAAAATGCTGCGAAAGAAGAAGCTTCTTGTCCCAGCGCTGATCGCCGTTGCCCTGCTGCTTCAACTGGCGTTGAGCTTTCGCTATACCGGGAAGGATTGCTGCGGGCTTGTCGGCAATCATGTCGAAACCTGGGCGCCGACCTCCATGGTGCTGTTGCGCTTTGGCCTGCCGGATGAGCGCTATCAAAGCCGCGCGGACAGACAGCGCATTTATACATATAACGATGTGGAGCTCTTCGGCAAGAGAGCTTCGATGGATTTTTATTTTTCCCGGGGTCGGGTCTGGTGGATTCGCGCGACGATCTGGGAGGACGCGGAGGAGGTCTATCGGACGGCCTGTGAGACGGTCCGGGCGGCCTATGAGGATCTGCGGGGCTTCCGTGTCCAGGAGACCGACGACGGCTGCGAGATCGGGAGCGATCTCGGTCCACCGTTTAAAAACGCGAAGCTCAGCCTGCTTGACGACCGCCTGGTCATAGACGTGACCGAGCAACGCTAAAAGGAAGGAGACAACACCATGATCAGCCATGATATGACCGAGAAGCTCTATTATCAGGACAGCCACCTGTTTACATTTGACGCCGTCGTGCTCGACTGCCGGGAGGAGAAGAAGGGGTACAGCGTCGTGCTCGACCGGACGGCCTTCTTCCCGGAGGGCGGCGGACAGCTCGCCGACACCGGCACGCTCGGGACTGCCCGCGTTCTGGACGTACACGAGCGGGGCGGGGAGATACGCCACTACACCGACGCGCCGCTGAGTGCGGGCGAGCGCGTGGAGGGCCGCGTCGACGCCGAGCAGCGCATGAGAAGAATGCAGAACCATTCGGGCGAGCATATCCTCTCCGGCCTGACCCACGCGGCCTGCGGCTACGACAACGTGGGCTTTCACATGGGGGCCGAGTGCATGATCATCGACTTCTCGGGCGAGCTTAGCCGGGAGCAGCTCATCCGGCTTGAGACCCGGGCCAATGAGGTCGTGCGTGCAAACCTCCCGCTGCATATCTGGTTTCCGGACGCGGAGGAGCTCAAAACCCTCGCGTACCGCAGCAAGCTGGAGCTGACGGAGAATGTGCGCATCGTGGAAATCCCGGGCGTGGATCGCTGCGCCTGCTGTGCCCCGCATGTGGCGCGCACCGGCGAGGTCGGCGTCATTAAAATCCTCGACGCCCAGCGCCACCGGGGCGGCATGCGCGTGAGCGTCGTGTGCGGCATGGACGCGCTGGACGACTACCGCGCGCGGCAGGACAGCGTGACTGAGATCTCCCGCGCTCTGAGCGCCAGGAGGGGAGAAGTGGGCGAGGCTGTGCGCCGCGTCCTGCGCGAGCAGCAGAGCATGAAGGAGCGCTGCGACGCCCTCTCCCTCGCCCTCATCCGCTATATGGCCGACGCGGAGGCGGAGACGGACGGCAATCTCCTTGTGTTCAGCGAGGTGCTGGGCGAGATCGCGCAGCGGGAGCTGGTCAATCTCCTGACTCCAAAAGCGGGCGGCCTCGCGGCAGTCTTCTGCGGAAGCGACGGGGCGGGCTGGCGCTATGTGATCGGCAGCCGCCATGTGAACCTGCGCGCGGCCTCGAAGGCGATCAACGCCGCCATCGACGGCCGGGGCGGCGGCGCACCCGAGATGATCCAGGGCAGCGCAAGGGCAAGCCGGGATGTGATCGAGTCCGCGCTGAGAGAGATGAAACTGTAAGTCACGCACTGTCATCCCGAGTGTCGGCGAAGGAGCCTTTCCCCTGTATATCCGGGGAGCAAAAGCTCTTTCACCGGCTCTCGGGATGATTTTTTTCAGGAACCGGTCAAGGGACCGGCATCTGCATATATTAAGCAGAAAACTGTATGGCACAATTCAAATAAATATCCTTACAAACTTATCTATAATGTACAAAATTGCGCACTTCATATAACACAATTCTCGCGGTTTTGACAAATAACGAATTGACATTCAGGGGACGCTTTGTTAAAATAAACGCATAAGTATGGGCGCACTGCATCCGCCTGCACCCAGCTACACAACAGAATAAGCAAATCAAATTTGGAGGGTTATCTTGTGAAAGATCTCAAGCATCTGATCTACTTTGAGAATCTGCTTCAGGAGGCCAATAACGAGCTGGTGCAGCAGGGCAAAAAAGAGGGCCTGCGCGCAATCGGCTACACCTGTTATTTCATGCCTGAAGTGCTTCTCGACCTGCCCGGCTGCTTCTCGGTCAGACTGAGAGCGCCGCGCTGCACATCCCCCGATATCGCAACCTACTACCTCTCCGGCCGCGTCTGCCACTATGCCCGCTCTCTGCTCGAGCGCGCGCTCGAGGGCGGCTACAACTTCCTTGACGCCCAGATGGGCACGGAGACCTGCACCGCTACCTGCCGCTTTCAGGAGCATCTGCAGCAGAAGCACCTCGACTCCGTGGAGGATATGCGCATCATCGACAACGACGACTTCTTCTGCGAGTTCACCGATGTTCCCTTCAAAAACAGCGAGAACAGCTATCAGCACTTTGAGACCCAGCTCCGCGCCCATGTACTCGAGCCCCTGCATGAGCATTTCGGCATCGACGTCTCCGACGAGGCCATTGTCAAGACCGTCGAAGAGCACAACGAGGTCTGCCGCCTCATCAACGAGATCGGCGACTACCGCAAGCTCGACAACCCCACGATCACAGGTTATGAGTTCCATGTGATCCAGCTCGTCTCTCTCGCATGTCCCAAGCACCTGATCCTGCCCTATCTGCGCGAGACCGCAGAGGAGATGAAGACCCGCGAGCCCGACCTCAAGAAGAATTTCCGCTGCAAGGTCGTGCTGGCCGGCTCCGAGAACGACGACCCCGACTTTACCAAGCTCATCGAAAGCTGCGGCGCGCTGGTCGTGTGTGACCGCTTCTGCTACGGCGCGGTGGAGTCCCGCGTGCCCATCGTGCTCGAACAGGGCAAGAGCCCGCTGAGATGCATTGCCGAGCACTACCTCAAGACCTCCAACTGCCCGCGCTTCATGCCCCAGGACGAGATGCGCGCGCGCAAAAAGAGACTGGCGGAGCTTGCAAAGGAATACAAGGCCGACGGCGTGATCCTCGCCTCCAACAAGTTCTGCGAGTACTGGAGCTACGAGCGCGTGATCGACACCTTCATCCTCAAGCGCGATTTCGGTCTGCCCGTCTGCTCCATCGAGAAGGAATACATCAACTCCGCGTCCGGCCAGCTGCGCACCCGCTTCCAGGCCTTCGTGGAGAGCGTTGAGATCAAGCACATCCAGGAGGGCAAGTAAGATGGCTAAAAAGAATCTGGGCAAAGCACTCAAGGATTTCTGGTACGGCAAGCCCCATACCGCCGAGGAAGGCGGCCGCCGCCTGGGCGAGCTGTACGAGGACAAGACCGGCCTTCTCAAGCACAGAGAATGGCGCGGCGTCAAGGACACCTTCTACTACATGTACATGATCTGGGGGTACAACTACCTCCACATGGTCACGGATATCCTCAAGTTCTCCAACAACCCCATCGATTTTGTCAAGGGCACCTGGCGCTACCGCTGGATGGGCCAGACCTATCTGCCTGTCATCCACTGGTTTGAGCGCGGCCTGCAGGGCATGCGCGGCGAGGCGCTCTACGCCTCCGCCTGGCACTACCGCGCCATGGTCTCCGCCTCCATCCACCAGATCTGCACCTTCTTCAACGCCGACACCCGTCTCCACGGCGGCAAGGAAAACGACGCCTACCGCCACACCATCTATGTCAATGAGACGACCTGCGGCTCCCTGTTCTATCCCTGGAAGGACGCCGGCTATCAGTATGTGTCGATGGAGATGATCCCCTACTTCGTCACCTGCCACGTCAACTCCCACACCGTGCTCAACTACATCGACGCGGTGCAGTCCCTCGGCCTGCCGGGCGACCCCTGCCCCATGTGCCAGGCCGAATCCGGCCTCTTCGTGCTGGACGACGTGCCCGACGCCTCCCCGTTTGTCATCACCTGCAACGAGGCCTGCGACGCCTCCGTCTCCACCCACACCCTGCAGGACTGGTTCGCGGACAAGCCCCTCTTCGCCCTGCCCATCCCCATGCAGTTTGACGATCCACTGGTCAAGAAATACTGCATGAACGAGATCGAGGAGTGCTGGAAGTTCGTCGAGGAACAGACCGGCACAAAATTCAGCTGGGAGAGCATGGTCAAGTACCTCGAGCGCCAGAACAAGCTCCAGCGCGACGAGTGGGAGAAGTGGGAAGTCGCCTCCAAGACCGACTATTATCCGATCAACGGCGTCGCCCAGGCCCTCTTCCGCATCTACTCCACCCAGTACGGCATCCAGGGCGACTTCTGGGAGGAGGCCAGCGAGAAGGTCAAGAAGATCATGTATCGCTGCGTCGAGAAGAAGATCAATCCCTTCCCGAAGACCCATCACCGCGTGATCGCCTGGTCCTGCGCGCCTCTGTACTTCTCCAACTGGTGCACCTGGGCTTACAACTGCTGGGGCCTGAACACCATCATCAACATGGACTCCCTGATGTTCGACATGGAGATCCGCACCGACTCCTACGAGCATATGCTCGAGGACATGGCCACCTACCACATGTGGGCGCCCATGCGCCGCATGGCTGTCGGCGGCATGCACCACATCTTCGAGCTGTGGGATTACATGGAGCGCTTCAACTGCGACATGGTCGCCATGTACGACCAGCTCCAGTGCAAGGGCATGCAGGGCGTGCACGGCCTGTTTGAGGACGAGTTCCGCAAGAGAAACATCAAAGCCTTCTGGATTCCGCACGCGCTGCCCGACTGCCGCACCGTGTCCCGCGCGGAGATCCGCCGCCAGATCAACGACTACATGACCACCGTCATGCACGAGGAGCCGCTTGATCCGTCCCTGCTCGACTTTGACGATTCCATGACCTGGTAATAGGAGGAAAACAAGATCATGAACAAACTCTGCAAGAAACTGCTGAAGCTGCTGGGCGTGCTTTTTCTGGCCAACGCCGCGCTCTTCGTCGTGTTCTTCTTCGACCTGGACGGCAAGCTCATGTTCAACGTGGTGGAGCCCTTCCTGAAAAAGCACTATGACAATATGGAACGCCGCGACGTCCTCAAGACCCCCTATGAGGTCGACAAGTTCCCAAAGTACAAGTACTGATTGATATGCCTCCCCTGAAAGGGGAGGTGCCCGAAGGGCGGAGGGGTTTCCCGTGATCGGGCGACCCCTCAGTCAGCCTGACGGCTGACAGCTCCCCTTGCAGGGGAGCCTATAAAGAATTACGGAGGTTATTTGTAAATGAAATATTT
>CADAAM010000044.1 GCA_902785905.1 Oscillospiraceae bacterium | reverse complement strand
CCTTGTCCTCGCCCTCGCAGCATCCCCCGCCGCGCTTGCGGCAGCTTCCGGGAAGACGGAGCTCATCGTCTTCGCCGCCGCCTCCATGACCGAGACGCTCACCGCGATCAAGGCCAAATACGAGGAGGCAAACCCCGGCGTCACCATCACCTGCAACTTTGACTCCTCCGGCACGCTCAAGACCCAGATCCAGGAGGGCGCGGACTGCGATCTCTTCATCTCCGCCGCCCCCAAGCAGATGAACGCGCTGGACGCCTCCTGCGACAAGGAGAAGAACCCCGACGGGCTGGACTTCGTGCTGCAGGGCAGCCGCGTCGATCTGCTGGAGAACAAGGTCGCGCTGGTCGTCCCCGAGGGCAACCCGAAGAAAATCGAGTCCTTCGATCAGCTCGCGGAGCTTTTGAAGGACGGCAAGGTCTTCATGGCCATGGGCAACAGCGACGTACCCGTGGGCCAGTACACGCAGAAGATCCTGGCCTTCTATGATTTGAAGGAGGAGGATCTTGCCAAGGCCGGGCTTCTCACCTACGGCACCAACGTCAAGGAGGTCACCACCCAGGTCAAGGAGGGCAGCGTGGACTGCGGCGTGGTCTACGGCACCGACGCCTTCTCCGCAGGCCTTGAGGTCGTGGACACCGCGGCCAAGGAGATGTGCGGCCAGGTCATCTACCCCGCCGCCGTTTTGAACATCAGCAAAAACCCCGAGGCCGCCCGGGCCTTCCTGGACTATCTGACCGGAGACGAGGCCAAAGAGGTCTTTGAGGGCGTCGGCTTCACCGCCGTGAAACCCGAAAAGTAAATCCCCATGCGGCAAGCCTCGCCACAATGAATATAAGCTGATTCATGGGGATTTACATGTGCAGGAAATCCGGTTGCCGCGTGAGCGGCGAGGATTTCGCACGTTCAAATAAACCTGTAAAGGCGTCAGCTTTTATAGTAAAACCCCATGCGGCAAGCCTCGCCACAATGAATATAAGCTGATTCATGGGGATTTACATGCGCAGGAAATCCGGTTGCCGCGTGAGCGGCGAGGATTTCGCACGTTCAAATAAACCTGTAAAGGCGTCAGCTTTTTATAGTAAAGGGGCGGATCTTCGCTCCGACACACGAGGAACGCTATGGACTGGTATCCCTTATTAAACTCCCTGCGCATCGCGGCGATCGCCTGCGTGCTGGTGTTTTTCACCGGCATCTTCTTCGCCTGTTACGCGGCGAAGCTCCCCCGCGCGGTCAAGGGCGTGCTGGATGTGATCCTGACGCTGCCGATGGTGCTGCCGCCCACGGTCTGCGGCTATTTCCTGCTGCTGATCTTCGGGGTGAAGCGCCCGCTCGGCATGTTCCTGATGAAGTTCGGGATCAAGTTCGTCATGACCTGGTACGGCGGCGTCCTCGCCGCGGCGGTGGTGGCCTTTCCGCTGATGTACCGCACGGCCCGCGGCGCCTTTGAGAGCTTCGATCAAAACCTCGCCTGGGCGGGGCAGACGCTCGGCCTGTCAAACGGCTATATCTTCTGGCGCATCCGCATGCCCGCCTGCCGCCAGGGCATTCTGGCCGGGACGGTGCTGGCCTTTGCCCGCGCCCTGGGCGAGTACGGCGCGACCAGCATGCTCATCGGCTACACCCCCGGCAGGACCGCCACGATCTCCACCACGGTCTATCAGCTCTGGCGCACCAACGACGAGAGGGGCGCCATGTTCTGGGTGATGGTGAACCTCGCCATCAGTACGGTGGTGCTCCTGACCGTGAACATGCTGGAGGCCCGGCAGAAAAAGGCGGTGAGGGCGTGAGTCTCGAAGTCAGGATCAAAAAGGACTTCGGCGCGTTCAGGCTGGACGTGGACTTCACGGCGGAAAACGGCGTGACCGCTCTGCTGGGCGCCTCCGGCTGCGGCAAAAGCATGACGCTCAAATGCATCGCCGGCATCGAGAAGCCCGACGAGGGCCGCATCGTGCTCGACGGCGCGGTGCTCTTCGACTCCGAAAAGCGCGTCAACCTCCCCCCGCAGAGGCGTCGGGTGGGCTATCTGTTCCAGAGCTACGCCCTGTTTCCGAACATGAGCGTGCGGCAGAACATCCTCTGCGGGCTCTGTCAGGAAAAGGACAGGGCTGTCAGAGAGAAACGGCTGGCCGAGATGCTGCGCATGATGCGGCTGGAGGGGCTGGAAAACCACAAGCCCTCCCAGCTCTCCGGCGGCCAGCAGCAGCGCACGGCCCTGGCCCGCATCCTGGTCAGCGACCCGAAGCTCCTGCTGCTGGACGAGCCCTTTTCCGCCCTCGACGGGCATCTGCGCGACTCGCTCAAGATTGAGCTCCGGGACCTGCTCGCGCGTTTCGGACACGAGGTGCTGATGGTCACCCACGACCGGAACGAGGCCTATAACATGAGTGAGCGTATCGCCGTCATGGACGCCGGCCGTCTTCTCTGCGTCAAGCCCACCAAGGCGCTCTTCGCCGATCCCGGCAGCGTGCAGGCCGCCGTTTTGACCGGCTGCAAGAACATCGCCCCGGCGAGAAAGCTGGACGCGCACACGGCGGAGGTCCCCGATTGGGGCGTGAAGCTGACGACGAAGCAGGAGATCCGGGATGAGCTCAGGGCCGTCGGCATCCGGGCGCACTATTTCAGCCCCGACGCCCGGCAGAACCGCTTCCCCGTGCGCTTCGCGGAGGAGATGGAGGAGCCCTTCGAGACCATCCTCCAATTCCGCTGTGAAGGTCAAAAAGAAGACAGCCCCCCGATCTGGTGGAGGCTGCCCAAGGACAAAAAGCCGCAGCGTTTCCCCGAGGAGCTCGGCGTCGCGGCGGTCAATGTCCTGCTGTTGTACGATTAAAGAGCAAAAGAACAATTGGGGAGAGCATAATGCTCTCCCCTCAGACTGCAGACAAACCCTTGCAAACCAAGTTGGTCTTGAAAGGGGGACGGGAAGTCCCCCCTTCACGGACAATCCATGCAAAAATGGGAACTTTCTCGGAAGTTCCCGCGCGTTGAAAATCGTATGAGACGTCAGTTGCGTCAGCAACTGTATGCCGCCGCAGGCGGCATCTTTTCAATAAAAAGTGTCGACTTTTTATTGAAAAACAGTATCATTCGCAGAAGTCCTCGACCAGCACCTTCATCGTGCCGCCGCAGACCATGCCGTCGGACTCGGCCACCTCGCCGGTGAGGTCGATGTCGATGATCTTGTAGCGTCCGGTGCCGATGAGGCGCACCGCGTCCCGGATCACCGCGCCCTCGCTGCAGCCGCCGCCGATGCTGCCGGTCACCTGCCCGAGGGGGCTGACCGCCATCTTCGCGCCGGTGCCGCGCGGCGTGGAGCCCTTGGTCTCAATGACCGTGA
This sequence comes from Oscillospiraceae bacterium, assembly GCA_902785905.1. Classification (GTDB taxonomy): domain Bacteria; phylum Bacillota; class Clostridia; order Oscillospirales; family Oscillospiraceae; genus Limivicinus. Next base: position 11,888 of record CADAAM010000044.1, on the reverse strand, counting down.
CGATCGCCTTCGGCTCGTGATTCTCCGCAAGGTACCGGAGCGTCGACAGCTCGAGGTCCGAGTCGCCGCAGCAGCGCAGGGGGTCTCCGTGCTCGGGCAGACGCCGGTAGGCGATGACCTCGGACAGGATGGAGACGGCGATCTCCGCCGGAGTCACCGCGCCGATATTCAGGCCGATGGGCGTGCAGATTCGTTCCAGGCGCGAGGGTTCAAATCCCTCTTCCTTCAACATTTCCAGCAGCCCCTTCGTGCGGCGGCGGGAGCCGATCATGCCGAGGTAGGCGGGAAAGGCGCCCGGCAGCAGGGCGCGCAGGCAGTCGGCGTCGTGGCGGTGGCCGCGGGTGATGACCACCACGTAGTCAAAGGACGTGATTTTGAGCGCGGCGATGCCGTTTTCAAAGCTGTCGCAGATGACCCGCGCCGCCTCGGGAAAGCGCGCGGAGTTGGCAAAGTCCGGCCTGTCGTCCACGACGCAGACCTCAAAGCCGCAGGCCGCGCCGAACCGGCACACCGGCAGGGCGATATGTCCGCCGCCGAGGACAATGAGCCTCTCCTGCGGAAGCATCGGCTCGCGCACCGTGATCGCGCCGTCCTCCGACTGCTCCATGGTCACGCGGGCGCAGAGCCGCCCCTTGAGATCCCGCTCGGGCTTGAGCTCCCCCGCCAAGCCCGGTCTCCAGCGTGCAGGCCCGTCCGGCGGCGAGGGTCTCCATGATCTTCTGATAGCTGTTCAAGCGCAGCGCCCCCTTTGGTGATTTTGTTGTCCCCATCTTAGCACCGCCGCGCCGAACGGTCAAGGAAAGGAAGGCGGGCCGCCGCAAAATTCCCCAAGGATTTAACAAACACGAAACAAAATTGTGCTTATCCCTGAAACAAATCTGGGGTATTATAATCTTGCAAGCAGGGAAGAACTTCATAAGGTCCTTCTTAAACAGACAGACCGGTCAGGCGGTCTGTTTTGTTTTTAAAAAGGAGCGCCGACCAAGCGGCGCACTTCGGCCCGGTCGGCGCTTTCCCCGGAACATATAATCCCCCGCTCTCATGATTTTTTTGAGAGCGGGGGATTTCCTGTCACAGCGGATTCTTTTTGATCTGCGCCCAGCGGCGGGGGTACTTTTTCGGCGTCGGCCCGGTCTTGCGGATGACGACGGCGCAGTGGCGCAGGTCCGTGCCGGGGATGTCGTAATCCACGCGCCGCTCGACGCTGCCGCCCAGGGTCTTGAGCGCGACATAGGCCTCCTTTGCCTCACTCTCCGCGTCCGGCCCCTTCATGGCGAGGAAAGCCCCGCCCTCCTTCACATAGGGCAGGCAGAGCTCGCACAGGACGTTGAGCCGCGCCACCGCCCGCGCCGAGGCGAAATCGAAGCTCTCGCGCAGGCCCTCGGGGATCTCCTCGGCCCGCGCGTGGACGAGCTTCACATCCTCAAAGCCGAGCTTTTCGCAGGTGTCGCGCAGAAAGGCGAGGCGCTTGTCCAGGCTGTCGAGCAGCGTGAGCTTCAGCTTTGGACGCAGGATCTTGAGCACCAGCCCCGGAAAGCCCGCGCCGGTGCCGACGTCGATGAGGGAGCGGTCCCCCGGCTCCGCCGCGTCCAGCAGGGCCGCGCAGTCCAGAAAGTGCAGACGCGCCGCGTCCTCCTCCCCCGTGATGGCGGTGAGGTTCATGACGCGGTTGAAGCTCTCCAGATTCTCGTAATAGATCCGGAAGCGGCGCAGCGTCAGCTCGTCCGGCGCAAGGCCCCGCGCCTCAAGCCCCTGCCGCAGTATACGCTCCAATGTTTGCTCCCGCATAGTTCTGTCCCTTTTTCACATAAAAGTTATGGCGGCCGAGCTTTATCACAAAGTCCAGGTTGTTGTCGAACCAGAAGCTGCCGAACTGGGGGTTGACAAAGTAGATGCAGTTGCCCGCGGTGTTGGCCCCCTCGAGGACGAGATAGGCCGCAATGATATCCTCGGGCTTGGGGTCGTCATGGATGGTGCCCCTGGACACCGGTTCAAACTGTATGGTGTGCTCGTAATCGTAGACCACGCCGAAGACCGTATCCGGAAACTCCGCGCTTTTGACGCGGTTCATCACGACGTTGCCCACGCCGATCTTGCCCTCCATCGGCTCGATCCCGGCCTCGGAGGTGATGATGTGCGAGAGCCAGTGGATATCGCCGTAGGGGAAATTGAGATCGTAGTAATCCTCCCCGCCCTCGAGCAGGCAGAGCTTCTCCCCGTCCAGATACAGGTCGCCGCCGCGGTATCCGGCGCCGAGATTGAGCAGCTTGCACACGACCCACTCTGGCAGGCAGAGCTCGCCCTCGCGGATGAGCCAGTCCTTCGGCGCGTAGAGATAGCGCCCGGAGGCGGTAAAATACTGCTGTCCGGCTTTTCCTTCGACGAGAAGGCTGTCGAGCGTAAGGGTAAAGCTCTTCTCGTCCCCGCTCCAGTCCATGTCGATCCCGGCTTTGGCACACAGGGGGCGCAGCTCGATAAAGACCGTGTCCTCCTTCCGGTAGGCGCGCGTCGTCAGCAGGCCGTCCAGATAGACGGGCAAAAGCTCCGCGCCCTTGGGATTCTCTTTCTCTTCGATCGGCGGCAGCGGGGAGGCCGGGGGCAGGGCGGGCGCTCTCAGCTCCGCGGGCGCCGCCGCTTCACATCCGGCAAGCAGCAGCGCGAGGGCGAGAAGCGTGCAGACGAGCCGCTTACGCATGGTCCTTCCGGTACTCGCTCAGCGCGATGGCGAGCTGATCGGGGCAGGAGGTGTTCTTAAAGCCGCAGCGTATGCCCTGCATGCGCTCGATCGCGTCGTCCACGTCCATGCCGACAAGCAGTTTGGAGATGCCCTTGAGGTTCCCGTCGCAGCCGCCCGTGACCTTGACGTCCCGGATTTTGTCGTCCTCGATCTCGATCTCCATGAGCCGGGAGCAGACGCCCCTCGGCCGATAGCTGATTTTCATGTCAGTTCCTCCAAACTTTTTTCTTCAATATATCACGGCTCTCCCCGCATTTCAAGTTGCGGCGTCAGGCTTTTTGTTGTATAATGCCGCCATTGCCATGTGATACGGAGGAATCGACCATGAAACTGATCCTTGCGACCAACAACGCCCATAAGGTGACGGAGATGAAAGCCATCCTCGCCCCTTATTTTGACGACATCCTGTCCATGCGCGAGGCGGGCATCGACCATGAGACCGTTGAGGACGGCGAGACCTTTATGGAAAACGCCGTCAAGAAGGCGCGGGAGCTGGCGGAGATCTCCGGCTGCTGCGCCATTGCGGACGACAGCGGCCTGTGTGTGGACGCCCTCGGCGGCGCGCCCGGCGTCTACTCGGCCCGCTTCTCCGGCGTGCACGGGGACGACGCCGCCAACCGCCGCGTGCTGCTGGAAAAGCTCGACGGCGTCAAAAACCGTGCGGCGCACTTCACCTGCGCCATCGCCCTGGCCTGGCCGGACGGCAGGCTCCTGACAAGCGAGGACTTTCTCTTCGGCGAGATCGCCCATACCGAGCGCGGCGAGAACGGCTTCGGCTATGACTCGCTCTTCCTCCTGCCGGAGCGCGGCGTGCGCACGGCGGAGATCAGCCCCGAGGAGAAAAACAGCATCAGTCACCGCGGCAAGGCCCTGAGAGGCCTTGTCAAAAAGCTGGAGGCCATGGACTAAACATAGAGCAAGACCGCTGCGAAAACGCAGCGGTCTTGTTGTTTATATGGGGTTGTCTTACTTGATGTACTCGACCGCCTCGTTTGCGGCGATGTAGCCGGAGTCGACGCACAGGCCGTAGCAGTAGCCGGGCACGTCGTAGTAGGGGCTGTAGTACAGGGAGCCGTTGTCGGTGCCGACGACGTACAGGCCCTGCATCGGGGTGTTGTCGGGCTTGAGGGCGCGCAGCTTGTCGTCGGTGCGGACGCCGCCGAAGGTGCTCCACGCGGACGGCTCGCACTGGACGGCATAGAACGGGCCCTTCTCGATCTTGCTGAGGTACCACGGGTTGGTGCCGAACTCCTCGTCCACGCCCTTGTCGCAGTACTCGTTGTACTTGGCGACGGTCTCGGGCAGGTTCGTGAGGCCGAACTTCTCAGCCAGCTCCTCCAGGGTGTCGGCCTTGGCCAGCCAGCCCTCGCGGATGCCTTCCTCGATATCCTCGGGCAGCTTGTCCAGGATGCGGCCCTTGAAGTAGTTGCCGATGAACCACTTGCCCTCGACGGGCTCGGCGCCCTTGGCGATGGTGTAGTCGTAGAGGCCGATGGTGGTCATGGCGTCGACATAGGCCTGGTCGACAATGCCGTACCACGGGGCGTTGAGGATGATCTGCTCGGAGCCGTAGCTCATCGGGTAGTCGCACAGCAGGCCCTCGTTGATGAAGCGCTTGCCCTCGGCGTCAACCAGCAGGTTGCCGTAGAGGCCGAACTTGAACGCGTAGTTCTGGTCGTACTTGTCCTGCTTGGCCGGACGGGAGGCCTTGGAGTTGGTTCCGCCGTACTCGCAGGGGCAGTAGCCGAAGGTCTTGCACAGGACAGCGCCCGCGTCCTCGGCCATCATGATGCCGTCGCCGGTGCAGAGGCTGTTGCCGCCCGCCGCCGCGTTGAGCTTGCGGGTCTTGAGGAATTTCTCCTGCAGGTCGCGGTTGCCGAGGTAGCCGCCGGAGGCGATGATGACCGCCTTGGCGTTGACCGTGACGGAGGTGCCGTCGGCCTTCTTGGCCGTGACGCCGACCGCCTTGTCGCCGTCCATGAGCAGGCCGGTCGCGGTGGTGTTGAACAGGACCTGCACGCCCGCCTCATCAAGGGCCTTGTTCCACAGCTCCACGCGCTCATCCAGGGAGTTGGTGATCAGGTGGAAGCCGCCCTTTTCCTGATAGAAGGGAGTCTCAAAGCGGAAGTTGGCCTCCTTCATGGCGTAGCCGATGTCCACGAGGTTTTCCACCGCGTTCTTGGATTCCTCCAGGCAGCGGTGCATCAGGGCGGGGTTCGGAGTCCAGTGCGTGTAGTTCATGACGTGCTGGAAGACCTCTTCCACCTGAAGCGTCGTGCCGCCCTCGCGCGCGTGCAGGACGGAGGTGTCGACCGCGAAGGGGCCGGAGACCTTGATGCCGTTGACACCCGCGACGGAGTTGGCCTTCTCGATGGTCAGCACCTTCGCGCCGAGCTTGCCCGCCGTGATGGACGCCATGAAGCCGGAGCCGCCGCAGCCGATGACGCAGACGTCCACGTCATAGGTCTCGTCCGCGCCCGCCTTGGCCTCGACCGTTCTGGCGAGCCACTCGTCGGGGTCGCCGCCCGCCTGCTTGACACAGTCGGCGATGGCTTCCTTGACCGCGCGGGAGGAGTTGGTCGCGCCGGTGATGCCGTCCAGACCCAGGGCCTGATTCTCCACGATGGAGGGGATCAGATTCTCCTGCACCTGGGAGAAAAGAATGGGAGTTTCGTTCTGGGAGATGATCTCCACGCTCTCCAGCTTTGTCTCGCTGAAGGTGCACTCCACGGTGACGTAGCTCAGGTTGCCGTATGCGGTCGCCTGATATTTGCCGGGTTTATAGGTCGCCCCGTCGGCAAAAGCGGTCGTGCCCATGCCCATGGCTGCCGCGAGTCCGAGGCCGGCCGCTGCTGCGGTGCCCTTCAAAAACTCGCGGCGGGAGATGTTTTTATTCGCCATTGTTCGTCGTCCCTTTCTTAATGAAATAATGTTTACAGAGAGTCTTCACTGACTGCGGCACATATTATAGATATTTGTATGAAATATTGCAAGTTCCCATTTCGAAATCGTTTTCGTTTTGTGCAGCATGTACAGTTTTGATTTTCATTTTTGTTTAAACGGACAGCGTAAACAGGCAGGTGTAAAAAAGAGGACTGTCTCCTTTGGAGACAGTCCTCAAGCTGTCGACAAAGTGTCGACAGCTTGAAGGGCAACAATGGGAACTTCCGAAAAAGTTCCCATTGTTGCATGGATTGTACGTGAAGGGGGACTCCCCGTCCCCCTTCACAGATCCCCCTTACAAGACCAGCTTGGTTTGCAAGGGTTTGTCTACAGTCTGAAATGGGAACTTCCGAAAAAGTTCCCATTTTTGCCGTATTCGATCAGTAGCTTCTTCCGAAGAAGCGGGAGTCCGTCTGCCAGTCCTTCATCGTGCCGTTGTCCAGGGTGGAGGCGACGACCGCGGAGTAGTAGCTGTCGCCGCGCTGGTCGGTGATGACTGCGGCGGAGACGTATTGGCCCTCCGGGAGGGGTTTGAGCTCTACGTCCGTCATGCGGGTGAAGGTGATCTTTTTGCCGGTCTCGGCGCTTGTCGAGCCGGTGGTCAGATCGGTCACCGTATAGATGGGCTTGATCTTCGCGCCGGGCTCCAGCTCGTCCACGGTGCGGCTGACGATCTTGCTGCCGTCCTCCTCCGTGACCTTGTGCAGTCCCGTGATGGTCAGCGCGTCCGTGTCGCGGTCGCGGGAGATCAGCAGATAAGCCTCCTCCCCGTTATGCTCCACATGGGCGCGGTACTCCACGGCGGAGGGAGCGGAGGACACGACCTCCACATACAGCGGCTCGCCGCCCAAGTGAACCCATCTGCCGTCAAAATCGCTCGCCAGATGGCCCTCGCCGTCGAGATACACGGCCTCCTCGCGCCCGTAGTAGACGAGCTTGCCGTTCTTCTCGTCGATGCGGTTGACTTCCAGCTCATAGTTTACGATCAGATCCTGCAGGGCGTCGGTGACCGGGAAGAGGGCGCCGTCGGCGTCAAAGGACGGCTCCTCCCTGGTGAAGCGGATAAAGGGCGTGATGTCCAGGGTCCTGGGCTCCTTGTCCGTGATCGTGGCGACATAGTCGCGCAGCTCATCCGTGAGGCAGCCCGCCTGCTTATAGTAGTACAGGGCGGTGACGGCGTCGTCCTCGCTGATGTTGTACACATAGTCGAGATAGTACAGCAGCCCGAACAGGCCGTCGACCTGGGTCGGGAAATAGACCGCGATGCCGGTGGAATCGCCGAGAGCGCCGTTTTCACGGTGATAGAGCACCGCATCGCCGATCAGCTTCCGGACGCGGGCGCTCTCCTCGGGGTAGCGCTCGGACAGCAGATCCATGTAATTGCCGAGGTCGATCATGTTGTAGACATCGGCCGAGCTGCTCCCATAGTGTGTGGCCTTGTTCGCGGCGCGGCTGAGCTCGGCCAGCACGCCGATATCCCCGGCCGCGTCCCTGAGCTGAACCTTCGCCAGGTCGCAGTAGGCCTGATACAGCTCCTCTGCCTTCTGCGCGTCCAGCACCGAGAAGGTGACATCCATGTTTGCGATCGGGAAGGCCACGTTCTTATGCATGTAGTGATCGGTATAGGAGTCCGCAATCGCGCGGGCGATCTGCGCGGGGCCCATCGTGGGATCCTCGCTCATGGCCTTGAGCCAGGGATCGTAGTCCCAGCCGTCGCCGGGTTCGACCTCTTCGCTGACGCAGTAGTAGTCGGCGAAGCCGTCGAGGGCGTGGGTCGCCTCGAGAGTGGACATGAGGCAGGCGTCAAAGCCGATGATGTCAAAGGCGGGATCGGTTTTGCTGGGTCTGTAGACGCTGGACAGCGCCTCGCGGATGTCCTTGAGGCTCAGAAATCCGCCGTAGACGGCGTCATGGCCGTAGCCGAAGGGGCCGCCGCCGTGGTTCCACAGCACCAGGATGCGGTGATCGGAGGGGTACTCCTCCTTGCAGAAGCGCAGGAAGCCCTCCAGGCTCTCCCGGCTGGAGGCCCGCTCCAGCGGCAGATTGGCGACCTCTTTGAATTCGCCGTTATGATAGGTGAAGCGCTGGGTGCGGTTGGGGTTGACCAGCTGGTTGCTCCAGCGGCGCGCGCCGCCGGTCTGGATAACGACGTTGATATTGTCCGACCAGACGTCGGCAGTCATCTCCGCGATATCGTTCGAGGCAAAACCGTCCCTCTCAGCCACGATCACGTCCTCCGTCACAGTCGTGGAGGAGGCCACCGGGACGACCGGATAGTAGAAGAACGCGGGCAGCCCAAGCCCGTTCTCCTCCAGCTCGCCGCGGAAACGGTCAAGTGAATCACGTCGGGCCGCTGCTTTGTCCGCCTCAATTTCCTCACGCACCGCGCGCGTCTCATAGCGCAGCAGATCGGACAGATCGTTCTCCCCCATGTCCTCGAGGTCTGCGCCGATCATATAGACGCAGACGGTCCAGGTCTCGTTCTCGCCCGCGCGCGGGAGCGCGTCGATCCTGGCCGCGCCCTCCTCGTCGATGGGCGACATCTCATAGAGCTCTTTCTCCTGCTCCGGCGTCAGCGGCTTCCTGGCGGCGTTATCATACATGTCCATCAAGATGGGCGCCACGACGCCGTCCATGATCAGGCCCATGTTGACGGCGACAAGGCCGACCAGAATCGTGAGCATCACCAGCACGTTCACGATTTTTTTCAGGTACAGGTTCCATACCCGCCTGCCCCAGGGGGCGTAGCGGTAATATTCCTTGAGTTCCGCCCTCTTGGCGCGCTTTGCTTCCTTCCAGCGGCGTCTGCGCTCCCTGCGGGTCAGTTTTTCTTCTTTCTCGGTCTGATTGCCCATGGCGCTGCCTCCTTACCGTAATGATATTTTCATTATACTATACACTGCCGACTTTTGTCCACTGTTATGCAAGCTCTTTATACATGGCGGGCGCGTCGGCCTTGGAGACATTGTCCGCCACCTGGGTGACCTCGACCCGCAGGGTGCGCTGTCCGAAGGCGATCTCGATCACGTCCCCCTCTTTGACCTGATAGCTCGCCTTGGCCTGGCGGCCGTTGACGAGGATGCGGTCGGCGTCGCAGGCGTCGTTTGCCACCGTGCGGCGCTTGATGAGGCGCGAAACCTTTAAGTATTTGTCCAGTCTCATGCTTGTCTTTCCCTCCGAATAGAATCAGACCGCCTCTCCAAAGCGGAAAGGCGGTCATTCGTGCATCACTGCAAATTACTTTGCGACGGCGTCCTTCAGAGCCTTGCCGGCCTTGAAGGTCGGGATGCGGCTGGCAGGGATCTCGATCTCTTCCTTGGTTCTGGGATTGCGGCCGACACGCGCATTGCGGCTCTTGGTCTCGAAAGAACCAAAGCCGACGAGCTGGACCTTGCCACCCTCGACCAGAGTCTCGGAGATAGCGTCAAACGCGGCGTTGACGGCCTTCTCGCTGTCCTTCTTGGACAGGCCGGTCTTCTCAGCGACAGCGGCGACTAATTCTGCCTTATTCATTGTTTGTTTCCTCCTGAATCATTGTTGACTTCTGACGTTGTATCATTGAGTTTTCCCGGTTGATGCCCGGTTTACTCACGGGAAGCGGTACGCAAACACAGATGCGGCCCGCAAACAAGCAGACTTTAACATACTTCTCTGTATAACGCAAGTCCTATTTACGATTTTTCAAGTATTTTGTGCCGAATTTTATCTCATATGGAGGATTCGCGCGATTTTTTCCCCGCCGGGTATGAGCGTCATATCCTCCTTTGTGACGGCGCGCAGCGTGATCGCGGCGATCAGATAGACGACGACCGCCGCCAGGATCGCAGCGCACATGGCAATCAGCGCGCCGATGCGGTGCATCGGCATGAGCGCTCTCTGCGCAAGACCGAAGACGCCCCAGGCGGTGAGGGCCATCAGCGCGCTCGCGGCGACGGGAGCGGCGAAGACCTTGAGCAGGCGCGGTCTGTCATCCAGCGTGCGCCACATGAAGACATAGTCCATCGCGGCCATGGCGACGTAGCTGCACAGGGTCCCGACCGGCGCGCCGTAGATGTTGACGTCCCGCTGCGCGACGAGGAACCAGTTGACGGCGATCTTGATGAGGCCGCCGACAATGAGCGTGACCATGGTGAGCTTCTCCCTGCCCGAGGCCTGAAGGATGGCGTTTTCCATCAGCACCAGGCAGACGAAGAAGGAGGCCGCGCCCATGATGCGCAGAAGCCCCGGGCCCGCCAGGTGGCTGCCGGGATAGAGGACCTTCATGATGGGATCGGCCAGCACCGCCAGCCCCACGCCCATGGGGATGGCGAGGAAGGACGAGATGCGCATGGAGTCCTCGGAGACCTTCGCGGCGTCGCGCCGCGCGCCCTTCGCGATGGCCCCGGAGATAGCCGGGACGATGGAGATGGTCAGCGGCGTGATGAACGCGGCGGGCAGGTTGAACAGGGTCTGCGCCTTGCCGTATACGCCGTAGAGGACCTTCGCCTCGCGGTAGGAGAAATGCGCGGCACTCTGAAGCCTGTTCATGCAGAGCTTGGAGTCGACACTGTTGAGAAGCGCCATGATGCAGGCCCCGGTCGCGATGGGGATGCCGATGGAGAGGATGTCTTTGACGATCTTCATGGCGGGGTCGGCCGCGTCGTCGTCCTCCGGGACGTCGTTCGGATCATGGACGCCCGCGGTGTAAGGGGCGGCGAGGCTTGAGTAGTGTCTGCGCTTGTAGAAGATCATATACGCCAGCGACACCGCCGAGCCGATGGACACGCCGAAGATGGCGCCCGCCGAGCCCATGGGCAGAGCCATCGGGTGGTGCGGCGGATAGGAGCGCAGCACCAGCACCGCGATCACAAGGCCGGAGACGACCTTGAAAAGGACCTCCAGCACCTCGTCCACCGTCGTGGGCAGCATGTTGCCGTTGCCCTGGCAGTAGCCGCGGTAGGCCGACACGATGCACACCAGCAGAATGGCCGGGGCCATGGCCCGCACGCTGGGACCCGCGTCGGGATTTTCGAGATACACGGCGGCCAGCCAGTTCGGAAAGCAGAACATGATGAGCGCGAACACCGTGCCGATCACCGAGAAGGTGACGAGGGCCACGCGGAAGGTCTTCTCCTCCTGGCGGACCCGGCCGTTGGCGTCCGCCTCGGCTACGAGCCTCGACAGCGCCACCGGCAGGCCCGCGGTGGCGAGGGTGAAGAAAATATAATAGATGCTGTAGGCGCCCATGAACATCGAGTAGCCCTCGTCCCCGAGGATGTTGCCCAGGGGGATTTTATAGAAGAAGCCGAGGATCTTCATGATGATCACGCCGACCGTCAGGATCGCCGCGCCGTGCATATAGTTCTGGCCTTTGGTTTTAGACATGGAAACCTCCGGATGAGTTTGGAGTTTGGAGTTTGGAGTTTGGAGTTTGGAGTTTGAAGTGTGAAGTGTGGAGTGTGGAGTGTGGAGTTGGGCAGGCATTTAAGACTGCGGGGGTGACGATTTTCATGCGTCCATGTTTCCCTCGCTGAAGGAGCCTTTTTCAAATCGTCGCGAAGCGACACCTTAACTCCACACTCCTCACTCCAAACTGGTTCAAATTTCCTCCAATATCCGTCTCGCGGCGAAGACGCCGCTGGCGGAGGCGTGGGAGAGGGAGTGGGTCACGCCGGAGCAGTCGCCGATGACGAAGAGCCCGGGGCAGCAGGTCTCGAGATTCTCGTCGATCTCGACCTCCATATTGTAGAACTTGACCTCCACGCCGTAGAGAAGGGTGTCGTCGTTGGCGGTGCCGGGGGCGATCTTGTCGAGGGCGTGGATCATCTCAATGATGCCGTCCAGGATGCGCTTGGGGATCACGAGGCTGAGGTCGCCGGGTGTGGCGGCGAGCGTCGGGGTGACGAAGCTCTCGCGGATGCGGGCCTCGGTGCTGCGCCGTCCGCGCACCAGATCGCCGAAGCGCTGGACGATCACGCCGCCGCCCAGCATGTTGGAAAGTCTCGCGATGCTCTCGCCGTAGCCGTTGGAGTCCTTGAAGGGATCTGAGAAGTGTTTGGAGACCAGCAGGGCGAAGTTGGTGTTCTCGGTGTGCCTGCTCGGGTCCTCGTAGCTGTGGCCGTTGACGGTGACGATGCCGTTGGTGTTCTCGTTGACCACGACGCCGTGGGGGTTCATGCAGAAGGTGCGGACCATGTCCTCAAACTTCTGTGTGCGGTAGATGATCTTG
>CADAAM010000043.1 GCA_902785905.1 Oscillospiraceae bacterium | reverse complement strand
CCGTGATCGGGCGACCCCTCAGTCAGCCTGACGGCTGACAGCTCCCCTTGCAGGGGAGCCTATAAAGAATTACGGAGGTTATTTGTAAATGAAATATTTTGGCGGTTGTGACGTTGGTTCCACCTACACCAAAGCGGTCATTCTGGACGAGAACGGCAAGATGATTGCCGACACCACCATCAAGAGCAAGATCAATTCCGAGCAGAGCGCGATCGCGGCCATGGCCGAGGTCTGCGAGAAGGCCGGTCTCAAGGACAGCAAGGAGCTGGCTTACCTCATCGGCACCGGCTACGGCCGCAACAAGGTCCCCTTTGCCGACGAGAACATCTCTGAGACACCGATCCCAGCGTCAAGGCCATCATCGACATCGGCGGCCAGGACGTCAAGGGCATCAGCGTGGACACCGACGGAACGGTCAAGAACTTCGCCATGAATGACAAGTGCGCCGCGGGTACCGGCCGCTTCTTCGAGGCCATGGCCCGCTCCTTTGAGCTGAGCCTGTCCGAGTTCTCCAAGCTCTCCCTCACCGCGAAAAACGTCATCCCCATCACCGCCCAGTGCACCGTCTTTGCCGAGTCCGAGGTCATCACCCTGGTCGGCGAGGGCAAGGCGACCGACGAGATTGCTGCGGGCATTGAGATGGCGGTTGCCAAGCGCTGTTTCGTCATGGCCAAGAAGGCCGGCGCCACCGACAGCATCACCCTGACCGGCGGCTGCGCGAAGAACGACGGCCTGAAAGAGGCCATCGAGCACGTCCTCAAGCTCAAGGTCGTCAACCTCAAGACCGACCCCCAGCTCATGGGCGCTCTGGGCGCCGCCGAGTACGCGCGTCAGAAGGGTCTCGCGAAGAAATAATAGCGCACGCCACCTAACGAAAGGAGATTACACAGAACATGTGCAAAATCTGTGAGCTGATTAAAAAGATCATCCTCATCTTTGTCCTGGTCGTCGGCGTTCTGTTCGTGGTCTATTTCTGGAACCTCGATCAGAAGGTCCTGGGCTGGGCATACAAGCAGGTCAATCTCATCTTCGACCGCAAGAAAGTCGATCAGGTATTTTAGTCTATGGAGCTGTATAACTCCCTGATCAGGGAAACCAGAAGTCTGATCGACGGCCTGCCCGCAAAGTCCTGGGCCTATGATCCCAAATCCGCCTGGGCCACGGACAGCTCGAGCGAGCTGGTGCTGCAGAAGGACGCCGCCTTCGAGCTTGGCGCCTCCGGCAAGGGTTCGGCAAACTTCGTGCTCTTCACCTCGAGCGAGGAGCTGGTGAGCGAGGATCAGGTCGTGCTCATCGGCCGTGACCTGCGCGACATCCACGGCGACTGCGACTTTGCCCGCATTGTGCTGCTGCGCATCGGCGTACTCGACGACGAGGACGAGGCTGTGTACCGCACGCTCAAGGATATCGAGTTTGCCAAGTACCACGTCTATCCCCGGGGATACATGGTACGCATCTCGCCGGAGAGCTATCGCGAGCAGGTGCGCGTCAGCAAGGACGCGCTGCGCAGGGGCATCAACTTCAAGGCCCTGGGCATGAACTACATCGAGGCCTACAAGAAGGACCCGAACGTCCTCAGCGCCGCCGTCATCTTCCTCACTGATCCCGCCGCCGACTACGCCGCCCTCCGCGCGATGGCCAAGAAGTCCGCCGACGTGACCGGCACCCTCACCCATATCTTTGAGGGCTTGTCCACGGACTGCACCGTGTGCGCGCTCAAGGATATCTGCGACGAGGTCGAGGGCATGAAGGAACTGCACTTCGGCATAGGCTCGAAGGGCAGCGATCACAAGCATTGATATTTTTCAACGGGAACAGAGCGGCCGTGCCGCTCTGTTCCTGTTTACACTCCCATTGTTTTGTGCTACAATAGCGCGAAACACAGCAAGGAGTGGTGTCTATGCAGGCGATGCTGTTTCCCATAGAATTGAACGCGCGCATGGTGATCATTGTGGTGGTCGGCGTGTTTCTGGCCGCCTTTATGGACGGGATCGCCGGGGGCGGCGGGATCATCTCTGTCCCCGCCTATTTTCTGGCCGGTCTCCCGGCGCATCTGGCACTGGGGACGAACAAGCTGTCCTCCTGCATCGGGACCTCGGTCTCGCTGGTGCGCTTTGTCCGAAACGGCTTTATCGACTGGAAGCTGGGCCTGCCCTCCATTGCGCTGGCGCTCTTCGGTTCCTACCTTGGGACGCGGCTCCAGCTTGCGCTGGATGAACGGTACCTGAAATGGCTGCTGCTCGCGGTGCTGCCCGTCGTCGCCTTTGTTGTCCTGCGGCACAGGACGCTTCCCGAGGAGAAGGGCGACATGGCGCCCGGCAGGCAGCTTGCGATCGTTTTGGCGGCGTCCTTCCTCATCGGCGGCTACGACGGCTTTTACGGCCCCGGCGCGGGGACGTTTCTGCTCCTGGTCTTCTGCCGTCTCGCCGGGATGGATCTGCGCACCGCCTCCGGCAACGTCAAGCTGGTAAACCTCTCAAGCAATCTCGCCTCGCTCTTTACCTCTCTCGTAAACGGCAAGGTCTTTATCGCGCTGGGCCTGATCGGCGCGGTCAGCTCGGTGCTCGGGCACTACATCGGCTCGGGCTTAGCGATCAAGGACGGGTCGAAGATCGTACGCCCGGTGATCCTGGTGGTCCTCGCGCTGCTGGCGATCAAGGTGGGTTCCGAATTATTTGTGTAAGACAAGGACGTAATGATGAAAAAAACAATCGGTATTCTCGGCGGCATGGGCCCGATGGCCACGGCCGACCTCTTCCGCAAGATCATCGAAGGCACAAAGGCTGTGTGCGACAATGAGCATATCCGCGTCTACATCGACTCCGACGCCGCCATCCCGGACCGCACCGCGGCCATTCTCCACGGCGGGATCGACCCCGTGCCGGAGATGAGCACGGCTCTGCGGCATCTCGAGGCCTGCGGCGCGGACTGTATCCTTATGGCCTGCAACACGGCGCACTACTTTCTCCCCCGCCTCCAGGCACTGACGGAGACGCCTATCCTCGATATGCCCGCCATCACGGCGAAGCGCTGCGGGGAGCTCTACCCCGGCAGGCGCGCCGCGGTGCTCGCCACGACGGGGACGCTCGACACCGGGCTCTACAGCCGCGCGCTGGAACGCGAGGGCGTACCCTTTCTTCTCCCGGATGAGGCGCAGCGCGCGGAGCTGATGCGCTTTATCTACGACGTGGTCAAGGCGTCAAAACCGCTCGCGCCCGAGGCGGAGAATTGGGGCCGCCTGCTTGACGGCCTGCGTCAGCGCGGGGCGGACTACTTCATCCTCGCCTGTACGGAGCTGCCCATTCTGGCAAACGCCCTCGGCGATCCCGGCCCCTTCATCGACCCGACGAAAGAGCTTGCGCGCGAAGCGATTTTGTTTTGCGGGTATCCGCTGAAAGAGGAATAGAAGAAAACGCTTTTCCCGGAAAGACACGGGAAAAGCGTTTTCGTTTTTTTGTAAAAAAATGTCGGTTTACGATTGGCGACTCTGCCGAAATTTTACTTGAAATAACAGAAGTACTTAACAACTGCCTGTTCTTACAGTATAATGAGATTCGTACAAAAGTACAGTCAGTCTTTGGTATTGGAGAAGAAAGGAGAGTATGTCAACATGAAAAAGCAAATGAATCTGGGCATGAAGATCCTGCTCGGCCTGGTGATCGGCATTGTCGTCGGCGCCATCCTCTGGGCGGCGATGGGCGCTGACGCTGCGGGCAACTTCACTGCCAAGTACATCAAGCCCTTCGGCGACATCTTTGTAAACCTGCTGAAGTTCATCGTCGTGCCTCTGGTGCTGCTGAGCATCATGGACGGCGTGATCCAGATGGGCGATATCAAGAAGGTCGGCAAGATCGGCTGGAAAACCGTCGCCTACTTCCTCGTGACCACCGCCATCGCGTGCGTCATCGGCCTCGTCGTTGCGAGCGCGTTCAAGGGCAGCTTCCCGATGCTGGAGCTGGCCGAGGGTGCGGAATACCAGGCCAAGAGCGCCAACCTCATGGACACCATCGTCAACATCTTCCCGAACAACGCGATCAATCCCCTGTCCACTGCGGCGATGCTGCAGATCATCTTCATCGCGCTGATCTTCGGCTGCGGCGTGCTTGTCGCCGGTGAGAAGGGCAAGCTCTTCGGCGATTTCATTATCTCTTTCAACGACGTCACTCAGCGCGTCATGGGCTTCATCCTCGCCCTGTCCCCCTATGGCGTGTTCGCGCTGATGGTGTGGGTCGTTGCCGCCCAGGGCCCGAAAATTCTCGGCTCCCTCGGTCTGGTGCTGCTGGCCGCCTACATCGGCTACATCATCCACGTGGTGCTGGTCTACTCCCTGTCCGCCAAGATTTTCGGAAAAATATCCCCGCTGACCTTCTTCAAGAAGATCTTCCCGGCGGCCGCCTTCGCGTTCACCTCCACTTCCTCCGTCGCCACCCTGCCGATCACCAAGGAGTGCTGCGACGATATGGGCGTTGAGAACGACATCTCCTCCTTCGTCCT
This sequence comes from Oscillospiraceae bacterium, assembly GCA_902785905.1. GTDB lineage: Bacteria > Bacillota > Clostridia > Oscillospirales > Oscillospiraceae > Limivicinus. Next base: position 7,237 of record CADAAM010000043.1, on the reverse strand, counting down.
GCCTCTCGGCGCGACGATCAACATGGACGGCACCGCGATCTACCAGTGCGTGGCCGCGATCTTCCTGGCCAAGTGCGTCGGCATTGAACTGTCCGTCAGCCAGATGATCACTATCGTCATCACCGCGACCCTCGCCTCCATCGGCACCGCCGGCACCTCCGGCGCCGGTATGATCATGCTGGCCATGGTCCTCGAGGCCGTCGGCGTACCCACGACCTTTATCGGCATCATCTACGGTATCGACCGTCTCTTCGACATGGGCCGTACCGCGCTCAACGTCGTCGGCGATGCGTCCTGCGCCGTCTGCGTCCACGCCTGGGAGGGCAGCAAGGTCCCCCAGAAGAAGCAGAAGGCATAAGCCGTTGTCCGCTTCCCGTTCAGCAAAATATCAAGCGCGCTTCCCCGGTCAAATGGGGAAGCGCGCTTTCATTATATCACCCGTACCTCCTGCCCAGGGGCAAGGAAGAACAGCACGCCCTCCTTCACAGGCTTTTCAAAGATGCGTGTGAGGGCGCGGGCGTAGGCCAGAAGCTGGCCCCGGTAGAGCTCTGCGCGAGCGGCGATCTCCTCCTCGGTGCGCACGCTGTCGGTCTTGTAGTCGATGATGACGAGCGCGCCGTCCTCCTCGAGACAGCAGTCCACCACGCCCTGCAAAAGAAGCTGTTCTCCCTTCGTGCCGGGGTAGAGCTCCGCCGCATCGAGCAGCAGGGAAAAGCGAAACTCCCGAAGGAGCTCCTTCGCTGCGAGCATACGCCTGCCGAGCTCCGAGCGGAACAGCCGTTCCAGGGCGCTGAGATTGACGGCCCTGGCCTCCCGCTCCGAGAGGAAACGCATGGCGCACAGGCGGGCGACTTCTTCTTTGAGCCCGTCCCGGCTTTTGGCCTTGGCAAAATCCATGTATTGCAGCACCTTGTGCGTGGCGACGCCGCGCTCCGCCGCGGTGAGGGAACGCTCCCCCTCGCCGAGCGTCGGCATGCGGAAGCTCCATGACTTGGGCTTCACCATCTCCGCCGCGTCCTCATCCCGCTCATAGCGGCCCTTGAGCTCCGTCGCCGTCACCTTGGAGGGCAGATCCACCGCCGCGCCGTGCGGATAGACAAAGCCAAGCCGCCGCCTGAGCTCCGCCGCGGCCTCGGGGTCGGCGGGGACTTCCGCCTGCGCGATCTCCTCCGCGGCTGTCTCCTCCCCGCCGCGGCAGACGCGGAGGGCTATATGTTCCTCTCTGTCGGCAAGGCAGGCGCAGAGCAGCCACGACGCAAAGCTCGACGCCCCTATCAGGGTCTCCGGCGCGATGGGCGGTGTTGCCATGGTCTCAGCCTTCTCAAGCGTTTTCTCCGCGTTATCGGTGGAAACCACCATATAAAGCCGCTCCTTGGCGCGGGTGAGGGCCACATACAAAAGGCGCAGCTCCTCGCTCTTGTCCTCGCGCTCCTGCCGTCTTGCAATGGCAAGGCGGGCGAGAGAGGGGTAGCGCACGCGCTTTTCCAGGTCCACCACCCGAGGACCGAGGCCCAGCTCCGGGTGGACCAGCACGGTCCCCTGCCGCGACCGGGCGTTGAACCTTCGCGCCGCGTCGCAGAGAAAGACAACCGGGTATTCAAGGCCCTTGGAGCGGTGAATGGACACGATCTGCACCGCGCGGCCCAGGGTGCCGACGCCGGGCTCCTGCCCTTTGGCGGCGAGAGCCTGAAGCCATAGCGAGAAGCGGTGCAGGCCGTGGTAGCCGGTGCTCTCGAAACCCTCGGAGAGCTCGACAAGGGCCATGAGATTGGCGCGCCGCCGGGCTCCGTCGTCCATGGCGCTGCACAGGGCCAGCAGATCAAGTTGTTCGATCACGAGCCACACCGTCTCCCCCGCGCTCAGGTCCGTCGCCTCGCTGCGCAAGCTCGCGAGTTTGTTAAGGAAAGCGCTGCACTTTTCACCGGTCTCCCCGGCGGCCTCAAGGGCGGTGTAGAAGTCCGCGTCCCGCTTTGCCGCGCGGATATAGGACAGCTCATCCGGCGTAAACCCAAAGGCCGCCGAGCGCAGCACCGCGATCAGCGGGATGTCCTTGTGGGGATTATCCATCACGGTCAGCATGGCGAGGGTCAGGGCGATCTCGGGCGCGGTAAAGAAGCCGCTGCCCTGGGCGCTGCCCACGGGTACGCCCTCGTTGATAAGCGCCTCGCGGTAGATGCCTCCTGTCTTGCCCGGTGAGCGCAGCAGGATCGCAATGTCGCCGTAATCCATAGGCCGTGTGCCGCCGCCGTCCGTGACCGTCGCCCCGGACTCCACCAGGGCGCGGATTTTTTTTGCCGTGAACGCCGCCTCGAGGGCCGTCTTGTCGGGGCTCTCCTCGTCGTCGCCCTCGGGCAATTCGTAGAGCAGCAGCTCCGGCTTCGGCACCTCGCCCTCGTAATACACCGCCCCGTGGACAAGCGCGGCCTCGTCGTTGTAGTCCACGTCGCCCAGGGACTCGGACATGCAGAGGGAGAAGACCGCGTTGGCGGCGTCCAGAATCTCGCGCCGGGAGCGAAAGTTCTCGCGCAGCAGAACCCGCGCCGCGCCGGAAGCAGGCTCGGCATAGTGCCGGTATTTTACATTGAAAATGGCGGGGTCGGCCAGGCGGAAGCGGTAGATGGACTGCTTCACGTCGCCCACCAGAAAGAGGCGTCTGCCTCCGTCCGATACGGCGGTGAAGATCTCGTCCTGTACGCGGCTCACGTCCTGGTACTCGTCCACCATGACCTCGGTATAGCGCCGGGACAGCCGCCGTGCAAGCTCCGTGGGTTCCCCGTCCGCGCCGATGAGCAGGGCCGCCGCCTTGTGCTCGAGATCCGCGTAATCCACCAGCCCCCGGCTCTGCTTGTCATGCGCGTAGGCTCTGTCAAAGGTGAGGGTCAGGCGCAGCAGGGCGCGCATGGCGGGGGCGGTTTTTGCCATGTCCGTGAGCAGTTCCGAAGACGGGGACGCAAAAACCGGCGCGACCTTTTTCTTAAAGCAGTCGACGCAGGCCGTGCGCCTGGTTTTCAGTTTCTCGCTCAGGGCCTCGTTTGGCGTATTGGTTAGACGCGGCAGGCGCGATACGTTCAGCGGCAGGAGGGCCGCCGTCTTGTCCCAGCCCAGCTCCAGACAGCGCGACAGCTCCCGGAGCTGGGCCGCGATGTCCTCAAAGTGCGCGGCGTAGGCGTCCTTGATGCGCGGCTCCTCGGCCATCTCGGCGAGCAGGGCGTCAAACTCCGCACTCCAGTGGTCGGCGAGGCCCTTCGCCCAGGCCATGAGCTCCCGGCCCCACGGGGTCTGGCCCGCGTCGGACGCGGGAGAGGCAAGCAGGGCGGTCTGCTCTTCCGCCCAGGCGGCGGGGAAAGCGTGGCACTGCATTTTTTCATGCAGCTCGAGGATGAGCTCGGCAAGGCTGCGGTCATCCCGCCCCTCGCCCACGGTGTCGGCCAGGAGGCGGAAATCGGGGTCGTCCTCGATTTTGTCGTAGCAGTCTTCGAGCACGCGGTCGAGGCAGGACGCACGCATGGACTCGGCTCGCTCCTCGTCCAGAATTTTGAAATCCGGCGTGAGGCCCGCCGCCTGACAGTTTTCCCGCAGCAGGTCTGCGCAGAAGCTGTGGATGGTGCCGATCTTCGCACGACGGAGCAGGGCGCTCTGGCGGCGCAGGCGGCTGTTGCCCGGCTCGGAGGCGAGACGGCGTGACAGCTCCTCCGAGATGCGGCCCCGCAGCTCCCCCGCCGCGGCGCGGGTATAGGTGATGATGAGGAAGCTGTCGATGTCGACCGGGTGAGCAGGGTCGGTAAGATATCCCATCAGGCGCTCGGTGAGCACGCGTGTCTTGCCGCTTCCCGCCCCGGCGGACACCAGCACGGGACAGCCGCGCAGCTCGATCGCCCGGCGCTGGGATTCGGTGGGCTTAAATTCCGCCATGTCGTTCTCCCTCCTCCATCATGGCCCAGACCTCCGCCGGGCTGTATTTGGGCAGATAGCGGCTCTTCTCCCCGCCGCGCCCCTCGACGAAATGACAGGCGTCATAGTAGTCGCAGTGCAGGCAGGCGTTGTCGCTCTGGCTGCGGTAATAGGGGTCGGCGGCGATGCTGCCCGCGCGAAGCTGCTTGGCCATGCCCTTGAGCTGCCGCCGGATATGCCGGTCCAGCAGGCCAAGGCGTTCAAGGCTTGCGATGCTGTCCTCCGACGGCTTGTTGTATTTGAACTTGATCGGGATATAGCGCTTCTCGTTCCCGTGCTCCCAGGCCTCCTGCAGGGCCGCGTCGTCCAGGATGAGGCCGCTGCGGCGCAGCTCCTTTGCCCGCTCGGCCTCCACGCTTTCGGCGTCCGGTTTGGCGTCGGCGGAGAGCATGGGACTGCGTGCCGGAATGTACATGATCCCGGCGGGGACGATCTCATGCCCGTAGCGGGCCGCTCCCCCGTCGGAGAGGGTGAAGAGATACAGGAGCATCTGGAGGTTCATGCCGTTTAACACCTCGGACAGGTTAAACTCCTTTCGCCCGGTCTTGTAGTCCACCACGCGCAGGTAGAGCTTCCCGTCGTGCAGCCAGCCGTCCACACGATCGGCTATGCCGATCAGGGACATGGCCTCCGCGTCCTCGCCCAGCTCGATGGGCGGGATGTCGCTGGCCTCCGCGAAGTTGAGCTCGAAGTCCAGCGGCGTGAAGTCCGACGCGCGCAGCTCCGCCGCCATATCCGCGACCACGCGGCCCACGTTCTCGCGCAGGCGGCGGAAGAGGTAGACAAAGCGGCTGCTCTTCTCCTGAAAGTCGTTGAGCTCCTCGTGGACATAGGTCTCGACATAGTGATCCGTGAGAGTGCGCAGCTCCTCGTCCGTGACGTTCCGGAAGTCGCCGCGCTGTCCGACCTCGCGGGCCACGTTTTCGAGCACATAGTGCATGAAGGTGCCCATCTCAGGCGGTTCAAAGCCCGCGGGCGTGTGGGGCCTGGCTTTCAATCCGTACTGGCAGAAGTAGGCAAAGCGGCAGGAGGCGAACTTCTCCACCCGCGACGCGCTGAGTCTCAGCTTTTTGCCGTAGAGCCGCGCGACGCCCTCCTTCGACAGGCTGCCGCGCGTGAGCTCCGACGCCACCTTGAGGGCGGCGGAGCGCTCCGGGGCGGTCTCGGCGAAGTAGTCCGCCGCCGCCCGCTCGCGTCCCCCGCCGCCGTGGATGGCCTGGGCGGCGAGGTTCAGGGCCGGGCCCCCGGCGGACATACGCACGTCCGTGAGGTCGGCGTTTTCGGGTTCGATACCGAACAGAGCCTGCGCCCTGCGGAACACGAAGGCCGGGCGCAGCGCCGCGCCGTCCGCGTCGGAGGCGGGGCAGAGCAGGCTCAGGCTCTCGGAGGGCAGGGTCAGGGTATAGTAGATCAGGGCAAACTCGCGCCAGAGTTCGCTGTCCCCGCCGGGGCCGAGCTCAATGTCCAGCTCCAGAAGGCGCTGCCGCTCGTCGAGAGAGAAGACTCCGCCCCCCTCCTCCGCCATGGGCAGGCGGTTTTCCGACGCGCCGAGGACGATCAGGTGTTTGATGTCCCTGCGGCGGTTGCGGTCGAAGTCGCCTGCGGTGACGCGGTCCAGCGAGACCGGGATGGTGCCGACGTCGTATTTGGAGAGCATCAGGGTGAAGAGCCGCCCGAAGTGCTCATAATCCATGGCGCTGTCGCCGAGGATGGCGTCACACTGCTCCAGCGCGCCGACGACCAGCTCCCAGAGCTGACGGGTTTCACTGGCGCTCTTCTCACGGCCGAGGGCTTGCATGGCATCGGCCCGGCGGCTCAGGGTCTCGGGCAGGCGCAGGTCGCGGAAGAGTCCAGCGAGGGCCTGGGCCTGGGCGGTGGCGGTCTCGGCCTCGCGCGCCGCCTTCTCGAAGGATCTGAGCGGCCCGGCCACGCGGCGGCGCAGGGCGTTGATGCGCCCCAGCTTCTCCTCGATCTCCGGGGTGTACTCCCCGCCGTAGCCGTCCGGGTGCTGGCGCCAGTCCCGCGCGCGCTGCCATGCGCTGCCCCGAAGCTGCCACTTGAAGAGATAGCTCTCCAGCTCGTCGCACTCGGCTTCCTCAAGCCCGACAAGCCCGGTGCGCAGATAGCTCACCATATCGTCAAGAGCCCAGCCGCCCTGGATGATCTCGTAGGCGCAGGCGACCAGCGCGGGCAGGGGCTTTGCCATGAGGTCGGAGCGCGCCGCCGTGTAGAGCGGCACGCCGTAGTGGCGGAACACGCTCTCAAGTGTGCCGCGGTAATCGTCGAAGCCCCGCGCGACAATCGCAATATCCCGCCAGCGGCAGCCGTGGTCCCGCGCAAGCTCAAGGCAGAGGGCCGCCGCCTGCTCGCACTCGGCGCTGACGCTCTCGGCGCGCAAAAGGCGGATCGGCGCGGGGCCGGGAAAGCTCGCGTCCGTGTAGTCGAACATGTGTTCGGCGAAGAAGCGCAGGGCGTTTTCCCCCGCAGCGTCCGCCTCCATGATGGAGACCTTGACCGCCTGCCCCAGCTCCTCCGCCGCTTTTTCCAGCATGTGCGCGGCGCGGCGGGAGAGGGCGAAGACCTCGCTCTCTCCGTAGAAATCATCGAGCGTGAGGCAGACCGTGAGGGCGATCCCCTGCCGCAGCATGGCGCAGAGCACCTCCTGCTCCTGGCGGGTAAAGTCGATGAAGCCGTCGACAAAGACCTTCGTATACGGCGCAAGGCCGCCGTCGTCGATCTGTTCCGCAAGGTACGAGAGCCGGTCCGCCGGGTCCACGCGGCCGTTTCCCGCCGTCGCATCAAAGGCTTCCAGCACCAGGGCCAGATCGCGCAGCTTGTCGCCGAGGCCGTCGGGGCACTCCGCCGCGGCGGTCAAAAGCTGCTCCGCGTCGACGCGGGCGGTCTTGAGCTCGTCCACGGCACTCAGCAGCATGGCCTGCATCTCGGGCCGCCGCTGGGCAGCATTGTATACCGTGAGCCGCGCCCCGACCCCTTGCAGGGCCAGCGCCATGCACAGCATACGCCCGCCCTGGTCGAGCCATGGGGCCGCCGCACCGCCGCGCCTTGTCTCAAGGGAGCGCGCGAGGCCCGTGAAGCTCAGCACCTCGGCATAGAGGGAGAGGCGGTCCCCGCAGACGCGGCAGAGCTCGCGCTCGGCCTCGTGGCTGTACTGCTCCGGCACGAGCAGGATGTTGCTGCCGACGCCGCGCGCCATATTCTCCTTGATCTCGCCGATGAGCGCGGCGGTCTTGCCCGTCCCCGCCCGGCCGATCAGAAATCTCAGCAT
>CADAAM010000042.1 GCA_902785905.1 Oscillospiraceae bacterium | reverse complement strand
GATCTTGATGTCCTCTTTCTTGAAGCCGGGCAGCTCCGCCTCGAGCTTGAAGGCGTCGCCGGTATCCAGCACGTCGGTGCGGAAGGCGGAGACGGCGGGCGCGCCGGTGAAAAAGCGGCGGTCCATCTCGTCGAGCATGCGGAAGGGGTCAAAGCTCGTCATGTTGCGGGTGCGGCGGTCAAAAGGAATCAGTTCAAACATATCTATACCTCCAATAGTTTTTAATTACTATATTAATTCCGAATCAAGCTTTCTTTCTTTTGTTTGATTCTGTATATAATATAGCTTTCAAATATTAAGAAATATAGCATATGATATGAACAGAATATGAATATTAGCACTCGCGTTTTGCGAGTGCTAATTGTGCCCCCGCCGAAGGCGAGGGGAGAGCTGGCGCGCAGCGCCTGAGAGGGGCCGAAAACGTGCAGGGAGTCCCCCTCTCAGTCACGGCGCTTGTGGGAGACGCGCCGCGCCAGCTCCCCCCAAGGGGGGGGAGCCAAGTCTCCGGCGGTAAGTTGTACCTGTTTTAATCCATATACACCCTCGCGACCCGCGGAGACAGGGCCGAGGTCAGGCCGCAGCCCTCGTTGCTGTTGATGAGGGAAGCGACGTCCTGCGAGGAGAGAAAGCCGCCCTTGCCGTCATAGCCGAAGAAGGTAACCTCGTCCCCCACCCGGCAGTCGATACCGGTCACATCGATCATGCACTGGTCCATGCAGCAGGCGAGCAGAGCGCCGCAGCGGCCGCCCACCAGCACCGACGCACCGACGCGGAAGAGCTCCTGGTTCAGCCCGTCCCCGTAGCCGACACCCACCGTGGCGATCACGCTGTCTTTCCTGAGCTTTACTGTCCCGCCGTAGCCTATCCTCTCCCCCGCCCTGCGTGTCTTCACATGGGTGACAAAAGCGCGCCAGCTCACGGCCTCCGTGATTGTGCCGTCTGGCCTGTCGGGCCTGTCCATGTAGAGTCGTCTGCCGCAGCGCACCGCATCCAGATTATACTGCGGCCAGCGCTCCGACGAGGCCGAGCAGGCCATGTGGCGCATGGGAACGGGCACGCCCCCGCTCTTCAGCTTCTCCAGTGTCCCGAGGAAGGCGGCATACTCGCGCTCGCAGATGGCGGGATAGGACACGTCGGAAAAATGGGAAAAGACCCCGGTGACCTCGACCCTGTCGGCGCAGGCGGCGTACTCCCTGATAAAGTCATCCAGCTCTCCCGCCTCCAGGCCGATGCGGTGCAGGCCCGTGTCGATCTTGATCTGCACCCTCGCCCGCTTGCCGACACGCTCCGCCGCCTCGCAGTACGCGGTCAGAAAGCCGAGGTGCGGACAGGCCAGCGTGAGTTCCGCCTCCGCCGCTGCCTCCATCTGGAAGGGCAGCGCGGCCCCCATGACCAGGATCTCGCGGTCGATCCCGGCCTCCCGCAACCCGAGTCCCTCCGACACATGCGCGACCGCGACGCGCCGGATCTCCGGCAGCGTACACATCGCCCGTGCTATCGGGATCATACCGAGGCCGTAGGCGTCGTCCTTGAGCACCGGGATGAGCTCCGTCCCAGGCCCGAGTCCCGAGAGGATCACGCTCGCATTTCGGCAGATCACGCCGAGGTCAATCAGCAGATAGGAGTTGTGATTTTGTATATTCATTTTCATATTCATTTTTCTCTTGCGTCGGCAGAGAAGCTGCCGCGCGGCTTTCTGAATGTTGGCTCATATTATAGCGTAAAAAAATCTGCTGTGCAAGCAGGAATTACCTTGTGATTGATCTCTGTCCCCTTTCCGGGCCAATTTGTCCTGCGGGCGGCGTTTCTGTTTCAAATTGCCCAAACACCCCTTTGTTTCCGCGATCTTTTATTGCATATTTAATGGTTGACTTTGAATAGGCTCCGCAGTATACTCGTAACATCATCATTATATAAGATGTAAGGAGAACACACCTATGAAAAAAAAGATTACCATGCTGCTGGCTCTGGCCATGATGATTGCGCTCTGCGCCTGCGGCACCTCTGCCCCGGCGGCGACTGCCGCCCCCAAGACGCTGGTGCTCGGCACTTCCGCCGACTACAAGCCTTTTGAGTTCATGTACCCCAACGACAAGGGCGAGCTCGTCTATGGCGGCATCGATGTGGACGTCGCCAAGTACATTGCGGAGCCTCCAGAAGGGCGACTTCGACATGGTCCTCGCGGCCATGGAGGCCACCGACGAGCGCAAGAACAGCGCCGACTTCTCCGATCCCTACTACACCGATATCCCCGCCATGATCCTCATCCGCGCGGAGGACGCCGATGTCTTCACCTCCCTTGACTCCTTCGAAGGCAAATCTGTCGGCGCGCAGACCGCCACCACCAAGGAGGACATTGTCAAGAACGACATGCCCGGTGCAAACCTCGTCTCCATCGCAGTCGTCGACGATCTGATCAACCAGCTTGTCCACAACAAGATCGACGCGGTCGTGCTCGACGGCGGTGTCGCCACCTCCCATGCCGAGTCGAACAAGGATCTGGTTGTCGCCTCCATCTCCCTCGGTGAGGCCGAGCCCTACTGCGTGGCCGTCGCCAAGGGCGACCCGAAGGGTCTTCTGCCCGGCATCAACGCCGCCATCGCCGACATGATCAAGGAGGGCAAGGTCGACGCCTTCATCAGCGCGGCCGAAGCTCTCGACGATGTGGCGCAGGAGGTCTCTGCGGAGTAAGTCTCCCGGAACTTCGCGTCTGCAAACGGACATGCAAAGCCTCTCCCCGGCTTTGCATGTCTGACTGTATAAAATGACCTTAAAGACAGAAAGGAAGCTGCCCCTATGTGGTGGAGCAATCTCTTCGCGGACATGAGTCCGGCGAGCTTTTTCAACTTTTCATTTCTGCCGAAGTACGCCGTCTTCTTCAGACAGGGCATTGAGTACACGCTGCTTCTGGCGGTCTGCTCGGTGGCCCTGGCGGTGATCCCTGCGCTGGTGCTGGCCCTGATGCGCCTGAGCAAGAGCCGCCTGATCAGGGGACTGTCCGGCGCATATATTGCGGTCTTCCGCTCCACCCCGCTTCTGGTGCAGCTGTCGATCATCTATTTCGGTCTTTTCGGCATGATCCACATCCCGCGCTATTCTCTCTTCGGCTTCGTGGATCTCAGCCGCTTTATCCCCGGCGTCGTGGCCCTGGCGCTCAACTCCTCAGCCTATGTGGCGGAGATCTTCCGTGCCGGCATCCTCGCGGTGGACGCGGGCCAGATGGAGGCCGCGCGCTCCCTGGGTCTCTCCAAGTGGGACGGGATGCAGCTCGTGGTGCTGCCCCAGGCGATCAAAAACGTCCTGCCCGCCATCGCCAACGAGATCGTCACCATGGTCAAGGAGAGCTCGATCTGCTCGGTGCTCGGCATGGCGGAGCTGATGTTCGGCGCGAAGGCTGTCGCCTCCTCGACCTACATCACCCTGGCCCCCTACACCATGGCGGCCCTGATCTACTTCTGCATCAACTACCCCGCCTCGAAGGCCATCGAGGCCATTGAAAGGAGGATGCGCCGTGGCGACAAACAATGAGGTCATCCGCGTGGAGCATGTCGTCAAGGAGTTTGACGGCGGCGTGCGCGCGCTGGACGACTGCTCCCTGACTGTCCGCAAGGGCGAGGTGGTCGCCATCATCGGCCCCTCCGGCTCCGGCAAGTCCACCATGCTGCGCTGCCTGAACCTTCTCGAGCAGCCCACCTCCGGCAAGGTCTATGTCGATGACGTGGACATCACCGCCAAGGGCGTCGATCTGGACAAGCACCGCCGCAAAATGGGTATGGTCTTCCAGCACTTTAACCTCTTCCCCCACATGACGGTGAAGAAGAACATCACCCTCGCCCCGGTTCGCCTCAAACTCAAGACCCAGAAGGAGGCCGACGCCGAGGCCATGAGGCTCCTGCAGCGCATCGGCCTGCCGGACAAGGCGGACGCCTACCCCGCCATGCTCTCCGGCGGTCAGAAGCAGCGCATCGCGATCATCCGCGCCCTCGCCATGGAGCCCGAGGTCATGCTCTTTGACGAGCCGACCTCCGCCCTCGACCCCGAGATGGTGGGCGAAGTGCTGGACGTCATGAAGGAGCTTGCACATGTCGGCATGACCATGGCGGTCGTGACGCACGAGATGGGCTTTGCCCGCGAGGTCGCCGACCGCGTGATCTTCATGGACAGCGGCAAGATCGTCGAGGTCAACACCCCGGACGAGCTCTTCGACCACCCGCAGCACGAGAGGACAAAGCTGTTTTTGTCAAAGGTGCTGTAATAACAAAAAAACCGCCCCCGGGCGGTTTTTTCATTGTTAAAACAGCAATCCGATCGCCATGCCGCAGAGAGCGGAGAGAACGTAGCTTATGCCGACGATCGTGAGGTTTTCGCGCAGGTTCCGGTTCGTGCGGAAGAGGACCAGCATGCCGATGCCGGCATTCGACAGAAGCCCCGCGAAGAGGCCGCCGAGGCCGATGATGCCGGATAGAAAGGCGCGTGTCAGGATGACCGAGACCGAGCAGTTCGGGATGAGGCCCAATGCCGCCAGCAGCAGCGCGCCGAGCACCGGTCTTGCCAGCACCGTGCCGCTGAGCTGCTCCGGAGAAACGTTTGCGAGGATGAGGTTCAGGACAAAGGTCACGGCGATGAGCATGCCCGCGATCTTGACCGTGTGGACAAGGGCGGCGTGCAGAGCGCTCCCCTCTTTCTCCTCGCACTCGCAGTGTTCCCGCTCACAGAAGGAGTGGATGTCCTTGCGGGCCTCCGTCACGGAGGAGAGCATCACGGGCAGCATCTCGTCCGAGGTGGCGAAGAACACCGCCAGCATCGTGCCCACGGTGATGGAGCCGGTGGAGAACAGCGTCGCTGCCGCGCCGGAGATGCCGCACTGCGGCACCACGCCGAGCAGACCGCCGATCAGCGGGCCCGCCTTCGCGGAATAGGCGTGGAGCACAGACTCGTCCAGGCGCTTGCTCCGCTCCAAAAGCTCCATGAGCAGGTAGGCGACAAACAAAATCGGGATGCTGAGCGCCCCGTCCTTCAGAGCGTCCAGCGCACAGTCGAGAATCAGATCAAGCAATGCAAAAAACTCCAGTCGTTTCTATTTATATTGTGAGAACGCCTGCTATCTTAACCGCGCATCCCTGCTTTGTCAAGTAAAATCCCTTTCCACACGCGCAATTGCGTGCTATACTGTCAGCACATCATTTCGGAGGTTTTGTTATGAACATCTGCATTTTCGGCGCGTCCTCCGACCGGATAGACCAGGCGTACTTTGACGCGGCATTTAAGCTCGGCGTTTTGATCGCGCGGGGCGGGCACCGCCTCGTCTTCGGCGGCGGGCGCGAGGGCCTTATGGGGGCCTGCGCGAGGGGCGTCCTCTCCGAGGGCGGACGGCCCCTCGGCGTCGCGCCGCGCTTTTTTGACGAGCCCGGGATTTTGCTGAAGGACGCCTGCGACTTTGTTTTCACCGACACCATGGCCGAGCGCAAAACACGCATGGAGGACGAGGCCGACGCCTTCATCGCCCTGCCCGGCGGGATCGGCACCTTTGAGGAGTTCATGGAGGTTCTGACCCTGCGCCAGCTCGGGCGGCACCGCAAGCCCATTGCCCTGCTCAACACTCTCGGCTACTATGACGCGCTGGAGGCCATGCTGCGGGAAGCGTCGAAAAAGGGCTTTATGAGCGCGCAGGTGCACCGCTGCTATGCGCTCTGCCCCGATCCGGCGGCGGCGCTTTCGCATGTGATGCGGCCAGTTGAAGCGCCTGACACGGCGTCCGGCCTCTCGGCCTACAGCCGATAGCCGGTTTTACCCTCATTTTCTGCGGAAAATGAGGGTTTTTTCTGCCTGCACACTTGCATTGACTTCAAGGATTTGTTAATATAAGTTATTAATAAAAAATGAAAAGTTGAAGTGCATATGAAAAACAAGGACTGGAACATCCCCTATACCAGGCCCGTTGTTTCGCGGACGCTTAAGGAGGCCGGTTTTTCTCCCCTGCTGTGTCAGATTCTGGCGCTGCGCGGGATCGAAAGCGCGGAAAAGGCCAACAGCCTGCTCTACGGCGGCAAGGAAGGACTCTGCGATCCCCTGCTCATGCTCGGCATGGACAGGGCGCGTGAGCGCGTCCTCCGGGCCATCGAAAACGGTGAGACGGTGGCGGTCTACGGTGACTACGATGTGGACGGCATCACCTCTGACCTGCTATTACTACATCCCCGACCGCAACGAGGAGGGCTACGGCCTCAACTGCGGGGCGCTGGACTCCCTCAAGACCAGGGGCGTGAGTCTCGTCATCACGGTCGACTGCGGCATCACCGCCGTGGAGGAGGCCGCCTACGCCAAAGAGATCGGCGTGGACATGGTGATCACCGACCACCATGAGTGCAGGCCCGACGCCCTGCCGGACGCCGCCGCTCTCATCGACTGCAAGCGTGAGGGCGACTGCTATCCGAACAAGAGCCTCGCGGGTGTGGGCGTGGCGCTCAAGCTGCTGTGCGCCTGCGAGGGGGAATCCGACACGGCGCTGGCCCGTTATGCAGACCTCGTCGCCATCGGGACCATTGCGGACGTGATGCCGCTGACCGAGGAGAATCGCTATCTTGTGCGCCTCGGCCTCAGACAGATTATAGATTCCCCGCGCCCCGGCATCGCCGCCATGCTGAAGGAGTCCTCCATTGACCCCGCTCGTCTCAACGCCTCTTCCATCGGCTTCAGCCTCGCGCCGCGCCTGAACGCTGCCGGTCGGCTCGGTCAGGCCTCCGTTGCGGCGCGCCTCCTGCTGTGCCGGGACCACAACACCGCGGCCTCTCTGGCCAGAGAGCTGTGCGAATTAAACCGCAGGCGCCAGAGCATCGAAAATGAGATCTGGCGGGAGGCCAACGCCCGGCTCAAGGGCAAGACGCCGGACGGTCCCATCGTCCTCGCGAGCGAGGACTGGAATCAGGGCGTCATCGGCATCGCGGCGTCCCGCCTTGCCGAGCAGTATTCCCTGCCCGCCATCATCGTCTGCCTCAACGGCGACGTGGGCAAGGGCTCCTGCCGCAGCTACGGCGGCTTCAACCTCTTTGAGGCGCTGTCCGCCTGCTCGGACGAGCTGATCGGCTTCGGCGGCCACGCGCTGGCGGCCGGGCTCAACGTGCGGCGCGACAAGCTGGATGACTTCCGCAAAGCTCTGCGGGAATACTATCTGTCAAACAGGCCCGAGCCTGTGCCGGAGGTGCAGTGCGATCTGCTCATCACCGATCCCTCCCTGCTGACCCTGGAGAACGTCCGCTCCCTCGACCTGCTGGAGCCCTACGGTAACGCAAACCCCAGGCCCATCCTCTGTTTCAGTGGGGTCCGGCTTGAGTCTCTCAGCGAGGTCGGCGGCGGCAAGCACTCGCGTTTTCGCGTGCGCCTTGGGGATACGCGCTTTGAGTGCATCTTCTTCTCCCACTCCAACAGTGAAGCCGGCGTGCGGGAGGGAGAGCTCATCGATATGGCTTTTACCCTGCAGATCAACGACTACCGCGGCAGCGTCTCGGTACAGCTCGTCGCCTGCGCGGTGCGGCCCCACGACCCCCGCGCGCTGTGCGGAGCCATCCTGCGGCCGGGTGAGGACATCTGCTGGGCGGCCGCGCCTTACTGCCCGGAGAGGGCCGATTTCGTGCGCGTCTGGCGCGGCATGGGATCTGATTTTCAGGTCGGCCGCGACGCCGAAGACGTGCTCGCCCGCTGCCCGGAGGGCATGGAGCCCGAGACCTACTGCCTGTGCCTGATGGTTCTGCAGGAGGCAGGGCTTTTGTCCGACGGGCCGGAGGGGATTTTCTCGGCGCGGCCCGTAAAGATCAGCGGCAAGGCCGATCTCGAGGCCACGTCCCTGATCCTCAAGCTGCGGCAATATCAATCGCATCAGTTCTGACGACGGGAGAACGCTATGGATACGCAGATTCAAAAAAACAACGCCGTGGACCCCGACGCTCTGTTTGAGGAGCTCGTCAAAAAAATCAGGGACAACACGCACAACATGGACCTCGGGCGCATCCGCGCCGCCTATGAGATGGCGAAGATGGCCCACGCCGGGCAGAAGCGGAAGGACGGCTCGCCCTATGTGACGCATTGCATCGCGGCCGCCGACATCAGCGTGGACATCGGTCTGGACGAGGACTCGATCATCGCGGCCCTGCTGCACGACGTCATTGAGGACACCAGCCTCACCCACGACGACATTGCCAAGCAGTTCGGCAATGCGGTCGCCGATATTGTGGAGGGCGTCACCAAGCTGACGCGCGTGCAGTATACCAGCAAGGAGGACGAGCAGGCCGAGAACCTGCGCAAGATGCTGCTGGCCATGTCCAAGGACATTCGCGTCATCCTCATCAAGATCGCCGACCGCCTCCACAACATGCGCACCATGGCCTACCAGAGCCCGGACAAGCAGAAGTCCAAGTCTCTGGAGACCATGGAGATCTACGCGCCCATCGCCCACCGTCTCGGCATGCAGAGGGCCAAGTGGGAGCTGGAGGATCTGTCGCTGCAGTACCTCGACCCCGAGGGCTATAAGGAGATCACCGACAACCTGACCCGCCGCATGCCCGAACTGGAGCGCTTCATGGACAGCATGAAGACAAAGATCCAGACGCGCCTGGAGGCCGAGGGCGTGCAGTGCACCATCTACTGCCGCATCAAGCACGTCTACTCCATCTATCGAAAGATGTTCGCCCAGAAGCTGGATATCAACGGCATTTTCGACCTCTGCGCCTTCCGCGTCATCGTCGACTCCATCCCCGACTGCTACAACGTCCTCGGCATCATCCACGACATGTTTAAGCCCGTGCCGGGGCGCTTCAAGGACTACATCTCCACGCCCAAGCCCAACATGTACCAGAGCGTGCACACCACGGTCATCGGCTCCGAGGGCATTCCCTTTGAGGTGCAGATCCGCACCTGGGAGATGCACTACACCGCCGAGTACGGCGTGGCGGCGCACTGGAAGTACAAGATGGGCGCAAGCGCGAACACCGCCCTGCGCGACGGGGACGAGACCACCTTCGCCTGGGTCAGACGACTGCTGGAGAGCCAGCAGGAGTCCGACGCCTCCGACTTCTTCTATAACATGAAGGTGGACATGTTCGCCGACGAGGTGTTCGTCTTCTCCCCGAAGGGCGACGTCATCAACCTCCCCGCCGGGGCCACGCCCATCGACTTTGCCTACAACATCCACTCCGACATCGGCAACCACATGGTCGGCGCGAAGGTCAACGGCCGCATTGTCACCTACGACTACGTCCTGCAAAACGGCGACATTGTGGAGATCCGCACCTCCAAGAGCGCACCGGGGCCCAGCCGTGACTGGCTCAATACCGCCAAGAGCAACTCAGCCCGCACCAAGATCAAGCAGTGGTTCAAGAAGGAGCGGCGCGAGGAGAACATCATCCGCGGCCGCGCCATGCTGGAGGACGAGCTCAGGCACAACGGTCTGACCCTCGACGACGTGAGCGACGACGCCGTCTGCTCCCCCATGCTCAAGCGCTTCTCCTTCACCTGCATGGACGACATGTTCGCCGCCATCGGCTACGGCGGCCTCACCGCTACACGCGCCTGCAACCGCCTGCGCGACGAGCTCAAGAATCAGGAGCCCAAGCGCAAGACTGTCCTGGACAAGGTCTCCGAGGCCGCCGGACGGCGCGAGTCCCACGCCCCCAAGAAGGAGGGCAAGGCCGTCCACGGCATCCTGGTGGAGGGGCTCAGTAACTGCCTGGTCAAATTCTCCCGCTGCTGCACCCCCGTGCCCGGGGACGACATCATGGGCTTCATCACCCGCGGTCAGGGCGTGTCCATCCACCGCCGCGACTGCGTCAACTGCCAGCAGCTTCTGAGCCAGCCCGAGAACAACGGCCGCTGGGTACAGGTCTCCTGGGCGGGCAAGATCACCGAGAGCTATATGACCACCATCATGATCGCCGCCAAGGACCGCAACGGTCTGGTCATGGACGTGGCGACGGTCTTAAACTCCCTCAACGCCAAGGTCCACTCCCTCAGCGCCAGGACCACCGGCCTCAACTTCGGCGTGGTCTCGGTCACGCTCGAGGTCAAGGACGCCGCCGAGCTCAAGTATATCACCAACAAGCTCAGCTCCATTCCCGGCGTCAACAATGTCACCCGCAACGGGGTATAAAAAATGTTTGAAGCAATGCATTTGAAAGGATTATTTCATATATGAGAGCTGTTGTCGCGCGCGTGCGCTCCGCCTCCGTGACCGTGGAGGACAAGATCGTCGGTCAGATCGGCGCGGGCCTGCTGGTGCTGCTGGGCGTTCACCAGGACGACACCGAGAAGGAGGCCGTCAAGATCGCGGATAAAATCTGCGGTCTGCGCATCTTTGAGGACGAGAACGACAAAATGAACGTAAACCCCGCCGACGCCGGGGCCGAGATCCTGATCATCAGCCAGTTTACCCTGTTTGCCGACTGCAAATCCCGCCGCCCCAGCTTCTCCCTGGCGGCGCGGCCAGATACCGCGATCCCGCTGTATGAGCTGGTGATCAAAGAATGCCGCAGGCGCGGCTTCAAGGTGGAGACCGGCATCTTCGCCGCCTATATGCAGGTGGAGTCCGTCAACGACGGGCCTGTGACCATACTTCTGGATACAAAGGAGCTGTGAGCCATGCTGATCAAAACCATTCCCGTCGGCCAGCTTGAGACCAACTGCTACGTCGTCACGAACGAGGACACGCTCGAGTGTGTGGTGATCGACCCGGGTGACGAGTCCAACACCATCCTCGACTATCTGGAGTCCAACCACCTTAAGTGCCGCGCGATCCTGCTGACCCACGGCCACTATGACCACGTCGGCGCGGTGGACGCGGTGGCAGAGGAGACCGGGGCCGCAGTCTACATGAACGAGCGGGACGACGCGCGCCGCAGCGCGGACAGCCATCTGCCCTATCTGCTCAAGGAGAACGGGAAAAGCTGCGGCGACGGCGATGTGATCGAGGCGGCGGGCCTGCGCTTTGAGGTACTCGCGACCCCCGGCCACACCCCCGGCGGCGTGACGTTCAAGTGCGGCGACGCGCTCTTCACCGGCGATACCCTCTTCAAGGGCAGCTGCGGCAGAACCGATCTGCCCGGTGGAAATATGCTGGAGGAGCTCGCCTCCCTGCGGCGCATCTGTGAGCTTGACGGGGATTATGAAGTCTACCCCGGGCACATGGACCCCTCGACCCTCGAGCGGGAGCGGGCCTTCAACTACTACTGCCGCGCCGCCATGCGCGCGTGAGCGGCACCGCTCCGTTTCGGCGGACGGAAATTTGCAAAAGCGATTGCAGACGGGCCGTCCGCTGTGTTATAATAATGAAAAGAAATTTTTACCAATAAAACAATCAGGAGGAACGGACAGATGGATCATGAAGTGAAACGCCTTGTCACCAGAAGTGACTTTGACGGCCTGGCCTGCGCCATGATGCTCAAGGAGCTCGGACTGATCGACGAGATCAAATTTGTGCATCCGAAGGATGTGCAGGACGGCAAGATTGAGCTTTCCAAAAACGATATCACCACGAACCTGCCCTATGACCCGCGGGTCTCGATTGCCTTTGACCACCACGAGTCCGAGGTTGACCGCCTCAAGGCCGTCGAGACGGGCGGCAGGCTCATCATCGACCCCAAGGCCCGCAGCGCCGCGCGCGTGGTGTACGACTACTACGGCGGCAAGGAGGCCTTTCCCCGCATCTCCGATGAGCTGATGGAGGCGGTGGACAAGGGCGACAGCGCCGATTTCACCATGGACGAGATCCTTAACCCCACCGGCTGGGTGCTGCTGCACTACCTGATGGACGCGCGCACCGGTCTCGGCCGCTTCCACGATTTCCGCATCTCCAACTATGATCTGATGATGGAGCTCATCGACTACTGCCTCACCCACAGCATCGACGAGATTTTGGAGCTGCCCGACGTCAAGGAGCGCGTTGACCTCTACTTTGAGCAGGCCGAGGAGTTCAAAAAACAGCTCAAGCGCATCGCGAAGGTCTACGACAAGGTCGTGGTCCTCGATCTGAGAAACGAGGAGGTCATCCACGCGGGCAACCGCTTCATGATCTACGCCCTCTACCCTGAGACGCAGATCTCTGTCCATGTCGCCTGGGGCTTCCGCAAGCAGAACACCGCCGTGATGATCGGCAAGTCCATCGTCAACCGCGGCTCCGATGTCGATATCGGTGAGCTCTGCCTCAAGTACGGCGGCGGCGGCCACCACAATGCCGGCACCTGCCAGCTCGACAACGACAAGGTCGACGCCCAGCTGCCCGAGATCATCAAAGCCCTCAACGCCTGAGTATACCGTATATCCGTATCATCTTCTATCAATCAAGAAAGGGAGCGTGTCACTATGGTCATTCCGACAGTTCATTTTCACAGCGAATACAGCCGCATCCCCCTTCGCATCGCGAAAGGGCATTTCGCCACGAACCACAGCCACATCAACTACTACATCGACATGACCTACACCAAGCACCGCCTCGCCGAGGCCCGTCAGGCCGCCGAGGAGCTGGTTGTACAGATGGATCACCGGGCCATTATCGACACGATCCTCTGTCTTGACGGAACCGAAGTCCTGGGCGCATGCCTGGCAGACGAGATGGCTGCGGCGGGCATCCGCACCACCAACGAGCACAACACCATGTACGTCGTGACGCCGGAGTACACCTCCGCCGGGCAGATGATCTTCCGCGAGAACATCGCCCACCTCATCCGCAACCGCCGCGTCGTCGTGCTGGCCGCCTCCGTCACCACCGGCGGCACGGTCGCCTCTGCGATCGAGACCGTCCACTACTACGGCGGCGCGATCATCGGTGCGTGCAGCATCTTCTCCTGCCTCGACAAGTGCGCAGGCTACCCCGTCACGGCGATCTTCCGCTCCAAGCAGCTGGAAGGCTATATGTGCCTGCCCTCCAACCAGTGCCCCCTGTGCAAGGACGGCGTCAAGCTCGACGCGCTGGTCAACAGCCACGGCATTTCGAGCTTCTAATGAAGAATTCTTAATCCCGGGCCCGGCATATGGACAGGGTTACGCCCCGCGTGTTATACTATGTCCAGCCTCGGACGAGGACAACAACAAGGAGGATTTTTCTCATGAGTGATATTGAAAGACTGATGGACGACGAGCTGCTGGGCGTGGCCGGCGGCGTGAAGAGCGACATTGAGGTCGCCTATGACGTGATCGAGGGCAAATGGGGCAACGGCCAGGACCGCATCAACCGCCTGCGCGCGGCGGGCTATGATCCTTATGCCATCCAGTCGATCGTCAACTACCTGCTCAAGCAGCCCCAGCGCTACAACATCCCCAACTACCGTGACCCCTACCTCGGCTGATTGACAGACGATATATAACCCCCTCGGAACACAAACGTTTCCGAGGGGGTTTGCTATGCCTCCAGCATTTCCCTGAGCTGCTCCACAGCCCGGCGCTCGAGGCGGGAGATTTGGACCTGCGAGACGTGCAAGACGCGGGCACTGGCCTGCTGGGTCATGCCGTGGTAGTAGCGCAGGGCGATCACCTGTCTCTCCCGCTCGGGGAGCTTCTCGATCGCGGCGCGCAGGGCCACATGCTCCACCAGCCGTTCCTCCGCACCGTAGTCGCCCAGCACCAGCTCGAGCGTGAAGCCGTCCTCCCCGCTCTCGCGCTGGATGCTGTCGGCGGGACCGGTGGCCGTCTCGGCGAAGGCGATCTCCTCGGGGCTGATGCCGGTCTCGGCGGACAGCTCCGACAGCTTCGGCTCCCTGCCGAGGCGCTGCTCCAGCAAGAGGCGGGCGGCGCGTATCTTCGCGGCCTGCTCCTTGACGCCGCGGCTGACCTTCACGGTCCCGTCATCCCGCAGGAAGCGGCGTATCTCCCCGGAGATTTTCGGCACGGCGTAGGTGGAAAAGCGTGTGCCGTAGTTCGTGTCAAAGCCCTCGATGGCCTTGAGAAAGCCCACGCAGCCGAGCTGATAGAGGTCGTCCGGCTCCACGCCGCGGCCGAAATAGCGGCGGGCGATGCTCCAGATGAGGCCGGTGTTCTCCTCCACCAGGCGCTGTCTGGCCTCCGCGTCCCCGCTCTGGGCTCGGCGGATGAGCTCGATGCGCTCCTCGTTCATCGGCGGACGCGGGGACTGAGACGCTTGCGCATGGTGACGGTGGTCCCCCGCCCCGGCGTGGAGCGCACGCGCAGCGTGTCCATGAAGCTCCCCATAATGGTAAAGCCCATGCCGCTGCGCTCCTCCCCGCCGGTGGTGTAGAGGGGCGTCATGGCCCTTTCCACATCTTCGATGCCCCGGCCCCAGTCGCGCACCGTGATCTCCAGGCTGTCGTCGTCCAGGATGCGCAGCCGCATGGCGATGCGGCCTATGCTGTCCGGGTAGGCGTGGACGATGGCGTTGGTGACCGCCTCGGACACCGCCGTGCGCAGGTCGCCCAGTTCCTCCATGGTGGGGTCGAGCTGGGCCGCGAAGGCCGCCGCCACCGAGCGGGCCAGGCCCTCGTTGCTGCTTCTGCTGGGAAAGTCCAGCTTTATGTAGTTGCGTTCCTTCATGTCGCTCTCCTTATCTGCTCATGGCGATCGGGACGAGCCGCTCGATCCCCGCCGCGTCGATCACCCGCTGCGGCTGCCGCGCCGGGTCCTCGATCCAGGCCCGCCCGCCCAGTACCTGCATGCGGCGGCTGACCCGGACGATGAGGGCGATGCCGGAGGAGTCCATGAAGCGCAGGTCCCGGAGATTCAGGGCGCAGTCGCGGGGCATGTACTCGTCCAGCAGCGCGTCAAGCTGCCGCATGAGGGGCCGCGCCTCGTGGTGGTCCAGCTCCCCGCCGAGATAGACGGTGAGCCGCCCGGCTTCAAAGCTCGTGCTGATTTTCATATCGCCAGCTCCTTTGTCATAGGGTAAAAAAATAACACCGCACGCTTTGTGCGGTGTTATTGTAGTCTATTCTGTCTGCAAATCCTGTCGGGTTCAGCCGAGGTTTTCGAGGCTGATTTTGAGATTTTCGATCAGAGCTTCGAGCTTGGCCTTCTTCTCGCGCTCGACGTTGACGACGGCCTCGGGGGCGCGGGTGACGAAGTTGGCATTTGCGAGCTTCGCGTTCTGACCCGCGAGCTGCTTTTCGGCGTTTTGAAGCTCCTTCTGAATGCGGGCGCGCTCCTTTTCAAGATCGACCAGCTCCGCCATGGGCATGAACATGCGGGCGTTGTCGGTGACGACGGAGACCATGCCCTCGGTATTCGCGGGGGCCTCGCCGGTCACGCTGACCTCGCTTGCGTACGCGAGCTTGCAGATATAGCTGACGCCGGCTTCAAAGGCGGCCTTCCTGTCGGTGACGATGATGAGATGGGCCTTGCGGGAGGGCGGGACGTTCATCTCGCTGCGGCGCGCGCGGACGGCCTTGATGGCGGTCATGACCATCTCAAAGTTCTGCTCGTCCTCGGGGAAGCTCAGGGCCGGGTCGAAGGCCGGGTAGCGCTCGAGCATCAGGGCCGTGCCCTCATGCGGCAGGGACTGCCAGATCTCCTCGGTGATGAAGGGGATGAAGGGGTGGATGAGCTTGAGGATCTCGGTCAGCACATAGAGCAGCACCTTCTGCGCGCCGAGCTTTGCCTCCTCGTCCTCGCCGTTGAGGCGGGGCTTGGTCAGCTCAATGTACCAGTCGCAGTAGCTGTCCCAGATGAAGTCGTAGATCTTGCCCGCGGCGACGCCGAGCTCGTAGCTGTCCATGTTCTCGCAGACCTCTTTCGTCAGGTCGTTGAGCTTGGAGAGTATCCACTTGTCCTCGATCTCCAGCTTTTCGGGCAGCTCGTTTTTGTCGATGGTGAGGTTCATCATCACGAAGCGGGAAGCGTTCCAGAGCTTGTTGCAGAAGTTGCGCATGGCCTCGCACTTTTCGACGTAGAAGCGCATGTCGTTGCCGGGGGAGTTGCCGGTGATGAGGTTGAAGCGCAGGGCGTCCGCGCCGTACTGCTCCACCATCTCCAGGGGGTCGATGCCGTTTCCGAGGGACTTGGACATCTTGCGGCCCTGGCTGTCGCGCACGAGGCCGTGGATGAAGACGGTCTTGAAGGGCTCCTCCTTCATTTGCTCCATGCCGGAGAAGATCATGCGGGCGACCCAGAAGAAGATGATGTCATAGCCCGTGACCATGACGGAGGTCGGATACCAGTAGCTGAGGTCGGCGGTCTTCTCGGGCCAGCCCATCGTGGAGAAGGGCCAGAGCGCGGAGGAAAACCAGGTGTCCAGCACGTCCTCTTCGCGGCGGATGTTTTTGCTGCGGCACTGCTCGCACTCGCAGGCGTCCTCGCGGGAGACGGTGATGTGGCCGCAGTCGTCGCAGTACCAGGCGGGGATCTGGTGGCCCCACCAGAGCTGGCGGGAGATACACCAGTCGTGGACGTTCTCCATCCAGTTGAGGTAAATCTTCGTAAAGCGCTCGGGCACGAACTTGATGCGCCCGTCCTTCACGACGTCGATGGCGGCCTTGGCCAGGGGCTTCATTTTGACAAACCACTGGGGGCTGGTGAGGGGCTCGACCACGGTGCCGCAGCGGTAGCAGGTGCCGACGTTGTGGCTGTAGGGCTCGATCTTCACGAGATAGCCCTGCTCCTCCAGGTCGGCGACGATGGCTTTTCTCGCCTCGTAGCGGTCCATGCCGTCGTACTTGCCGCCGTTGATGATGCGCGCGTCCTCGTCGATGCACTGGATCTGCTCGAGATTGTGCCGCAGGCCGACCTCATAGTCGTTGGGGTCGTGGCAGGGCGTCATCTTCACGGCGCCGGTGCCGAAGCCGAGCTCGACATAGTCGTCGGCGACGATGGGGAGCTTGCGGCCCACGAGGGGCAGGATCGCGTTCTTGCCCACGAGGTGCTTGTAGCGCTCATCCTCGGGGTTGACGGCCACGCCGGTGTCGCCCAGCATGGTCTCGGGCCGGGTGGTGGCGATGATGAACTCCTCGTCCGAGTCCTCCACGGGATAGCGGATATACCAGAAGGAGCCGGGGATGTCCTTGTACTCGACCTCCGCGTCGCTCAGCGCGGTGCGGCAGTGGGGACACCAGTTGATGATGCGGCTGCCCTTATAGATGAGGCCCTTTTCGTAGAGATCGCAGAAGTTCTCGCGCACGGACCGGGCGCAGACCTCGTCCATGGTGAAGCGGCTGCGGCTCCAGTCGCAGGAGACGCCCATGCTCTTCTGCTGCTCGACGATGCGGTTGCCATACTGGTTCTTCCAGTCCCAGACGCGCTCGAGGAATTTCTCGCGGCCGAGGTCGTAGCGGGTCTTGCCCTCCTCCTTGCGAAGGACCTCCTCCACCTTGATCTGGGTGGCGATGCCCGCGTGGTCGACGCCGGGCAGCCAGAGCGCGGCATAGCCCTGCATGCGCTTGTAGCGGGTCAGGATATCCTGGAGGGTGGCGTCCAGGGCGTGGCCCATGTGGAGCTGGCCCGTCACGTTGGGGGGCGGCATGACGATGGAGAAGGGCTTCTTGTCCGGGTCGATCTCGCCCTTGAAGCAGCCGTTTTTCTCCCACATGTCGTAGATTTTTTTCTCGACCTGCTTGGGATCGTAGGTCTTCGGCAGTTGATTCATGTTCTGTCTCCTTCTATACTCATTTGATTTCTTTCACTTCAAGCCCCGTTTTTTCGGCGATAAAGC
>CADAAM010000041.1 GCA_902785905.1 Oscillospiraceae bacterium | reverse complement strand
GCAGTTGTTGCAGTGGACCATCGCCACCGGCGCGCCGTCGGGCGTGGTGACCATGTCGATCTCGCGGTGGACGCCGAGGGGCTTTTCGGTGACGATCATCGCGAAGTCCGAGGTACCCGCCGAGACGTTGCCGGTGCGGACACGGACGGAATTCGTCGCCGCCATGCCGGTGCCCGCGTCACCCTCACAGGGGGCCACGGGGACGCCGGACTTAAACGCGCCGGTTGGATCGAGGAAGAGAGCGCCCGCCTCGGTGAGAGTTCCGGCGTTTGCGCCTGCGGGGAGAACCTTCGGCAGGATGGCGCGCAGGTCCATGCCCGTGAGAGCGTTGAACTTCTGCAGCATCTCCTCGTCGTAATCGAGCTTCATGCTGTCGATGGGAAACATGCCGCTGGCCTCGCCCACGCCCATGAGCTTTTCACCGGTCATACGCCAGTGGATGTAGCCCGCGAGGGTCGTAAGATAGGCGATGTCCTTCACATGCTCCTCACCGTTGAGGATGGCCTGATACAGGTGGGCGATGCTCCAGCGCTGGGGGATATTGAAGCCGAAGAGGGCCGTCAGCTTTTCGGCGGCCTCGCCGGTGATGGTGTTGCGCCAGGTGCGAAACTCCGCCAGCTGCTTCCCGTCCTTGTAGGTCCAGATCCCGTCCACGAGCTGGTTTTCCCACTCAAAATCGCCGGAGGCGATGGGGACGTGCCTGTCGTCGATCAGGACGGCCTTGATGCGGGTAGAGCCGAGCTCGATACCCAGAGCGGTTTTTGTAAAATCCATGGTCTCTCCTTTATTTCAGCTTCCAGATCAGATCCTTGACCAGCAGCTCTTCCTCCAGCTTCTCGGGGGTGGTGTCCTTCGTGATGTGGACAAATTCGGTATCCATCATCCGGGCCCAGTCGCGCAGCATCTCGGCGCTGACGTCGTAGCTCAGCACGGTGTGGTGTGCGCCGCCAGCGGTGATCCAGCACTCCACGCCGGTGGTGAGATCGGGCATGGCGCGCCACATGACGCGGGCCACGGGGAGATTGGGCATGGGCATGATGGGTTTGACGGCCTCGATGTCCTGGACGATGAGGCGGAGTCTGCCGCCCATGTCGATAAGGCTGGCGACGATGGCGGGACCGGCCTTGCCCTCAAACACGAGACGGGCGGGGTCCTTCTCGTTCATGCCGATACCGAGGTGGTGGGTCTCGATGCGGGGCTTGTCCGCCGCGAGGGACGGGCAGACCTCCAGCATGTGCGCGCCGAGGGAGTACTCCTGGCCCTCAACGAGGTGGTAGGTGTAGTCCTCCATGAAGGCGGAGGCGCCGTTGCCGTTCTCGCCCATGGCCTTGAGGATGGCGGTCATGGCGCTGACCTTCCAGTCGCCCTCGCCGCCGTAGCCGTAGCCCTGAGCCATGAGGTGCTGGGAGGCGAGACCGGGCAGCTGCTCCATGCCGTAGAGGTCCTGGAAGGTGTTGGAGAAGGCCATGCAGCCCTCACGATCCATCATCTTCTTCATCGCGATCTCTTCCTTGGCCTGGTAGCGGATGGCGGCGGTGTTGTCGGTGGCGATGTCATAGGCGGCCTCGTACTCGGCGACCAGCGCGTCGATTTCAGCCTCGGTGACCTTGCCCATCTCCTTGACCAGATCGCCCACAGCCCAAGTGTTGACCTGCCAGCCGAGCTTGATCTGGGTCTCGACCTTATCGCCCTCTGTGACGGCGACTTCACGCATGTTGTCGCCGAAGCGCATGACCTTCAAATCCTTGGAGAACGCCGCGCCGACGGCGGCCTTCATCCAGTCGCCGATGCGCTTGTGGATCTTCTCGTCCTTCCAGTACCCGGCGACGATCTTGCGGGGCTTGCGCAGGCGGGCGCCGATGAAGCCGTGCTCCCGGTCGCCGTGGGCGGCCTGGTTGAGGTTCATGAAGTCCATGTCGATCTCGTCGTTCGGGATCTCTTTATTATACTGAGTGGCGAAGTGGAGCCAGGGCTTCTGCAGGTCGCGCAGGCCGTCGATCCACATCTTGGACGGAGAGAAGGTGTGGCACCAGGTGATGATGCCGGCGCACTCGTCGCGGAAGTTGGCCTCCTTGACGACGTCCTTGATCTCCTTGTTGGTCTTGGCGGTCACCTTGTAGACCAGCGGATAGGGCAGGACCTTGGACAGCTCCTCGGCCATTTCCTTCGCGCGGGCGTCCACGATCGCAAGGGTTTCCGGCCCGTAGAGGAACTGCGAGCCGACGACAAACCAGAATTCGTATTTACGCATTGTCTTTAATCTCCTTACTTAATCACTTTCAGGGCCTTGCGGTCGATGGTCAGGGCGACGAAGAGCAGGAAGATGACGCCCTTGATGAGCTGCTGGGTCTGGGATTCGTAGCCCAGCATGACGAGGCCGTTGTTGAGCACGGTGTACATGAGCGTACCGACGATGATGTTGGAGAAGCGCACCTTCGCGCCGCCGGTGATGGGCAGGCCGCCGAGAACGAGGGAGATGAGGATCTGGGTCTCGAGCTGGTTGCCCGCGGTGGCGGTGATGGAGCCGACCTTGACCACGTTGACGAAGGCCGCGAGGCCGGTAAGAGCGCCCGCCGCGACGAAGACGAGGAACTTGACGCGGTCGGTTCTGACGCCGGAGAAGCGCGCCGCAGTCTCGCCGGAGCCGACCGCCTTGATATCGTTGCCGATGCGGGTGAAGCGGAAGAGGAACCAGGCGACGATCAGCACCGCGACCGTGACGGAGATCTTCAGCCAGTTCTGGTCGAGGGCCTTGATGGCGGCGCTGGCGGGGACGGCGGTCTCTGTCGTCATATAGGCGCAGACGCCGCGGAAGAGGTACATCGTGCAGATGGTGATGATAAAGCTCTGGAGCTTGAACTTCACATGGAAGAAGCCGTTGATCGCGCCGATGCAGGCGCCGGTGAGGACGCCGCCGAGAATGGCGAGGGGGATGCTGATGAAGGAGAGCTTGCTGACCACGATGGACGCGAGGCCCAGCGTGGAGCCCTCGGTAAAGTCAATGGAGCCGAGCGTCATGACAAAGAAGACGCCGGTCGCAACGATCATGGGATAGTAGACCTGGCTCATCAGCAGACGCAGACGCTTGGGCGTGAGGATTTTGCCATCGGTCAGGATGTTCATGACGACGAGAATGACCACGAGGCCAATGAAGGGCAGCATTCCCTTAAAGGTATCGCTGCTCAGGAAAGTACGCAGCTTGGAAGGTTCCTGTTCATTTTTCACGGTATTAGACATCTTCATCGCCTCCTTACACCATTTTCGCGATCAGGTCTTCTTCGCTCAGTTTCGGGTCGCGCAGGAACTCACCGCTGAACTCGCCGTCCTTCATGACGATGATGCGGTCGGCCATGCCCAGCAGCTCCGGGATTTCCTCAGAGATCATGATGATCGACTTGCCCTGTTTTCTGAGGTCGGCCATGAGAGCGTAGATCGCCTGCTTGACCTTGACGTCGATGCCGCGCGTGGGCGAGTCGAGCACGAGGATGTCGCTCCCCTTGCCGATCCAGCGCGCCAGAACGACCTTCTGCTTGTTGCCGCCGGAGAGGTCGGAGACGAACTGGCCCACGTTCTGCATCTTGGTCTGCATGTCCTTCGCGTATTTGTCGGCGAAGGCCGTGAGCTTCTTCCCGCTCAGGATGCCGTGGTTGGCCAGGTCGTCGATGGACGGGAGGATGACGTTGTTGCGGATGGACTCGTTGAGGATGATGGACTCGTTGTCGCGGTCCTTGGAGGCGTAGGCGATGGAGTGCTTGATGGCGGTGGGGATGTCGTTGATCTGCGTGCCGTCGGCCAGGGTGACGGAGCCGCTGCGGTCCCAGGAGGCGGCGAAGATCGCCTTGCCGACCTCGTGCATGCCGCACTCGGACAGGCCGCCGAAGCCGAGGATCTCGCCCTTGTGGAGGTCGAAGGTCACATGGCTGATCTGGCCGGGGACGCTGACGTCCTTGACGGAGAGCACGACCTCGTCGGAGATGGGCTCGCCGTAGTCGGTGCGGTAGTAGGCGGAGCCGATCTCACGGCCGACCATGAGGCGCTTGAGATCGTCCTCGGTCATGTCCTTTGTCTTGACGGTGTCGATATACTCGCCGTCACGCAGGATGGAGATGGTGTCGGTGTGGGTCAGGACCTCGTTCAGGTCATGGCTGATGAAGATGACGGAGCGGCCGTCGGCCCGGATGGCGTCCATGATCTTGTAGAGCTCGAGACGGCCGTTCTGGGACAGGGCGGTAGTGGTCTCGTCGATGACCAGGATCTTGGGCTTCATGTAGGTGCCCTTGACGATCTCGACCAGCTTGCGGTCCTCGAAGTTATAGTGGTCGATCATGTCGCCGGCCTTGATGCGGCCGAAGCCGTACTCATTCAGCAGGCGCTGGGCCTCCTTGTTCATGGCGCGGGTGTCCTTGATGCCCATGTGCATGAAGGGCTCCTCATGGCCGAGGAAGATGTTCTCCGCGACGGTGAGGCCGGAGAGGGTACCCATCTCCTGTACGATGATGGCCACGCCCTCGTTGTTGGCTTCAACCTGGTTGCGGCAGTGCAGCTCCTTCCCGTCAAGGGTGAAGGTGCCGCCGCCGATGGTGTAGATGCCGCAGAGCATCTGGGAGAAGGTGGACTTGCCGGAGCCGTTCTCGCCGATCAGGGCGCGGATCTCGCCGGCGTTGATGGTGAGGGAGACGTTATTGACGGCGTGGGTGATGCCGAAGCGCTTGTCAATGTCTTTTGCGACAAGAAGAACTCTGTTTTCCATATCCGGCACCTCACTTTACCACGCTGCCCTTGGCGCCGCGGGCGGTCAGGGAGACGATGGCCAGAAGCGCAGCACCCGTGACGACGTTCTGGATGGTCGTCGGAGCGCCGAGCGCCACAAAGCCGTTGAAGATGATCGAAATAATAAACTCGCCGACAATGATGGCGGTGATGGGCATTTTGTATTTGCGGAAGGCCACGCCGAAGAAGGTGCCCATGAGGGGCTGGAAGTTGCGGCTCATGGTGCTCATGCCGGTGAGGGCGGTCATCGTCGTGCCGTAGGAGACGGTGAGGATGGCCATGATGCCGACGAAGAAGTGGAGGAGCATGAAGCCGATGAGCTTGTACTTCTTGACGTCGATGCCCATGTTCTTGGCGGTGAACTCATTGGAGCCGATGGCGTTGCAGTAGGTACCGATCTTGGTGTAGTTGAGGATGAAGTACATCAGCAGGAACGCCAGACCCGCGAGGATGATATTGCCGGGCGCGCCGGAGAAGAAACGCAGCTCCGGGGCCAGCGTCTGTTTGACGCCGCCCGCGACGAAGACCGCGACACTTTCAAAAATCAGCATCAGGCCGACCGTGACGATCATGGACGGCACATTCAGGTTGTTGTACAGCATGCCGATCAGAAAGCCGATAAAAGTACCGCATCCGAGGCAGCCGAGGATGAAGCCGGCGTAACCGAACTTCTGCGACAGAATGACGCCGACGATGGAGGACAGGACGATGTTTGCGCCGACAGCGAAGTCAAACAGGCCCATCACGACGATGAAGTAGAGCCCGCAGCCGCCGACGGAGTAGATGATGGAGGACTGGAGATAGGTGTAGAGATTGGAGAGGGAGCCGAAGTTCGAGGGGGTCAGGATCTTAAAGACTCCGTAGAAAAAAATGAGCATCGCGCCCAGCAGGATCAGGCCGTAGTACCTGCTGGCTTTGAGCTTTGCAATCGTGTTTGACATGTTTTGCCTCCTAAAAAAGGGTGCGGGTTAGAAGTCCCGCACCCTGTTTGCAGTGATTGACTTACTTTGCGTGACGGGCAACGACATCCTCAACGGACAGCTTGGCGCAGGCTTCGGCCAGGGCGTCGTAGTCGAGGGCGGCAAGCTCGGTGATCTCATCGGCGTAGTAGGGCAGCTCCTCGCCGGTGAAGTACTGGGCGTAGTTGGCATAGTCCTCGGGGGAGGCAACGAACATGTAGGGGAAGACCATGTCATAGAAGCCGTCGGTGGGAACCTCATAGTTGCCCTTGATGGCATTGTAGACCATCAGGAAGGCGAAGAAGGGGTCAGCGTAGTGTCCGCCGGACTCAGCGGCCATGGCGCCGGTCTCGAGTTTGACGTCGAGGTCGGGCAGGAAGTCGGTGGAGACAACGGCGATCTTGCCGGTCAGGCCCTGGGCCTCGATGCCGGCGATCGCGCCGAGGAGGGTGTCGCCGCCGCCGCCGGCGACGATCAGAGCGTCAATGTCGGGGTTAGCCTGGATGATGGCCTCGGCAGCCTGACGGCCGGTGTCGGTGGTGGTGCGGCCGTACTGGGGCTCAAGCAGGGTGATGGGATCGTCGGCGTGCTCGGCATTCCAAGCCTCAACGCCGGCCTTGTAGCCTTCCCAGCGGCCCAGGAAGGTGGCGTCGCCCGGCTCCCAGCCCTCGAGACCGATCTTGCGGCAGCCCTTCTCGCCCAGGATGGTGACGAGGGTCTTGCCGTTGTCGAACTCGGACTCATGGACAGCGCCGACATAGTAGGGGGAAGTGCAGGCCTGCGCGTACTCGTCGGGGTTGGCCTCTTCGTTGATCACGCGGAAGAACTGGGCAACATAGACCTCGTTCTCGTCGCAGGTCTTGATGACGGAGCCCATCTCAGCGGAGGCGGAGTTGCAGATGATGATGCCGTCGCAGTCAGCCAGAGCGAGGGTTTCCGCGGAAGCGGTGACCTGCTCGGAGATGTGCGCCTGGTCGACCCACTGGGTCTCGACGCCGAGGGCTTCCGCCGCCGCGTCGATCATACGCTTGCACTCGCTGCCGAGGGTGTCGGTGGAGCTCCAGATGGAGATGCCGATTTTGATCTTGTCTTCCGCCGCGAAGGCCGGGACGGACAGGCTGAACATCAGCGTCAGGACAAGAACCAGTGCCAGGATCTTTTTCATGTTTTTTCCTCCATTTCGTATTTTGGTGTGCTGCTTTTGTATCCGAACACATTCGGATTTTCTGTCTATATCATAGTGGTTTTTGTCACGAAAGTCAACAGTTGTACTTACAAAAACTCATTTTCGACCGCATCAACAATACAAATTTGTCACATTTTTTCTTTCTTATACATACAAATCCGTTCTAACTCGCTCATTTCAAAGAATTATATAAAAAAACCGAACTTTTCCATCGCTTTGAAAAAGTCCGGTTTTTCGTCGCATTGTACAATTCCGCACTGCCCGGCCGTTTTCCGGCCGCAGATGCTGGTAAAAAGCAGGAATTTGTACGGTACTTGTCTGCTTGCTATGCCGCGGTTTTCTTTTTCTCGTCCTTCTTGCGCTCGGACATGGTGACGACGATGCGCTGGATCACGATGAACAGGGCGAGCAGGCCGCCGGTGGCGATTTTACCCCACCAAGACAGCAGCGTGCCGTTGAAAGTGATCAGCGTCGGGATGACAGACTTGAGCAGGACGCCGAACAGCGTGCCGAACATATAGCCGACGCCGCCCGTCAGCAGCGTGCCGCCGATGACTGCGCAGGAGATCGCCTCCAGCTCGCCGCCGTTGAGGGCGAGGTTCCAGCCGCTCTTGACCTCCAGCAGATAGGCCAGGCCGGCCAGGACGCTGCAGAAGCCGTTGAAGCCGTAGACCATGATCTTTGTCCGGCCGACGGGGAGGCCCATGAGCTTGGCGCTCTGCTCGTTGCCGCCGATGGCGTAGATGTTCCGGCCGAACCTGGTGCGGTGCAGAATGAAGATGCCGATCACGATCATGATCAGAAAGACGAAGAGGTTCACGTTGATGAACGCGATCGGTTTGATCTTCACCCACTCTCCGTCGGAATAGGTCTTGAGATACCATTTCCAGCCCGCGAGCTTGTCGATCATCGGGTGGGAGACGGAGATCGACTCCCGGCTGATCAGCGAGCACACGCCTCTGGCGAGGAAGTTGCCGGCCAGCGTTGTGATGAAGGGCGGGACGTTCAGGAAGTGGATGGCAGCGCCCTGGAGAAGGCCGAGTCCGACACCGACCACGAGGGCCACCAGCATGCACACGGCGGGGTGATAGCCCATCACGGAGGTACCGTAGGCCACGATCATGCCCGTGAGGCAGGCGATGGAGGCAACCGACAGGTCAATGCCGCCGGTGATCAGAACCATCGTCATGCCGACCGCGGAGATGCCGTAGTAGGCGTTGTCCTTGAACATATTGACGAAGGTGCGCACCGTTGTAAAGCCGATGTCGCCGAACCGGATCGCGCCGTAGATATAGATCAGGATAAAGATACCGATGGTGGCGTACACCATGATATACTGGGGCTTCAGCAGGCGGCTGGCAAGGCTCTGCCGCCGTTCGGGGAGTCTCTCAGGCATGGACGGCGCCCCCTTTCACTTTCTTCTTTCCGACCTTGGACATCCTCTGGCGGACAGGCTCGGACTGGAGCACAATGACCAGGATGATGATCAGGGCCTTGAAGGCCATGGTCGCCTCCGAGACGATGCCGAAGTAGTAGACAAAGGTGACGATGGTGCGAATGATGATCGAACCGATCACCGTGCCCGCAAGGCTGAACTTGCCGCCCGCCATGTTTGTGCCGCCGATGACGACGGCCAGGATGGCGTCCATCTCAAAGTTGATGCCGAAGTTGTTGGAGTCGTTCGACATGACGCGGCTGGCCATGATGAGGCCCGCGATGCCGGAGAGGAAAGCGGTCAGCGCAAAGCAGATCATAATGATGCGCTTGGAGTCGATACCGCTCAGGCGGCTGGCGCTCGGGTTGATGCCCACCGATTCCACCATCGTGCCGAAGGCGGTCTTGCGCACGAACAGGGATACGGCGGCCACCACCACAATGGTGATGATGATCGGCATCGGCAGGAAGAGGAAGCTCCCCTGCCCGATCACGCGGAAGGGGGAATAGAGCGTGGTGAACTGCTTGCCGTTGGTCACGATCTGGGCAAGGCCGCGCCCGCAGACCATCAGAATCAGCGTTGCGATGATGGGCTGCATGCCGATGCGGGAGATCATAAAGCCGTTGAAGAGGCCCAGCAGCGTGCAGACCGCGAGCGGAACCAGGATGACCAGGATAAAGGGCTTGACCGTATAGTCGCCGGGGGTATTGTAGACCAGCACGTCCCAGCGGAGAAACTTCAGCGCCAGGGCGCCGCTGAGTGCCACAAGAGAGCCGACGGACAGATCGGTGCCGGCCAGCGCGATGACAAGCGTCATGCCCATAGCGATGATGGTGATCTCGGCCGAGCGATTGAGAATGTCGATCAGACTGCCGTAGAGCATGCCCGTCGCCGGCTGATACTTGATGGAGAAGAAATCCGGCCGGATGATAAAGCAGACCAGCAGGATCAGCAGCTCGGCCACAACCGCCCAGGTGATCTTTGACTGCATGATGCTGGATAAATTAAACTGTTTCTTTTTCATGCTGTCGCGTCCTCCTGCATTCCGTTGGCAATGATGTTGAGGATCGTCTGCTGCGTGCAGCCCTCACCCTCCACCACGCCGACCTGCTTTCTGTCGCGCATGACGACGATGCGGTTGGAGCAGCGGATGATCTCATCCAGCTCCGAGCTGATGAAGATGACCGAGACGCCCTCGCCGCACATCTCCAGCATCAGGCGCTGGATCTCGGCCTTCGCGCCGATATCGATGCCGCGCGTCGGCTCGTCCAGGATCAGCAGATCCGGATGCGTCGCCATCCAGCGGGCCAGGATAACCTTCTGCTGGTTGCCGCCGGAGAGCTCGCCGATCTTCTTTTCCGCGTTCGGCGTGGCAATCGAGAGCAGCTTGATATATTTGTCGGCCATCTCGTTCTGCTCCTGCATGGAGATCGGGTGCAGGAACCCTCTCTTCGCCTGCAGGGCCAGGGCTATGTTCTCGCGGATGGAGAGATCCCCGATGATGCCGTCGCGCTTTCTGTCCTCCGGGCAGAAGGCCAGCTTGGCGTTGATCGCGTCGATCGGCTTCTTGATGGAGACGGGCTTGCCGTTGATGGACTCGGTTCCTTCTGTTGCCGCAACCTTGCCGAAGATCAGCTCCGCCGTCTCCGTGCGTCCGCTGCCGAGAAGGCCGGCAAAACCCATCAGCTCGCCCTTTTTGACTGTCAGATTCACGTTCTGGATCTGGCCGGGAGCGCCGAGGTTCTCCGCCTTGAGCATCTCAGGCGCGTCCTTGGCGACCTCTGCCCGCTTGAGGTTGAAGATCACATCCATATCCTTGCCGATCATCATGGTGACAAGCTCCAGCTTGGAGATGCCCTTGATGTCGTAAGTGCCGACAAGGTTGCCGTTTCTCAGGATGGTCAATCTGTCGCAGACGGCGAACACCTGATCCAGGAAGTGGGTGATGAAGATGATCCCCATGCCTTCCGCCTTGAGTTCGTTCATCACGTCGAACAGGAGCTTGACCTCGTTGTCGTCCAGAGAGGAAGTCGGCTCGTCCAGGATCAGGATCTTCGCGTCGATATCGACCGCGCGCGCGATCGACACCATCTGCTGAATGGCGGTGGAGTAATTATTTAATGGGCGCGTCACGTCAATATCCATGTGGAATCTTGACATCAGCTCTCGGGCTCTCTTATTGATTTCTTTCCAGTTGATCGTGCCGTGTTTCATCGGCTGGCGCCCGACAAAGATGTTCTCCGCCACCGTCAGGTTCGGGCACAGGTTGATCTCCTGGTAGACCGTCGAAATGCCCATGGTGTACGCATCCTGCGGGCTCGTCGGTCTGATCTCTTTTCCGTCAAAGAGTATGGTGCCGGCGTCCATATGGTGGACGCCCGTCAGGCATTTGACCAGCGTGCTTTTTCCCGCGCCGTTTTCTCCGAGCAGCGCATGGATCTCCCCCGCCCTGAGAGAAAAGTCGACCTTGTCCAGGGCCTTTACGCCAGGGAACTGGATTTCAATGCCTTTCATTTCAAGTAAGCTGTGTTCCGGCAAACGAATTCCTCCTTACGAAGCAAGGGCGGAAGGCTATAGGCGCCGTCCGCCCTTGAAAAAGGGGCCGGCTGAGCGCCAGCCCCAAAAATTCAGGATATTGCGTTATGGGTTGCGGGTTGGATTAATACACGCGGCTGTCGATCACGTCGGCAGCGAGGACAGAGGTGACAGTGCCGAGGTCGATACCGCCGACGCAGTCATACACGCCCTCTTCGGGGTGGAGGATGGTCTTCTCAAAGGTCTTGCCGGCCTCGAGATCCTCGATGGTCTTCTCAACGAAGGGACCGTAGAGCGGGGTGCACTCGATGGTGGCGTTCATCTCACCGGCGACGATGGCTTCGAACGCAGCCTTGACGGAGTCGCAGCCGACAATGATGATGTCCTTGCCGGGAACAAGGCCGGCGGCCTTGATGGCGTCGATGGCGCCGAGACCCATGTCGTCATTCTGGACGATCAGGACGTCGATCTTGTCAACGGACTTCAGCCAAGCTTCCATAACAGCCTGACCCTCGGTACGGGTGAAGTTGCCGGACTGCTGAGCGACGAGCTTCATGTTGGGGTACTCTTTCAGAGCAGCCAGGTTGCCCTCGGTACGGCCGACCTGAGCGCCGGAACCGGTGGTGCCTTCCATGATGGCAACAGCGACCTCCTCATCGCCGCGGCCGATGCTCTTGAGATACTCGCCGGCCCACGCGACCTGACGGCGACCCTCTTCGACGAAGTCACCGCCGAAAGCAGCGACGTAGTCGATCTTGTCCGCGCAGTCGGGCATACGGTCGATCAGGATCAGGGGGATCTCAGCTTCGTTGACCTCAGCAAGGACTTCGTCCCAGCCGGTCTCAACAACGCCGGTGAAGAGGATGTAGTCAACGCCCTGGGTGATGAAGTTGCGCAGAGCCTTGATCTGGTTTTCCTGCTTCTGCTGAGCGTCATCATAAATCAGAGTCCAGCCGTCGTGCGCTTCGATCGTACCTTTGATGCTGTCGGTGTTGGCGGTACGCCAGTCGGATTCCTGGCCGATCTGGGAGAAGGCAACCTTCACGTCATCCGCATAGGCGGCGACGCTCAGGGAAGCGATCATAACCAGAACGATGGCAAGTGCAAGGATCTTTTTCATGGTCTTTACCGGACCTTCGATTAACATGATAGCGCCTTTTGGTTAAAAAATCAATAGTTGTACGCACAATGCGTCACTTTCTCCCCCTTATACAATACAAATATTTTTCATTCCGTAATCGTTTAAGTACAAATTTCGGCTTTCTCTTTTCAATAATTAAAAACTTCACAATTCCAGAACTTTTTTCTCCTTTTATGGGCCTCTCATTCTTTCGTTGCTTTGCATAATCTGAGCCCAATCAGGGCAGACAACCCGTCAATTCTCGCGTGCGATGGGAAGATTTGTATTGAACATTGTCCGCAATTCGGGTATACTTCCTTACAGATCATACAGACGATTTCGCGTGCACCCGCAAATTTGTCGGTGCGCATGAATTGTTGGAAAATCATGACGAGTTCCCGGTCGGTTTCGCGCCGCCCGGAGACAGGAGCCCGCTTATGAATCCAAAGTATCAGATCGTGGCAGAAGCCCTGCGGGGCTGTATTCTGGACGGGACGTATCAGAAAACTCTCCCCACAGAGCAGGCTCTCTGCGCCCAGTTTCAGGTGAGCCGCCAGACCGTGCGTCAGGCCCTCTCCCTTCTGGAGACGGAGCGGCTGATCGACCGCCGGCAGGGCAGCGGCTCACATATCCGCGAGCGCAAGGACAATACGCCACGGCGGCGGCTGTCCATCGCGGTTGTCACCACTTACATCAGCGACTACATCTTCCCCAGCATCCTGCGCGAGATTGAGACGGTGTGCTCGGAGAACAACAGCGCTCCCCTCCTCTTTGCCACGCAGAACCAGTTTGCAAATGAGCGGCGCATCCTCCTGACCCTGCTGGAGATGGATCAGCTTGACGGCATCCTTGTGGAAGGGACGAAGACCGGCCTGCCCAATCCGAATATCAAGCTCTACCAGAAGCTGATGGAGAAGGGCATCCCCCTCGTCTTCATGCACTGTAATTATGAGGAGCTGCCCGAAACACTCTCCGTCCTGGACGACAATGCCGCAGGCGGGCGCATGCTGGTGGAGTATCTGTATAACAAGGGCCACCGCAAGATCGCCGGGATTTTTAAGTACGACGATATCCAGGGCCGCGAGCGCTTTGTCGGCTTTCTCGATGCCATGCAGGAGCTGGGGCTGCCCCTGGAAGACAAGAACATCCACTGGTACGGCAATGAGCAGAAGGAGCGCTATCTGCATGAGGGCTTTGACCCGGCCTGGACAGCGGAGTTTCTCGCCTCCTGCACCGCCGTCGTCTGCTACAACGATGAGATTGCGGCGCGGCTGATCTCCTGCCTGATGCGGCTCGGTCTCTCCGTCCCCGGCGATGTCGCCGTGGTGAGCTTCGACAACAGCCCCTTCAGCGAGATGTCCACGCCGCGCATCACCTCTCTCTCCCATGCGCAGCACAATGTGGGCCGCATGGCTGCCGAGCTCCTGTTCCGCCACCTGCGCGGCGAGCCCTGCGCCTCCGAGCGCGTCCCCTGGGTGCTGAACGAAAAAGAGAGCAGCTGAATAAACGACAACGCCTCTCCCCGAACGAATCCGGGGAGAGGCTGTTTTGTTGTTTGATACTGTTTTTCGTTAAAACGGCTCGTTTTAACGAATATGCATCGCGCGAAACGCGCTGCCGGTTTTGTGCCCTTGGGCACAAAACACGTCTCATAGGTCTCCGACACGCCTTTGGCGCTATAAAACGGCTTTAAGCCGTTTTTTTGGGAGACCAGTATGATTTACTTCAGCTCCCTGAGCTGGCGCAGGAGCTTTCCGCCGTTGACGATGTTGAGTACGCCGACGGTCACGCCGAAGATCAGCGTCAGAATCCCGATCGTCAAATCCTGCGCCCCGGAACGGGCCAGCCGACGATAAATTCCCTCCATTGCGTTCACTTCCTTCTATGTTCATAATCAGGAGAGGGCCGCGCCCCGGGCCCGGGACGCGGCGCCTGTATTCTTATTCCGCTTTTTTCCGCCCGGCAAGGGTAAAGCCCGCAAAGGCGGCGAGGCTCACAAAGGCCACCACATACCACAGCGCCTCCGGGCCGCCGAAGAAGCCGATCATCTGACCTGCCAGTACGAACGCCATCACTACCGGCGCGACATAGCGGATGCAGACCGAGTAGAACTTTGCAAAGAAGGGGGAATGGTTCCCGTGGCCCACTTCCTCCAGGACAAGATCCGGGCTGAGTTCCCAGCCGATCATCAGGGCCATCAGCATGGCGCCGAGGGGCATAGCGATACCCTCGGACCAGCAGTCCATGAAGTCGAGCCAGTCGGCAATCACATCCGGAACAGGGCCCGTGATGCCCATGAGCGCCGCCGGGTGGATGTTGTTGGAGCCGAGTCCGTCCACGGCCACGATCAGTGCCGCCGCCGTGATCAGGATGGAGACAATGAGGGTGATCCTCTTGCGGGTGTCGCCCTTGCCCGCCTTGAGGTCCATATCGATCCAGTGCGCGCCGACCGCCTCCATCAGAGAGATAGCGGAGGAGATGGCGGCCAGCAGGACGAGCAGATAGAAGATCACGCCGAAAAGGGGGCCCGCCTTGCCCATGTTGGAGAACACGTCCTGCAGCGTGACGAACAGGAGCTTCGGTCCGTTGAGGGCGATCTCATTGACCGGGACGCCGTTGTTGATGCCGTTGGCCACCGCCGCGGGGATAACGGCGATGCCCGCCATAATGGCGATCAGGGTATCGGCCGCGACAATGGTGATCGAGTTGCTGACCAGGTTCTCCTCTTTTCCGAGGTAGGAGCCGTAGGTCAAAATCGCGCCCATGGCCAGCGACAGGGAGAAGAACATCTGTCCGCCCGCCGTGCCGAGCACGGAGATCAGGCCGGGCATTTCCTCAACAAAGCCGCCCTTGACCGCGTAACCGGGCACAAACATGAATTTGAGGCCCTCGACGGCGTTGGGAAGCGTGAGCGAACGCACAATGACGATCAGCAGCATCACAGCCAGGGCCGGCATACCGACCTTGTTGAAGCGCTCAATGCCGCCCGAGACGCCGCCCATGACGATCACCATGCAGATGACCATGAACAGCAGCGTGAAGAAGAAGCAGCCGAAGGGGTTGGTGAGCATCGCGCCGAAGGTGGCCGTGCCCGTGATCTGCTGGCTGAAGATATTGCTCAGGCCGAAGCTGAGCTCCGCCAGGTTCAGGGACATGTACTGTAAAACGTAGCCGCCCAGCACGGCGTAGAAGCTCATGACCAGAAACGGAGCCGCGACGGCAAGCCAGCCGATCCACCTGTATTTCTGCGAAACCGCGCGGTAGGCGTCGATGGGGCTGAGTCTCGTTTTTCTGCCGATGGCCAGCTCGCTGACCATGATGATGAAGCCGACGAAGACCGCCAGCAGCAGGTAGACGAGCAGGAAGGTGAAGCCCCCGCTCTTCCCCATCTTGTAAGGGAAGCCCCAGATATTTCCCAGGCCGACCGCCGAGCCGATGGCCGCCATCAGGAAGCCGAAGTTGCTCCCGAACGAACTGCGATTGTTGTCCATAACGCTGCTCCTTTCAGTTTTTTAGTGTTAGTGATTGTTTGGATTATAACACGCTTATTATTTGATGGCAACGCATATTATACAACTTTATATAAAATGGCAGGCAAAAGCCGCGCCCCGAAATCGGGACGCGGCTTTTGCTATATGGTTTACTCGGCTCCCCCGAAAGGGGAGCTGTCATGGCCGTTCTCACGCGAGGCCATGACTGAGGGGTTAACCCCTCCGCCCTTCGGGCACCTCCCCTTGCAGGGGGGACAATACTTACTTGCGGTTCTCGCCGAAGGTCTTCTTGGCCTC
Source organism: Oscillospiraceae bacterium (assembly GCA_902785905.1). GTDB lineage: Bacteria > Bacillota > Clostridia > Oscillospirales > Oscillospiraceae > Limivicinus. Next base: position 2,793 of record CADAAM010000041.1, on the reverse strand, counting down.
TTCCCAGCCGGCGAGCAGGGACTTGAAGCCCGCCTGGGCGATGTCGGCCAGCTCGGCGCTGGCGTCGCTGGCGATGGAGGTCAGCTTGTCGGTGGCGTCTCTCAGAGCGGCCTTGGCAGCGTCGACCTTGGCGTTGGCCTCAGCCTGGGCGGCCTTGAGGGCGGCCTCCTTGGCCTTCTCGTCCTTGATCGCGGCCTGGGCGGCGGCGAGACGGGCGATGGGAACGCGGAAGGGACTGCAGGACACATAGTCCAGGCCGACCTTGTGGAAGAACTCGACAGAGGAGGGATCGCCGCCATGCTCGCCGCAGACGCCGAGGTGGATGTCGGGGCGGGTGGCGCGGCCCATGGTCGCAGCCATCTTCACGAGCTTGCCGACGCCCTTCTGATCGACGCGGGCGAAGGGATCGCTCTCGTAGATCTTGGCGTCATAGTAGGACTTGAGGAACTTGCCGGCGTCGTCGCGGCTGAAGCCGAAGGTCATCTGGGTCAGGTCGTTGGTGCCGAAGGAGAAGAACTCAGCCTCGGTGGCGATCTCATCGGCGGTCAGAGCGGCACGCGGGATCTCGATCATGGTGCCGACCAGGTACTTCATGTCGGAACCGGCTTCCTTGATGATCTTGTCGGCGGTAGCCACAACCACGTCCTTGACGTACTTGAGCTCCTTGACCTCGCCCACCAGCGGGATCATGATCTCGGGCCGCAGCTTCCACTCGGGGTGACGGGCCTGAACAGCCAGCGCGGCCTTGATGACGGCGGCGGTCTGCATCTCGGCGATCTCCGGGTAGGTGACGGCCAGACGGCAGCCGCGGTGACCCATCATGGGGTTGAACTCGTGCAGGGAGGAGATGATATTCTTGATCTCGTCGACGCTCTTGCCCTGGGTATCGGCGAGGGCCTTGATGTCCTCTTCCTCAGTGGGCACGAACTCGTGGAGGGGGGGATCCAGATAGCGGATGGTGACAGGCATACCCTGCATGGCCTCGTAGATGCCCTCAAAGTCGCCCTGCTGCATCACTTCGAGCTTGGACAGGGCGGCGACGCGCTCCTCCTTGGTGTCGGAGCAGATCATCTCGCGCAGGGCGGCGATGCGGTCGCCCTCAAAGAACATATGCTCAGTACGGGTCAGGCCGATGCCCTGAGCGCCCAGCTCGACAGCCTTGGCGGCGTCGCGCGGGGTGTCGGCATTGGTGCGGACCTCGAGACGGCGGTACTTGTCGGCCCAGGTCATGATGCGGCCGAACTCGCCGGCGATGGAGGCGTCGACCGTGGGGATGAGGCCGTCATAGATCGCGCCGGTGGATCCGTCGATGGAGATGCAGTCGCCCTCATGGTAGACCTTGCCCGCGAGCTCGAACTTTTTGTTCTCCTCGTCCATCTTGATCTCGCCGCAGCCGGAGACGCAGCACTTGCCCATGCCGCGGGCAACGACGGCCGCGTGGCTGGTCATGCCGCCGCGCACGGTCAGAATGCCCTGGGCTGCGGCCATGCCCTCGATATCCTCGGGGCTGGTCTCGAGACGGACCAGAACGACCTTTTCCTTCTTCGCGGCCCAGGCCTTGGCGTCCTCAGCGGAGAAGACGATCTTGCCGGCGCCGGCGCCGGGGGAAGCGCCCAGACCCTTGCCGATGGGTGTGGCGGCCTGGAGGCTCTTGGCGTCAAACTGGGGGTGGAGCAGGGTGTCGAGGTTGCGCGGCTCGATCATCAGGACGGCCTGCTTCTCGTCGATCATGCCCTCGTCCACCAGGTCGCAGGCGATCTTCAGCGCGGCCTGCGCGGTGCGCTTGCCGTTGCGGCACTGGAGCATGTAGAGCTTGCCGTTCTCGACGGTGAACTCCATGTCCTGCATGTCGCGGTAGTGATCCTCGAGCAGGGCGCAGACGATGGGCATCGGGGTGCGGACGCCGGCCACGACGTCCTCGCCCTGGGCGTTGGTGAGGAACTCGCCCATGAGCTTCTTCTCACCGGTGGCGGGGTCGCGGGTGAAGGCGACGCCGGTGCCGGAGTTCTCGTTGAGGTTGCCGAAGACCATCGGCATGACGTTGACGGCGGTGCCCCAGGAATAGGGGATGTCGTTCTGCTGACGGTAGTAGTTGGCGCGGGGGTTGTCCCAGGAACGGAAGACGGCGCGGATGGCCTCCTTGAGCTGGACAACGGGATCGGAGGGGAAGTCCTCGCCGATCTGGTTTTTGTACTCGGCCTTGAACTGCTCGGCCAGCTCCTTGAGGTCGGCGGCAGTGAGGTCGACGTCATAGGTGACGCCCTTCTCTTCCTTCATCTTGTCGATCAGCTGCTCAAAGTACTTCTTGCCGACCTCCATGACAACGTCGGAGAACATCTGAATAAAGCGGCGGTAGGAGTCATAGACAAAGCGCTCGAACTTGGGATCGGGGTTGCCGGCGATCATGGCCGCGACGACGTCGTCGTTCAGGCCGAGGTTGAGGATGGTGTCCATCATGCCGGGCATGGAGGCGCGGGCGCCGGAGCGTACGGAGACCAGCAGGGGATTCTGGAGATCGCCGAACTTTTTGCCGTTGATCTGCTCCATGATCTCGACATTCTTCATGATCTCCGCCATGATGCTGTCGTTGATCTGACGACCGTCCTCATAGTACTGGGTGCAGGCTTCAGTGGTGATGGTAAAGCCCTGGGGGACGGGCAGGCCGATGTGGCTCATCTCGGCGAGGTTGGCGCCTTTGCCGCCGAGCAGCTCACGCATGCTTGCATTGCCTTCGGAGAAGAGATAAACGTACTTTTTGCTCATGCTGTCTTTCCTTTCCATTTGTAGAAAAAA